>DATEPP010000356.1:0-3737 GCA_035273165.1 Gemmatimonadaceae bacterium
ACGGGTGCCGGCTTCTGGTCGGCGACGGTGACGCACAGCCAGCTGGCTGGCGCGACCTGCGGTATCGGCGTCAACACCACGAGCCCGATCATCACCACGGCGGGCGACGGTGAGCCGGCTTGCTACGTCCCGTAATACGGCGGCAAGCATAGATTCGAAGCGCCCCGCGGAGCCTCTCCGCGGGGCGCTTCATTTGCAGCCGTAAGCAAAGTCATAACTCGGCTGGGTGTGCGCTAGTGACTTGTATTGGAAGTAGTGATAGCAGCAAAGGGTTCTTGCGGCATTTCGGGAAGTCGGTGCTCTCCAAGAAAGGAGAGTGGTCCCTGACACCACTGACACGGCCCTGACACCACTGACCGCTTCGCGCGCGATGATCCGGTTGGCGATGAATGAGGCATGGGGCCTGAGCCATCGCGTTCATCGCGCCGTTTCGTCAGTGGTTTCAGGGACCCGTCAGCGGTATCAGGGGCCTAAGACTCTCTCCCGCCCATCCGAATTCCGGAAGAACCCAAACTCGGCCACTTGCTATCACCATCTCAAATACGCTCCACTAGCGGCCATTTCGCCCGCGTGGGAGCGGCGTCTTTCAGGGATCCACGCGCAACGCGGTCGAGCAGCAAGTCGTCTCGAAGGAGATGACTGACAGCGCTCCCAGCAAGCGTTCACTCCGCACCGAGCTCGTCATCCAGCTGACGCTTCTGCTGACTGGCGCCCTGGTGTTGCCGACCGTTCTGCTCGTTGGGCCGGGCGCGCTCCACGCGGCCGACCGGCGACTCTCGTTAGGTCTCGCCATCGCCGGTGACGTCATCATGTTCGCGGGCGTCACCTGGCTCATTCTCGAGCGGGTGCTCGTTCAGCCGCTGCGAAGCCTCGCCGGCGCGACCGATCGCGCGAGCGCGAGCCAGCGCCTTCCAGTCGGCGCGGCCTCCCATCGCGAGCTTCATGAGGTGGGCGGCGCGGTCCAGCGCATGGCGTCGCGCGTCATCGACGACCACGCGGATCGTCTCCGGGCCGAGAAGGCGGCAAGCACGAGTCGTCTCTCCGCTACCGTCGCGCGCGCGCTCGGCGAGTCGGTTGGCGTGATGCTCGGTAACATCCACCTCCTCCGGCAGCAGCTGCTTCGACGGGCTGCGCCTTCGCAGGACCTCGAGCTCCTCGCGACGCTCGAACGGGAGAGCGCTCGCCTCGAGAATCTGATCCGCGGACTCCGAGACTACGCCCGCGGCCGCCCTGTGACGATGACCCAGCTCGACATCGAGGAGATCATTCGAGTGGTGGTTCGCGACCTTGGCACACGCGGTGTTCTGGAGGGCGTCGACGTCACTCTCGAGCTCACTGGAGCACCTGTGCCGGTCCTCGCGACCGGAGCCGAGCTCGAACAGCTCTTCGTGACCCTGCTCGTCAATGCCGCGGACGCAATGAATGGCCACGGCCGCATTGTCGTTAGGCTCGAGCGCGCCGCGCGATTCACGCTGCGCGAGCCCGCCACCCGCCGCGACGATACTGGCAGCGACGCCGTCGAGCATCCGCCCTCGTTCCGCGTCCAGCACTGGCTTGCGTCGAACGACGCCGCGGAGATCGCGAAGATCATCGTTGCCGATTCCGGACCAGGTGTCCCGGCGGCGCTGGCAGAGCGCATCTTCGACCCGTTCTTCACGACGAAGCCGCCGGCGAAGGGCAGTGGACTTGGTCTCGCCATTGCCAGCCGCACCGTCGAGAACTTCCGTGGTGCGATCTGGGTGACGACGGCGCGCGAGGGCGGTGCGGCGTTTCACCTGCTCTTTCCAATTGTTCCGGTCGTGACGTCACCGCGTCCGCGCAGGCAGCGCCTCACGCCGGCAGCGAGCAGACGACCGGCCGCGCGCTGAGCCGCGTAGCAGCCGCGCGCACGCAAACAATACCGCGCGCAATCGAACGCTGATCCGCTGTTCGCCACGGTCCGTACCTTGGCTCCGTCGCCAACCCGTGCGTGCGCGTGCTCAGAAATTCAGCAGGTAGCGAGCGTCCGATCCATTCTTCAGCCCAGCCAGCTGGCTTCACGCTCATCGAGCTGCTGGTTGCGCTGCTCCTGCTGGACGTCGGCCTCCTCGCTCTCGTCGGCTTTGCGGCGGCGCTCTATCGCGACGGCGGCGAAACGCGCGCCTCGTCCCGTGCCTGGAGCATCGCGTCGGCGCGCATCGAGCGCATGGCGAGCCGGTCGTGCGACGGTCCGGGCGCCGGCACCGCCACGTTGGCCGGCGGCATCTCCGAATGGTTCACCGAGTCACCAGCGCCTAACGACACACGGCTCCTGACGGACAGCGTGCGAGTCGTCACGTCGCGAGGGGTCCAGGTTGCCACGCTCCGGACCTCGGCACGATGCTGATTGTCCGTCGGCGCTCAGTTCGCGCGAGAAGGCCGTGCTTGGCATTTACCCTTGCCGAGGTGCTCGTCACACTCACGCTAAGTGCACTTGTCCTCGGTATCGCCGTGAGCGTGGGAGCGAGGCTCCAGCACCGTCTTCTCGCAGAATCCACGCGATTGGCCGATGACGAGCAGCTGGCGTCCGCCGCCCAACTGGTGCCGCTCGACCTACGCCCGGCAGCCACTCAGGCTGGCGACATCGTCGAAGCGCGCGACACCTCCCTCCAGCTGCGCACCACGACAGGAATGGGGGTCGTATGCGGCGGCTCGACGACGTCGCTTCTCGTCGCTTCGTCGCTGGGCGCGGCTGGTCGAATGGCCACCCTTGCAGCGACAGCCGGAGATACGCTCTGGCTCCTCGCCGACTCGGATTCGGTAGAGCAGTGGCGGCCCTTGCGCATTTCGGCCACGCGCCGCGTCGCCGGCACCTGTCCCGCGCTCGACAGCGCCGGTGGGCAGCTGTTCGACGTTGCCCATCTCTGGGCCGCCGACCTCCGCGACTCGGCGGCGGTGATGCAAGGCGCCTTCGTGCGCACGACGAGACCTGTCCGCTACAGCTTCTATCGTGCTGGAGACGGCCACTGGTATCTCGGCGTGCATAGCTGGAATGGAGCGACCGCGAGGTTCAACCTCGTGCAGCCGCTAGCGGGCCCTTACGCCTCTCCACTCTCTGGCGGCACCGGCTTTCGCTACTTCGACGCCGGTGACGTCGCTCTCGCCTCAGGCGGTGCCGACGTTCGCCGCGTGACGCGTGTCGAGATGCAGCTGATCGCGGAGTCGAGGGGGCCGGCTCTGAGGGTGCCGTCCGATACGGAGCGAGTCGTCGTCGCTCTCCGCAACCGATGACGAAACGCTCATTGCGGAGTTCACGCCCGGCGCGCAAAGGCGTCGCATTGATCTCGGTCCTCTATTTTCTCATCGTCTGCGGACTCGCCGCGACGGCGCTGCTCTTCGGTCAGCGCTCGCGCGCTACGAACGTGCTTGCTGCCGGTGGCGGTCTGAGGCTGTCGGCGATCGCCGACAGCGCGCTATACGGAGCGCTCGCTGCATGGCAGCCGCGCGATCGCCTACGACAACCCATCGGGACGACGGTCGTGTTGGCAACCAGCTCCTCCCCCGACGTTCGCACGCGCGTCTCAGTCACCCGCACCACCCGTCGCCTGTTCGCCATTGTGGCGGAGAGCAGTCGCCTGCTCGACGGCAGCACGCGCCGAGTCAGTCTCCTTGTGCGAGTGCCGGTTGCCTCTTCGCCGCGGGGCGTTCTCGTGTCCGCGGTCGATGCGACGATCGGCGGCGATGCGCGGATCGTCGTCGACACCGCCTGCGCCGATACC
>DATEPP010000357.1:0-3599 GCA_035273165.1 Gemmatimonadaceae bacterium
GAGTTCTTCGGGCCTCTGCTCCGACATGTGCGTGAGCAGGTCGCCGCGAACGCGCACCGATACGTCGCGGTCGTCGTGCCAGAGCTCATCGATCGCAAATGGTACGAGCTGATCCTGCACAGCCACCGATCGACAATGCTCAAGGGACTTCTCCTCTTTCGCGGCGGTCCCCGCGTCGTGGTGATCAACACACCCTGGTACCTGCGCGACGAGGAAGAGGAGATCGCCTCGGTTGATTGGAACAAAAGTCCCAGCGGTGGTCCAGCCGCTCCGCTATCGTGAGGCGAACGATCACGCCAGCCAACGGACGGTTCTCATGACTCGCCTCGCAGTCTCGATCTTCGCCGCCTTGTTACTTCCCGTCGGTCTCTCCGCCCAACAGAAGGAATCTCCGCACGCAGCAGTCAAACATGACAGCGCCTTCGCGTCGATGCAGGAGCGCGGCAAGATGGCCATGGGCGTCGACCAGTATACGTCCACTCATCACTTCGACGCGCTCCCGGACGGTGGCCGCATCGAGCTGCAGCGGGACGTGGATGACTCGGCTGGCGTCGCGCGCATCCGTGCCCACATGCGCGAGATTGCCAGCGCCTTCAAAGCAGGTGATTTCGCGACGCCCGCGATGGTCCACCTGCGCGAAGTGCCAGGTGCAAGGATCATGGCCGAGCGTCGCGCGCTCATCACCTACGAGCCGCGCGATCTTCCGCGAGGGGCGGAGCTAATCATCCGCACCCGCGACGCGGCGGCTCGGCGAGCGATCCACGATTTCATGGCGTTTCAGCGCGGCGAGCACCACGCGACGGGAATGCCGTGAGCGCAGCGTGCGGCTCGAACCGCATCCGCACGGTTCGTCCCTGAGGCCAACGCTTCCCGTCGTGGCCGTGTCTACGTTCTCGACTCGACTCGAGCGAGAAAGCGATGAACAGGGAATCCTGGGTCAGGCTGCGGCATGACTCCGTCTTCGCCGTGCGTCAGGCGCGCCGGAAGCCGGTGTTCACCATCGTAGCACTCGTCACATTCGCTCTCGGGATTGGAGCGAACACCGCGATGTTCAGCGTGGTGCGGAGCGTCCTCCTTCGGCCGCTCCCATTCCGCGATCCCGGCCGCCTCGCTGCAATCTGGCCGAACCACGCGATCTCCAACGCCGAGCTCCTTTTCCTGCAGCGCGAATCGCGCTCGCTACAGTCGGTCGCTGCCTTCAGCCCGGGATGGGGGATCGCGCTGACCGGTGCCGGCGAGCCGCGGCAGCTGCATGCGGCGCGCGTCTCGGTGAACTTCTTCCAGACGCTGGGCGTCCGGCCTGCCTTCGGCCGCGATCTTCGGCCTAACGAGTCCGATGCCGGAGCGTGGAACGTCGCGATCCTCAGTCACGAGCTCTGGGAATCGCAATTCGGTGGCGACAGCAGCGTCATCGGCCGGATCGTCGACATGGATGCGCAGCCGACGCGGATCGTCGGCGTGATGCCCCCTGGCTTCGAGGCATTTCAGCCCGATGTCGACGCGTGGCTGCCGCTGATGATCGATCCGGCGTCTCCCTTTCACACGGGCGCGATCTCGCTCGCTCTCGGGAGACTCGCCCCAGGGGCCAGTTTTGCCTCCGCGACGTCGGAGCTGGCGGCGCTCGCCCCGCGCATGCGGGCAGCGTTCAACTTCGCGGAGGACTACGGGCGTGGTGTGACCGTGATGAGTCTTCACGAAAGCCTCGTCAGCGATGTCCGACGCTCGCTCGTCGTTCTCTTCGGAGCGGTTGCCCTCTTCGTGCTCATCGCCGTCGCGAATGTCAGTAATCTCATGCTCGCCCACGCCAGCGGTCGCCGGCGTGAGCTCGCTATCCGACGCGCGCTCGGCGCGGCGCGAGCGCGGATTGCGCGCCAGCTTCTTGTCGAGAGTCTGCTCCTCGCGCTAGCGGGAGGCGCGCTCGGCGTGCTCGCCGGCTTCGCCGGGGTGCGGCTCCTCACTGCCGTTCTACCCTCGTCGCTGCCGATGCTGTCGACCGTCAGCATCGACGGTGGGGTACTCGGCGTGTGCGCCGTCGTCACGATCGTCGCGGGGCTGCTCTTCGGCGTCGGTCCGGCATTGCTCGCTTCTCGCGTCGATCCGGACGGCACGCTGCGCGCCGGCGCCTCGGCGTCGAGCAGCCGATCACGCTCCCTCGCGCGCGACGGTCTCGTCGTCGCCGAGGTCGCGCTCGCCGTGGTGCTCGTCGCCGCCGCCGGATTGATGACCGAAACGCTCTGGCGGCTGCATCACGTGAACCTTGGCTTCGATCCGCGTGGTGTTACGACTTTCCTCATCCAGCCGACGAGCGGCCAGCTGTCGGCGCCCGCCCAAGCGACGTCCTACTTCAATGAGGTTGCGCGTCGCGTCGCCGAGATCCCCGGTGTGTCGGCCGTCGGTGCGGCGCAGCATCTGCCACTCAGCGGCTTCAACTGGCACGGCGCGCTCGACATCGAATCCAGACCCGTACCGACGACAGCGACCCGGCCGAACATCGTCTGGCGTTCGGTGGTGGGCGATTATTTCGGCGCGATGAAGATTCCGCTCGTGCGAGGCCGGCTCTTTGCCCCCACGGACACACGCGACGCGCCCGCCGTCGTCGTCATCAGTGCGTCGATGGCGAAGCACTACTGGCCCAACCGTGACCCGTTAGGCGAGCGCATTCGCCTTGGCACTGGCACGAACCGGCAGTGGGCGACGATCGTCGGGGTTGTCGGCGACGTGCGCTCCGCCTCTCCCAGCGCGGCCGCGGTCGAGGAAGCCTATCGGCCGAACGCGCAGCAGGATCTTCACTTCATGCACTTCGTGGTCCGCGCCAATGTGAATGGGATCGGCGCGCAGATTCGCGCCGCTGTCCACGACTTCGACCGCACCGTGCCAGTCGCGGAGATGCGTTCCCTCGAGGACATCTTCGCCGCCTCGACTCAAGCCAGCCGCGTCGTCACCCTTCTCCTCGCGGCATTCGCCGCGCTGGGACTCACGCTTGGCGCGGTTGGTATCTACGGCGTCATCTCGTACTCGGTCGGCCAGCGCACGAGAGAGCTCGGCATCCGCGCCGCCCTCGGCGCGATCGAGCGGCGCATCACCTTCATGATCGTCGGGGAAGGGCTCCGCACCGCGGGCCTTGGCGTCGTGATCGGAACCGCCGTCGCAGTGCTTGCAGCGCGCGCGCTCGAGAGTTTGCTCTACGAGGTGAGCGCGACGGATCCGCTCGTCTACGCCACCGTAGTCGCCATCCTGCTCGGTGTTGCCCTCATAGCCGCGTACCTCCCGGCACGCCGGGCCGCGAGGATCGATCCGTTGACGGCGCTTCGAAACGAGTGACTCAGGCCAGAGGTCGCGACGCGCCGTCCTGTACTCGGCTGGCATCCTTGGCGAGGAGACTGGATTGAACGCAGAGGACGCTGATGCCGCTGAATCCGCAGAAAATGCATAACATGCGGGAACGCCACTTTGAAAAGAGTCGTTACCGCTTTTTTCTCAGCGGTATCTGCGACGTGTCAGCGTCATCAGCGTTCCCCTCAGGCGCTGCGCCGCAGGGATCACTAGCAAGGCGAGAGGAGCAGGAGCGCGCGACCAGCGCGCGACTCCATATAAGACGG
>DATEPP010000358.1:0-5322 GCA_035273165.1 Gemmatimonadaceae bacterium
GTCATCCCGAAGAGTCGAGCGCAAGCGAGACGACCGAGGGATCTGCTTTCCGCCTCTTGCGGCATCCCTGCGGCGCAGCGCCTGAGGTGAACGCTGATGACGCTGACCAGTCGCAGATGACGCTGACGAAAGAGCGGGAACGTCTTTTTCAAAAAAACGTTCCCGCTCTTTTGTTGTTTCTGCGAGATCTGCGCAATCAGCGAAATCTGCGTTCAATCCACTCTCTTTTTCAGAGATGCTTCGCAGCCACGAGAAAGCGTAAGTGCAGATCCTTCGCTTCGCTCAGGATGACAGCCTGTGCGCCCCGCGCCACGCTCAGCGCTCCAGCGCCCCCCAGACCAACGGGTACGTCGCCACGCTCTGGCCACGATACTGCGGGCGGAAGCCGAAGAGCACGACGTGGCCGGAGCCGTGTTTGACGTCCACGAGTGCAGCCTTGCCGTTCAGCTTCGCGCCGCCGAGGAGCCAGCCGGAGAGGAGCGGGTTACCGGTTGCCGGGTACGTGGCGACGGCGGTCGCCTGCGTGCTGTCGGTAATCTCGAACGCGGGGCTTCCCTCGAACCAGATCGCTGTCACGTGCGCCACGAACCCGCGCGCAATCGGATGATCGCGTCGAATGTCGACGGCCAGGATCGAGCCTGGTGCGTAGAAGTCCGTATTCTTCACACCGGCGAGCACGTTGCGCACAGGCAGCTTCAGCGCTTCGATCGCGTACTCGGACGCGTCGTTGAAGGTCACCAGTGTGCCACCGCGCGATACGAAGTCGGCGAGCGCTCGCGCACCCTCCTCGCCAAGGCCTCCCTTCAGTGAGTCCGGGTAGCTTCCGCCGAGGCCGCGCGTGATCGCGTTAGGCGACTGGTCGGGGAGCACGATGACGTCGAAGCGCGCGTTGAGGTTGCCGGCTCGGACGTCGCGATCGACGATCGAGGTGTACGGTACGTGGTACGTGTCGAAGGTGTAGCGCGTCCACCCTTCGTCCATCGACGCATTGTAGCTGCGATAGAGCCCGATGCGCCGTCGACTCGTTAGGCCCGCGTTCGCGCTCGGTTCGGCGACAGGAGCAATCGGGGCGCTCGTGGCCGGCGCGGTGCCGCGCACCTCGGCGACATCGACGCCGAAGAGAAGCGGGAGCGTGTGCGCGGTGACGTCGTAGGGCCGCTTCGGCGGGCCGTTCGGGTATTCACGAAGATCGGGATAGCGCTGCCGCTCGAGGAGCGCCTTGGCGAAGCCGCCATACGGCTGCTGGGTGAGCACGACGTAGCTACCGGCGGGATACGTCGTCCCTGCCACCACAACGGGCGCGCTCGCCTCACGAATCTCGACCTGCCCGTGCTGCAGCGTCCAGAGCAGGCGGCGCAGTGCCACCGCGTCCGGCTGCGCCTTCGGGATGACCACGGCCGACGGCCACGCGTCGCGTCCCCAGGCCGGCGATTTCGCCTGATCGGCAAGGGCGCGGTCACCGAGGGTGGCGTAGCTCTCGAGCCACGCGCGTCGGTCGCGCGCGGCCTGAGTGAGCATCGCCCAGCTGGCCTCGACCTGGTAGCGGACGATGTCGGGGTAGCCCCAAGTGCCGCCGGTCCAGAGTGCGGGATAGTTCCACGTCGCGTCGCGCGCGTCGTAACCACGGCCCGGACCGAGCTGATCGAACTCGAGATTGATTGCCGTCGCGAGGCGAGCGCTCGCGGTCTCGGTGAGGATGCGGACGCCGCGATGGTAGAGCGAATACTGGCGCGCTGGGGACCACTCGTCGTACGAGGCGTTGGTCGCGACACCGGTGAAGCCGTCGGCGATCATCCGCCAGCTCATCGCCATCCCCAAAGAGTTCGTCCCTGCTGTAAGAACTGGATCAATATTCGGCTCGACGGGATCCATGTACGGAGGAATGAAGATCCTCCCGGCGTTGGCGCCCTGCTGGTGGACGTCGTTGACGATCTCCGGATCCCACGGTGTGTAGAGCGAATCGACGGTATAGCGCGTCTCGACCTGAGTGAACGCGTACCAGTCGCGATTGTTGTCGTGGCCCGTGTAGTGGTGATACAGCTGCGGCGGCTGCGTCCCTTCGGCTTTCGTGCCTAACGTGGAGCGGTACCAGTCACCGACGATGTCGACGCCGTCGGGGTTCTGCGACGGCACCAGCATGATGATCGTATTGGCGAGAATCGACCGCGCCTCCGGCGTCTCGGCGCGTGCGAGCCGGTCGGCGAGGACGATCGGCGTCGTGAAGCCGCCGACCTCTGTCGAGTGAATGCTCGAGGTGATGAGAATGACGTTCTTCCCCTCGTCGAGCAGGCGCTCACGTTCGCCGGCGGCCTGCAGTCGCGGATCCATGAGCTTCCGCTGGATCTGACGGTAGCGCTCGAGGTTGGCGAGCGTCGCCGAATCGCTGATGAACGCGACGAGGAAGGGGCGGCCAAGGGTGGTCTTGCCTAACGTGCGAACGCTGACGCGCGGGCTCGCCCTGTCGAGGGCGGTGAAGTAGTCGGTGATCTGCTTCCAGCTCGGAAGATGTCGATCGGCACCGGGCTCGAAGCCGAGGATCGAGGCAGGAGTCGGAAGGGGATCGCGTGCCGCGCCTTGCGGCTGTTGGGCTTGGAGGGGAAGCGACGCGAGAATGAGAGCGGCGGAAAAGAGCGCGCGGAAAGGCGACAACATACGGCGGGGCTCCTCGGGTGGATTGAGGGAAAGTAGGAAGGAGCGCACATAAGGAAAGTCGGGCAGAGAACGGCGGTCCGAGAACGGCGGTCCGAGAACGGCGAACCGAGAAGAGCGTCAGAAGGACGCTGCGGAAAAGGAAAAAGCGGGCGCGCAATGCGCGCCCGCTTCCTTGTTACCTGATAACTATGGACCGATAGCTATCGACTGATGCTACGCAGATGATCGACGTCGGCCTTATGGTTGCGGACGAACTCTGCATTCGCGCGGCCAGCCGGAGTCGGCGGTGCGGAGGCCGGGTTGTCCATGAAGCGCACCGCTTCCGCGGTCACGAGACCAAGCCGGTAGTAATCCTTCACCGTGATTCCGGCGCTCGTGATCGCCCCTGACACCTTGGCGTTCGACTCGAGCCACTTCTCACCAGCGTCATCGGTCTTTGCGCCGACGATCTGTGCGCCGAGGTAGGAGCGGACCTCGGGGTCGCGCGCGCGGAGTGCCGCGACGGTATCGGCGGCCTTGAGGAATCGACTCCAATCGTTGTCCGTGAGCTTGTAGTCGAGGGAGCGGTTGACGTTGTGCTCATCGGTCGGTGTCACCTGAATGCCCGGGCCGAGCGCTTTCGTCGTCGCACTGATGGCGCCGTTCGTGGTGTCGCTCGCGGGAGCGGCGACGCTGCCGTTGGAGGCCGTCGCGTGTGCCGCGCTGTCAGAGCTCGCGACGCTGTCGCGCGCCCCGTTCTGGCTGCGGCCACAGCCCACACCGACCATCGTTACCGCGGCCATCGCGGCGGTGAAGAATCGAATCCGCATGGGTATCTCGTGCGCTGAAGGGTTCCGGAACAACTGGCGACCAGAGCGCAGAGTGTGTGCCGTTGCCGGGCGAAAGCGAGGCTAGCCGAACACGGCTTTCGACTGTCAGTTATCGGCTCATTCCTTACCTGACACACAGCCGACAATGCGAAGCGGTTTTCTTCTCCTCCTCGTCGCGGCAACGACAAGCGCGGCCGCGCAGTCGCGGCCTACCGTCCGCCAGGCCCGACCCTCCTTTGCCGAGCCCTCGATTGCGCCCGACCGGTCGGAAATTGCCTTTGTCTCTGGCGGCGACATCTGGGTCGTGCCCACGGCCGGCGGCGAAGCACATCTCCTCATCTCGCATCCGGCCACTGAATCGCGGCCAATGTACTCGCCCGATGGGACGCGCGTCGCCTTCATGTCGAATCGCGCCGGCTCGATGGACATCTGGCTCCTCACCCTCGCGACGGGCGACGTTCGCCAGGTCACCTTCGACGACGGGAACGAGCAGCTCGACGGCTGGTCGCGCGACGGCACCTTCATCTACTTCTCCAGCTCGGCGCACGATGTCGGCGGGAACACCGACATCTATCGGGTTCGCGCGTCTGGCGGGACGCCAATGCCCGTCTCGGCCGATCGCTACGCGGCAGAGTTCATGTCGGCGCCGTCGCCGGATGGCAGCGTCACGGCCGTCGTCGCGCGCGGCTTCGGCCAGAGCCAGTGGTGGCGAAAGGGCCACAGCCACCTCGACGAGAGCGAGCTCTGGCTCGTGCGCGGCGATGGCACGCGTGCGCCAACATATGAGCAAGTACTCACGCGCGACGCGAAGCAGCAATGGCCGATGTGGAACGCCGACGGGAGCGCCCTGTATTACGTCTCCGATCAGGGCGGCGCGCAGAATCTCTGGACGAAGCCACTCCGCGGCGAACCCCGGCGCCTGACGAGCTTCACCGACGGCCGCGTCCTCTGGCCGGCGATCGACCCGCAGGGCCGCGAGATCGTCTTCGAGCGCGACTTCGGCATCTGGCGATACGACGTCGCCGCCAATCGTGCGCAGCAGGTGCCGATCACACTCCGCGGCGCGAGCGCTACTGCCGCCGACCAGCATCTCGTCGTCACCACCGGGTTCCAGCAGATCGCCTTGAGCCCCGACGGTAGAAAGCTCGCGTTTCTCGCGCACGGCGAGGTCTTCGTCGCGCGCGCCGATAGCGGCGGCGACGCCCTGCGCCTGACGCGCACACCGGCGGCGGAATCCGAGCTCACCTGGGCACCCGACAGCCGTCGCATCGCGTACGCGTCGAACCGCGATGGAGCCTGGCATCTCTACGTCTACGATCTCGGGAAGAACGAGGAGATGGAGATCACGCGCGGTGAGAAGAGCGACGTGAATCCCCGCTGGTCGCCGGACGGAACGCAGCTCGCCTTCGTCCGCGATGCACGCGAGCTCCGAGTCGCCGACGTCGCGTCGCATAACGAGCGACTCGTCGCCAGCTCGATCTTCGGCCGCCCGCCATTCCTCTCCGAGCGGCCGATCATCTGGTCGCCCGACGGCCGCTACCTCGCCTACCTCGGCGCCGGCACCAAGCTGATGGTGAACGCGTATGTCGTGCCCGCCGCCGGCGGCACGCCGACCCAGGTGAGCTGGCTCTCGAACACGCGCGCCAACACACTTTCGTGGAGCGCGGACGGGACGTATCTCATCCTCGATTCGGGGATGCGTCTCGAGCCAGGGATCGCCGCGCGCGTCGATCTCATTCCCCGCACTCCGCGTCTTCGTGAAGATGCGCTCGCGGCGATGTTCCGCGACACGACACCAGGCCGCACCGGTCCTCCTCCCGCCCTGCCGGCTACGGCGCGGCGCGACTCGAGCCTAACAAGT
>DATEPP010000359.1:0-1930 GCA_035273165.1 Gemmatimonadaceae bacterium
GAGCGCGGCTACGTCTCGCGCAGCGACGCCGCGGCGCGCGTGCGCACCACACTCGATTTCCTCTACCACGCACCCGAAGGCGCGTCCTCAACTGGAGTCACGAGCTACAAAGGCTTCTTCTACCACTTCCTCGACATGGACACCGGCCTCCGGTTCCAGACCGTCGAGCTGTCGACGATCGATACCTCGCTCCTCCTCGCCGGCGTCCTCACCTGCCGAGAGTATTTCACGAGTGCTAATCCCGACGAAATAGCCATCCGCGCTCTCGCCGATTCGCTCTACGCCCGCGTCGACTGGAACTGGGCATCGCCGAACGCGCCGCTCGTGAGCATGGGATGGCATCCGGAGTCCGGCTTCATCCCCTCCGATTGGCGCGGCTACGACGAGGCGATGATTCTCTACGTGCTCGCGTTAGGCTCACCGACCCATCCCATCCAACCCGCGGCATGGGCCGCGTGGACGTCGACGTACGAGTGGCGGAGCTACTACGGGCAGGAGCACGTCAACTTCGCGCCGCTCTTCGGACATCAGTACTCGCATCTCTGGATCGACTTCAGAGGAATCCAGGACGCGTACATGCGGGCGCGCGGCATCGACTACTTCGAGAACGCGCGACGGGCAACGCTCGCGCAACGCGCGTACGCGGTCGACAATCCGGCAAAGTTTCGTGATTACGGCGCGAACGTGTGGGGCCTCACCGCCTCCGACGGTCCGATGGACACGAGCTTCGCCATCGACAACGTCACTCGTGAGTTCCACACGTACATGGCACGTGGCGCCGCGGCCAACGAGGTGCGCGACGACGGCACGATCGCGCCCACTGCCGCCGGCGGCTCCGTGGCGTTCGCCCCCGAGATCGCGATCCCGGCGCTCAAGGAGCTGCGGACCCGGTATGGCGACCCCTTATTCGGCACGTACGGTTTTCTCGACGCCTTGAATCCGACCTATCGCGATGCCCGCGCCCGAGTCACGCAGGGCCGCGTCGTCGACGGCGTCGCCTGGTTCGACACTGACTACCTCGGCATCGATCAGGGGCCGATCATCGGCATGATCGAGAACTACCACACGGGCCTGATCTGGAAGCTGATGAAGCAGAGCCCCTATATCCGGCTCGGCCTTCAGCGCGCCGGATTCTCGGGAGGCTGGCTGCAGTGATCCGGTAGATCGCCGTTGACCTTTGGTGACGGTTGGACGGAAATGATTTGACCGGGCTCCTTCCAGCGGTTTATTTCCACTGCTCCGGACATTCAGTCTGCCCCGTCGTCCAATGGCAGGACATGCGGCTTTGGACCGCAGAATCGTGGTTCGAATCCACGCGGGGCAATTGCTGCGCGAAGCGCTGCAGTTGCAATCTTATCTGAAGTCGCGCGCGCGTCCCGCGCGCTCCTCCTCCCAGCACGCTGCTTAAATCGCTCAATGGACGGACTAGCTGTCCCGAGTCACGGCCTCAAGCTGCTGTCCGGCTCGGCCAATCGCGCCCTGGCCGAAACGATCGCCACCCATCTCGGGGTCGAGCTCGGAAGAGTCAGCCTCGGCCAGTTCGCCGACGGCGAGATCTCTGTTCGGATCGATGAGAACGTCCGGGGTCTCGACGTCTTCATCGTCCAACCGACAAACCCGCCGGCGGAAAACGTCCTCGAGCTGTTGCTCCTGATCGACGCCGCGAAGCGCGCGTCCGCCGCACGGATCACTTGCGTCATGCCGTACTACGGCTATGCGCGGCAGGATCGCAAGGATCAACCGCGGGTGCCGATCGGCGCGAAGCTGATGGCAAACATGATCGTGTCCGCGGGCGCGGACCGCGTGCTCGGGATCGACTTCCATCAGCATCAGCTGCAGGGCTTCTTCGACATCCCCGTCGACCACCTGTACGCGATGCCGGTCTTCGTGAACCACTATCGACGGAAGCAGCTGAACGATCCGGTGGTGG
>DATEPP010000360.1:0-23453 GCA_035273165.1 Gemmatimonadaceae bacterium
CAGACCTGGGAGCCGCAGAACTACGACAACAAGTTCGAGGGGAAGATGCCCCTCCGTCGTGCTCTCTACGAATCGCGCAACCTCGCAACGATCCGGCTCGGCATGGAGCTCGGCGAGGCGAGTGTCATCGACGAGGCGCGAAAATTCGGCATCACGTCGCCGATTCCGCCGTACCCGTCAATTCACATCGGTGCTGCCTCGGTCTATCCGATCGAGATGGTCTCCGCTTACTCGGCGTTCGCGACACTCGGAACGCGGTCGGCCCCGATGGCGATCGTGCGCGTCGAGAACCAGAAGGGCGACGTGCTCTGGGCGCCGACGCCGCAGCGGACGGCCGTGCTCTCCCCCGAGGAAGCATGGCTCATGGTCGATATGATGAAGGACGTCGTTAGGCGCGGTACCGCCGCCGGTACGGTCGGCTCGGTCTTCCACCTTCCCGCGGGCGGCAAAACGGGCACCACCAACGACGGCACGGACGTCTGGTTCATCGGCTACACGTCTGACCTGGTCGCGGGCGTCTGGATGGGTCTCGACCGCCCGCAGAAGATCAAAGCCAACGCGCAGGGTGGCGTCCTCGCCGCGCCAGCCTGGACGGCGTTCATGAATCAGGTGTACAAGCGAAAGCCCGCCCCCCCCGACTGGCCGCGTCCCTCGGGCCTTGTGACGGAATCCATCGACGTCACGACGAACACCCTCTGGACGGACGGCTGCGGTGGCGTGCGCACCACCGAATACTTCATTCCCGGCACCGAGCCGACGCAGGTCTGCACCATCCAGCTGCTGCCTGACACGACCGGATTTGGCCCGACAACGCCCCCTGACACCGGCATGCCGCGGCCGGCGACGCAGCCCTCCAATCCATTTGCTGGCTCCGTCGTGGTGCCGGGCGCCGTCCCCGCGCCCAATCCCGTTAGGCTGCCCGGGCGCGACTCGGCGCGTGCGCGTGATTCGCTTGTCTTCCCGCGTTCACGCCCGCGCGACACGAGTCGCGTCCGTCGTGATACGTCGCGCGTGCCGCCGCCGGCTGCGGGCGGCGCGAGGCGGTGACGCGGCCGCGGTGAGTCCAACGGCACCAAACCCGTGGCAACCGGTCGATTGCCACGCGCATACGACCTTCTCCGACGGCCACCTCTCCGTCGACGAGCTCATCGCCGTCGCCCGTTCCCGACTCGTTAGGCCGAGCGTCACGGATCACATCTCCTCGTACATGGAGAGCGCGATCCGTACCGTTGACGAGACGCGCGTCTATCTCGATGCGCTCGATCACTACGATGTCCTTCGTGGGGGCGAGTTCTGCTGGCATGACACGCTCTGGCGCGAGCTGCCGGACGATCTGGTGAGGCGCTTCACGCACCGCGTCGGCTCGCTCCACGGCGTCTGGATGCCAGACGGGACGCTCGTCTACGCCTTCTCGCGGCGCTTCCCCGACGTCACGCCTGACGAGTACATGGAGGCGCACGTCGCCAATCTCGAGCGCTTTGCCAGCGAGATGCCCGTCGACATCCTTGCCCATCCCACGCTCCTGCCCCTCACCTTGCGCCGCATCCCTCTCGAGGAGCTGTGGACGGAGCCACGCGAGGAGCGCGCGGTCCGCGCTCTGGCGGCCGCCGGTATTGCCTTCGAGATCTCCAACCGCTACCGGCCGCACGAGCGATTCGTTAGACGTGCGGCTTCGTCGGGCGTCCGTATCTCGCTGGGTTCTGACGGCCACACCGAGGAACAGATCGCGAACCTCGAATATCCGCTCGCGGTCGCACGCTCGGTTGGCGTCCCCGACGAGGATCTTTACGATCCCGTGCGCCATGGTTCGCGCACCGGCTTCTTCGACGCCGGCACGCACCGCTGATCTGATCTCGTGCCGTGATCCGCTACCGCGCCCGATACGTCGTTCCTGTTGTCACGCCTCCCATCATCGACGGCGTCGTGGCCGTGGATGGCGGCCGCATCGCCTACGTCGGATCGGCGGCGGGCGCGCCTAACGGTACAACCACCGACCTCGGCAACGCGCTCCTACTCCCCGGGCTCGTCAACGCGCACACCCACCTCGAGCTCACCGCGATGCGCGGCTTTCTCGAGGATCTCGACTTCCGCTCCTGGATCCTCCGCCTCACGACGGCCAAACGGGCCGTGCTCTCGCGCGACATGCTTCTCGACGCGGCGCGATACGGCATCACCGAGGGTCTACAGCGGGGCATCACCACCTTCGCCGACACCTGTGACTCGGGCGTTGCATTCGACGCAATGCGGGAGAGCGGCGTTCGCGGCGTCATGTACCAGGAGGTGTTCGGACCCGATCCTGCGCAGTGCGCAGCCTCGCTCTCGGAGCTCCGCGAGAAGATCGATCGTCTCCGCCCGCTGGAGACGCCGCTCGTTAGGCTCGGCGTCTCGCCCCACGCGCCGTACACCGTCTCGGACGAGCTCTTCACCGCCGTTGCGCGCTACGCCCGCGACGCCCACCTCCCCGTCGCGATCCATATCGCCGAGAGCGCGCTCGAGCAGGATCTCGTTGTGCGCGGCGAGGGTCCCTTCGCCGATGGCCTTCGAGCGCGTGCGATTCGGGTGGCGCCGCGCGCACGTACGCCAATCGAGCTCCTCGCCGCGCTCGAGGTCTTGGCCGCGCGGCCCTTGCTCATCCACTGCGTTCGCGTCGACCGCGCCGACATCGCCCGCATCGCGGAAGCGCGATGCTCGATCGCGCACTGCCCGGCCTCCAACGCCAAGCTCGGACACGGGATTGCACCTCTCACCGACTTCCTGGCCGCTGGGATCACCGTGGGTCTCGGCTCGGATTCGATGGCGAGCAACAATCGCATGGACATCCTGGAGGAGGCGCGCCTCGCCGCGCTCTTTCAACGTGCCCGGCTCGGCAGCTTTTCCGAGGTGAGCCCCTGGGACGCCCTTCATCTGGCCACCCTCGGCGGGGCCCGTGCGATAGGCCTCGATCGCGAGGTTGGCTCCCTCGAAGTGGGCAAGGCGGCTGATCTTGCGGCCTTTCCGCTGGACTCGGTCGGTCCCGTTCACGATCCAACAGCGGCCGCGGTCTTCGGCCTGCCGGGAACGAGGGCCAGCTTCGTCGCCGTTGCTGGGCGTGAGCTCATTCGTGACGGCGTCCTCATAGCGAAGGACCTCGCCATCGAGGAGCGAGTCCAGGCCAACGCCAAGGCGCTCCAGGCTTGGCTGCGCACTGCCTCCGTGGACCAGTCACCGCCTGCATTGGCAGCGAAAACTCGATAAGCGCCGCCTGGCGGCCGCCGGCCAATTTGGCCGCCGCTCTCTTGTCGCTCATTTTGCGCTCGGGTAGCTTCAGTTGTGCTCGTACCTTCCGACGGTCCCATTCGTCGTCAGGAAGGAGAGGTGACGTGTACCATCACGAGCCGACCACCTCTCAGTTCTGACTGTCGAGCGAGACGCGCACGGCGAATTACGGAGGTTTGCGTGGTCGTTGGCTGCTTGGCTCTGAATGCCTCGTTCGAGCCTCTCACCATGGTCCCGATGCGGCGGGCTCTGCGCCTCGTGATCGATGGGAAGGCCGAAATTGTCGAAGCGGACCAGGATAAGGTTGTCCGCTCCGAGCGCCTCACGATGCCACGGCCGGCCGTCATCCGCCTCACGAAATTCATCCACGTGCCGCGCCGATTCCGTCGGCAGGTCACGAACACGTTCCTCTTCGCGCGTGATCGGTACCGTTGTCAGTACTGCGGCCGTCATGCGACGGAGCTCAAGCTGCGCGAGGCGCTCACCCGCGACCATCTGATCCCGCTCTCGCGCGGCGGCACCAACGACTGGAACAACGTCGTCACCGCGTGCAGCCCGTGCAATACGCGAAAGGGGAATCGCCTCCCTGAGGAGATCGGAATGCATCCGCTGACCCATCCGGTCGAGCCGCACTTCGTGCACCTCAGCTGGGCTGTCCGTCGCCTGACTCCGACCCAGGCGCGCTACATCCGCACGTTCTACGGTGACGAGGTGCTGCACCAGATCGAGCTCCTCGAGCATCGCGGGCAGGCCGCTGCTCAAGTCTCGGCCGCTCTCGGCCACGCCCACAAAGCGTAGAGAGCTCAGCCAGCCGTAAACGTCTCCGAGCGCTGCTCGTAGTGTCGTCGCTCTCCGCCTAACAAGCGCGACAGCAAGGTCCCGATACCGTTCTTCAACGCGCTTGCCGGATTTGTCTTCCCGTGCACGGCCGGTTGGAACTCACCGCGCAGCCAGCGCTGCAGCTCGTCCAGATCACTCACGTCGAGCGTCGTGATGTCGAGGAAGACGTTGTAGTAATAGCGGCCACCCTGCGAGCGCGGCCGGAGCGGCACGCGATAGGGCCGTGTCAGCGGCTCTTCCGCCGACGTGAGCGACGCGAATCCGCCGAAGTCCTCGAGCTGTTTGCCATTACGCCGCACGGCGCGGTACACCTGGGCCGCTGGATCATACTGCACGAGCACGTCCCACTCCGTGGACCCCTCGATGTCGTTGAACAATCCCTTCTCGCGCCACAGCTCGAGCTTGTAGTGCAGCTTTGTTGGAAAGCCGTTGCGCAGCAGCTCGCGTGTGGTCGGATCCGCAAGCAGATTTTTTCCCACAACGCTCGGTGCTTGTGTGGTCGTCAACGTTCCCGCGGGCACGATCACGTCCAGCTGAACCCGCGACTGCGCGAGCAGACCGCCGCCGAGAGGTATCCCGGCGGTCGCCACGCTCATGCACAGTGCGAACAGCGATCGCGTCAGCAAAGTCGATGGGATGCTAGAATCGGTGGCGCAGTCGTACGAATGCCCGCAGTGGTTCGCCTGAATCGGCCATCGCTTTCGCCAGATAGAATCCCACGCCGCCGAAGTCGAGACCACCACCGATGTCCGTGCGGAATGTGTTGAACGACGGAATACGGCCGCTCGCGTAGGTGAGCGAGCCATTCGGCTCACCAACCAGCCAGCCGCGGCCCGCGTCGGCGAATACCACCCAGCTGCCGTCACGCTGGAAGTGACGTGCGCGCCGGGCCGAGCGCCCGCTCCGTGCCGGGTTGTCGTAGCTCTGATCGTCCCAGTCGGGATGGAAGTCGAAATGCAGATCGCCGCGATACTCCGCCTGGACGAGTGCGATGCGATCGCACAGCGCCGGTTGGCCCGGATACGACGGCCCGACGTTGCATGTTCCCAGATCTTCACCAGCGCGCTGCGTTCGGAATCCGTATCCGGGCATCGCGCCTGGGCCGTCGACGGATAAGCGGCGCTCTATGGGCAGCGGATCGCCGCTGATCCACCCGCCGATCAGCGCGCGGAAATTGAGTTGTCCTTCCGGCGAAACGCGATTGTAGCGACGCAGATCGAGGAACCCGCGTGAGTAGACCGTCGGTGTCGGTGCGCCCCACGTGACCGAACCCGCGTTGGAGCCTGTGGGTGTCGTTAGGCCGACGCGCTGGAGCGCCCCTGCGCCGCGCTCCCAGTCAGCGATGAGGTGCCAGCCGGACCATGGATTTTCGTCGTCGTTTCGAGTATCGACGGCAAATGTCGCCGAGGCCACGTGCATGCGCCCTTCGTCCATCGCCGGATTTGGTCGCCACGAATCATCGCCACCGAAGAGCGTGAACGGGTTGTTGGCCCCTCGCGTCAGCCAACGCTCATCGCTGAAGGCGCCCGTTAGGCTGACGATGTGTCCCGCGAAGAGCGAGGCCGACACGCTCCCACCATGCCGCTGGAAGTAATCCCGGTAGTCTCGGTGCGCCACGAACGACGCCAGCCCGACCTCGAGGTCCGTGAGCTGCCAGGGCTCGACTCCCTCCACGACATTGAACAGACGGCCGCCTAACGAAAAGCCTTCCAGTCGGCCGATCCGGAGCTCGCCGCGCACGTTGTGGCCGAGGTCGTCTTCGTGGGACGAGAAGCTGCTCCCGGTGCGGAAGATCGCGTACGCGTCCAGCCTCGTGCTGCCCCACGATGTCGGAATGAAGATCTGTGGACCGAGATTGATCGGCAGTCCCTCGACGCGATTGTATGCGCCAGCCGATGCGACGGAGAGCTTGCTCCAGCTCCGTTCGGGTCGGTGTCGCTCCCAGCGATGCCACCACGGCTCTCCCTCATCCGAGAGCGTATCGCGCTCGGCGACGATCGTCTCGTTCTCCTCACGGAAGCTCATCGACTGCCGGTAGATCCTGATTTCCCCGGCAACGTCGGCGACATCCCGTCCATCCACTTCGCCGCCGACCACCATCATGTCGCCGTCGACTCGTGCGCTCGCGCGGAGAACGACATCCGAGTTGATCGCGATCACACGTCCTGTCACATGGCCGGCGATCGTGAGAGGACCATGGAGCACCGCTACGTCCCCGTGCACTTCGCGTCCCGGCTCGATCTCGAGCGGACCGCTGACGCGCAATCCATTGCTCGTGTTGAATAGCATTGCCGCCTCGCGCGCCACGTCCAGCGGCAGCCCGCGCCTTCGGAAGAGGCTATCGGACGCTGTTCGCTCCTGCGCTGTGGCCATGACGGCACACGCGGGCAGCATCGCCATCGCGATCGCGAGAGATCTCCGCATTGCAACTCCAGAGAATGAAAAGGTCGACGGCACGTGTAGCACTCCATGTACCCGACCGGTGCACCGAGTATAACATCACTTTTCGCAACGAGTTGACTACCCGCGACCGCCGTTTCTGGTCCCGTGGTGTCCTCTCGGAACAACACACGCACCGTGTCGCTCCGACGTCACTCTTCGCCACCTATCGAGATGCCCAGCCGCCGCATGCGACGGTAGAGGTTGGGCCGGTCCGTCTTGAGCCGGCGTGCCGCCTCGGCGACGTTCCCCGCGGCCATCGAAAGGGCTCGCGTGATTAGCATCTTCTCGTAATCGTCCAGCGTCTCGCTCAACGACGTGTCCAGCGCCGATGGATCCGGCAATGTAGGCGCCGGCGCTCCACCACGTCGGCCGTCGCCGTCGATCGAGATCACTCCCGCCACGTCTTCCGCCTCGACGGGCAGCCCCGCATGAAGAATCGACAACCGCTCGACGATATTCGCCAGCTCGCGCACATTCCCCGGCCAGCGGTGACGCGTCAGGAGCGCCATGGCGCCCTCCGTCCAGGTCGGCTGCACCTGGCCGGTGCGCATCCGATGCTGCGCCGAGAAGTGCCGCACGAGCGCAGGAATGTCGCTCGGCCGCTCGCGGAGTGGAGGGAGGGGAATCGGAATGACGTTCAACCGGAAGAAGAGATCCTCGCGAAAGGTTCCTTCGTGAACGCACCGTGCGAGATCCTTGTTCGTTGCCGAGAGAATGCGCACATCGATGCGAATTGGCTTGCCGCCGCCCACCCGCTCGATCTCTTTCGCTTCGATCGCGCGCAGCAGCTTTGCCTGCGCCTCGGCGCCGAGGTCACCGACTTCGTCCAGAAGCAGCGTGCCGGTATGAGCAAGTTCGAACCGACCGATCCGGCGCTCCGTCGCGCCGGTGAATGATCCCTTCTCGTGGCCGAACATCTCGCTCTCGACGAGATCGCGCGGAATTGCCGCACAGTTGACGCGGATGAACGGCCGCTCGCGTCGCGCGCTCGCGCCGTGAATCGCGGCCGCGACGAGTTCCTTGCCCGTGCCGGACTCGCCGGTGATGAGTACTCTCGAATCCGTCGGCGCCACGCGGGCGATCAGCTCGCGGACCCGGCCCATGGCCGGGCTGTCCCCGATCATCTCGCCGCTCAGGCCATACTCGCGGCGGAGTGTCTTCGCCTCACGCCGCACCTGTCGCAGCTCGAGCGCTGAGCTCAGCGCCAACAGCACGCCCTCCGGGCTCAGTGGCTTCTCGAGAAAATTGAATGCGCCGAGCTTCGTCGCGCGCACGGCGTCGGACAGGCCAGCGCGCCCGCTCATCATCACCACGGGAACGTCCGGTAGCTTCTCGCGCACCTTCGCGAGCGTCGCCATACCGTCCATCTCGCCTGGCATCATCAGGTCGAGCAGGAGCACGTCGGGCTCGTTCTCGATCGCCCGTTGCAGACCCGTCGCTCCATCCTGGGCGTCGCGCACCTCGTACCCTTCGGCACCGAGCAGCGCGCCGACCATCCGCCGGATGTTCGGCTCGTCATCGACGATCAGGACACTAGGCATCGCCACGCTTCTGGTTTGCCGGTAATGCCCGCGGCTCCGCCATGATCTTCGTGAGATAGCGCTGAGACTCGGAAATACGCTCCACCTCGATCGCCACTGCTTCCACCGCTTGTTCGATTCGCTCGAGTCGATTCTCGACGTTCGCAGACAATGCTGGGGCTACCGGCGGCCGATCCACGAAGCGGCGCGTGAATGCCTTCAAGACTGGAATGCCCAGAGCAATGACGGCGATCGTTATGAAGAACGACTGGACGATCTCCACGACCTCGTGAGGGATGAACCCTACTGGAAATGGCCCCATCGGTCCCTGCAGAATCAACGCGAACACGTTAGGCATCGATTGTCCCTTCGCTGCTGTTCACGGGAAGCACGAATCGAACGATCGTGCCGCTTCCGGGCGTGCTCTCCGCCGCGACCGCGCCGCGATGTGCCAGCACCGTCTGACGTGCGATCGCGAGACCGAGGCCGGTGCCCCCGGGCTTCGACGTAACGTAAGGTTCCCAGATCCGGCCGAGATGTTCCTTCGATATGCCGCAGCCGCTGTCGGCCACGGCGATCTCCACGCCCCCCGCCGCACCATTTCCATTGCCGTTCCCATTCATTTGCGACCCGTTGCCTTCGACTGTGGCCGCTGCATGGAGCGGCCGTACCCGCACCGTGATCTCCGGCTGCCGTCCGCTGGTTGCCGACCGGCACGCGTCTACGGCGTTCAGAATCACGTTCGACAGCGCTCGCGCCAGAGCATCGTGATGCCCGTGAATCATCGGTGTCGACTCGTCGATATCGACCGCGAGCGAGATGTCCGTCGGCACCGTCGAGCGCGCGGTGTAACGCACCAGCTCACCCACGTCGATCGGTGCCTGTGGTCCCTCGGGCAGCCTCCCGAATTGTGAGAAGCTCCGCGCCATTGCCTCCAGCCGTCGCGATTCGACGTCGAGCACCTCGACCGTCTCCGCGAGCGCGGGCGACAGGGAGGGCAACTCCCGGCGCAGCCTCTCTACCGCGAAGCGGATCGGCGTCAGCGGGTTCTTGAGCTCGTGCGCGACCTGCCGCGCCGTCTCACGAAGTGCGGCGGCTCGCTCCGCTTCGATCGCTCGCGTGCGACCCAGCTCCAGCTCCCGGGACATGTCGCGCATGCGCTGTCGCAGAACCTCGAACTCCGGGGCTCCGCGCCGGGGTGGTCCGTCGGGTAATGGGAGGCCTCGACCGATTCGTTCCGTCCATCCCACCAACTCCTGGAGCGGCCTGCTCATGTTCCGGCTCAGATGTCCGGCGATGCGCGACGCCAGGAGCGCCAGAACCATGAAGGAGAGTATCGCACCCACGACAGCCAGCGCGGCTGACTTGCGATAGATGTAGCTCACCCGCCGGGCTTGCAGCGCGTTGGTGTTCAACGTGCTGTCGAACTGTGCCAGCGCCCTTCGCTGGTCCCCTGTCAACGGTGCTGTTCGCGCCACGCTCAATGCACGAGAGCCAGAGGCGGCAACGCTATCCCACGCCGCCTGCGCGCCGACGAGCTTGAGCGCCCACCAGCTCGTGATCCCGCCCGAGAGGGTGAGAACGATCGAGGGAATGAGCGCAAACGACAGCAGGATGGTGAAGAGGCGACCACGAAACCCAACTCGCTTCACGGGCACCTCTTACGCGCGGGCTGAAAGCACGGTTTCGTGGGGAAACTTACAGGCGGTACGATATGCCAACCACCCTCGACCATGATCGCCCGGCCATGAAGACACATACGAATTATCTCACCTTCAACACCAAACAGCGCCAGGAAATCATCGACATTACGGATGAAGTCGAAGCATGCCGTGCCTCCGCCGACATCGACGACGGGATGGTTCTCGTGTCGGCCATGCACATCTCGGCGTCGGTGTTCGTGAACGATCATGAACCGAATCTCTGGCAGGACATTCTCAACTGGCTCGAGAAAGAGATCGCTCCCTGGGACCCCGGCCGCTATCGCCATAACAGCGGTACCGGCGAGGACAACGCCGCAGCCCATCTTCGATCACTCACGATAGGCCACGAGGTCATCGTACCAGTCACCAAGGGTCGTCTCGACCTCGGACCCTGGCAACGGATCTTCTACGGCGAGTGGGACGGCCAACGCCCAAAGCGAGTGATCATCAAAGCCTTGGGTGGGTGACTGGTGGCGTGTAGCTGGTGACTGGTAGCTGTCAGTTACAAGTCGCCAGCCACCGACAACCAGCCACCAGAACGAGTTACCGCCTTTCTTGCCGCATAGCGAACATATAGATTATGCGCGATCCGTGGTCCGCCGAATGCGTGGACCTCGGTTGTGCAATCGCTTGCGCGAGTCAGGTGGGACGCGGCACCGGCGAGACGTGCGTGGAGACGCCGATACGCCTCCACGAGCCGTCGGGTCGCCTCGCCTCACGACTTTCGCCGGCACATGCGCGAGCGGCTGGCTCCTCTCGCTTTCGTCGAGAATGCTGGTCGCGGGACGCGCACTTCGGACAACCCGCAGAGAAGTTCATGAACGGTCGCCACACGCGCACCCCCGCCCCGAGCCCCGTGTCACGCACGCAGGGCGCCCTGATTCATCGTGGACCCGGCGCTATCGCCGTCTCCCAGTCCCTCACAGCCCCTTTCGTTCACGCGCCGAACGCAGCGCTGCTCATCGATTTTGACAACGTCACGATGGGCATCCGCTCCGATCTGGGTAAGGAGCTTCGAACCCTCCTTTCCTCGGACATCATCAAGGGGAAGGTCGCAGTCCAACGGGCCTATGCCGACTGGCGACGATATCCGCAGTACATCGTTCCCCTGTCGGAGGCGTCCATAGACCTGATCTTCGCCCCGGCGTACGGGTCGTCGAAGAAGAACGCCACTGATATCCGATTGGCCATCGACGCCCTCGAGCTCGTTTTTACGCGAGCTGAGATCGGCACCTTCATTCTGTTGTCCGGTGATTCTGATTTCTCGAGCCTCGTCATCAAGCTCAAAGAATACGGCAAGTACGTGATCGGTGTCGGTATTCGCGAGTCGTCGAGCGACCTGCTCGTTCAGAACTGCGACGAGTACTACAGCTACAACGCCCTCGCCGGTCTCGTGAAGGCGAGCGAGGATGAGCCGAGCCGCAAGTTCGATCCGTGGGAGCTCGTCACCGAAGCGCTCACCCGTATGAAGCGCAACGGCGACGTCATGCGATCGGATCGCCTCAAGCAGGTCATGCAGGACATCGATCCTGGCTTCGATGAGAAGAACCTCGGGATGTCCAAGTTCTCACGCTTCGTGCAGGAGGCGCATCAGCGCGGCCTCCTCTCGATGACGAAGCTCGAGAACGGTCAGCTCGAGATCGGATTGCCGGCCCAGCTCCCGGCGGCCGCCGAGACGCGTGCGCCCGCGGAGCTCGAGCCGGTCGAAACTGATCGCGTCGCATCCCCGACCGACGATGTGGCGCGGCCTCGTGAGGCGGAAGGCTCCGAAGAGCGAGAGGAGCGACCCCGGCGCGGCCGACGTGGTCGCGGCCGTGGACGTGGCGGCCGGGATCGCGAGGAGCGCCCACGCGCGCCCGCCCCCGCGGCGTCGACCGATCTGCCCGCGACGCTCCGCCTCGCCGAAGAACCGGTGGCACCCACGGAAGAGGGAATCGGCGTCGCCGGCGAGCGCCTAACGCGAAACGAGGCGTTCGATCTCGTGCGCCGCGCCGTCGAGACGCTCACCACCGATGACGACGACACCACGCGCGCCAGCGAAGTGCGCCAGCGTGCGCGCGAGATTCTCGGTCGTGACAGCGAGAGCCTCAACGAGCGCATGTTCATTCGCATCCTCAAGGATGCGCACGACGGCGGCGTCATCGATCTGCGTCGTCGCGGCGACGACTTCGAGGTCGCTCGCGCCGCCGAAGCTATTCCCGTGGCCGACCAGGTCGCGCGCGCTGATGCCGCCGCTGCCCCGCCCCGTCCATCGTTAGGCGCTGCCCCGCGACTCGGCATGGGCCCGCGCGGTTCGGGTCCTCGCGGCCGCGGACGGCTCGATGGACCGCCCCCCGAGCTCCTCGCCATCGGCGTCGTCGACGAGCCCGTCCCGGCTGGCGTTGCAGCGGTAAGCGAGACGCCCGCGCCGCAGACGGACACCGCCGCCGACACGGCCACCGAGTCCACCGTCGCCGCGGACTCGGAAGTTGCTGAGCCGCGGGCGCCGCGCGGTGCCAAGAAGCGCGGTCGTCGCGGAACACCGACCTCGGTCGAGCGGCAGAGTGGGGAAGCCACGGCGGCGGCGAGTGAACCAGCTCCTGCCGCACCCGCGCCGCGAAAGTCCCGTGCGCGCACGGCGGCAAAGACGGCCCACCGGCGCGCTCGCGCGAAGAAGACGGCGCCGAAAACCGAGAGTTGATCACTCGCGGGTACGTACGATCGCGGAAGTCGTCTGGAGCGCCGGCGCTCCCACGCGACTTCTACGATCGGCCGACGGAGGTCGTCGCTCGCGAGCTGCTCGGCGCGGTCCTCGAGTGCCGCACGCGCGATGGCTTTGCCAGCGGACGAATCGTGGAGACCGAGGCGTACCTCGGCGAGCACGATCTCGCCTGCCACGCCGCCGCAGGACGCACCACGCGCACCGATCCGTTGTATGGCGCGCCGGGACTCGCCTACGTGTACTTCATCTACGGCATGTACTGGTGCTTCAACGCCGTGACGCGCGCCGAGGGGCTTCCGAGCGCTGTGCTCGTGCGCGCGCTCGAGCCTCTCGAGGGCATCGACCTGATGCGTCAGCGCCGGCGACTCCGCTCTAAGCGAGATACGGACCTCACGAACGGGCCGGGGAAATTGTGCCTGGCGTTAGGCATCACCGGCGAGCATAATCGCCTCCCGCTGGATGTGCCCCCTCTCCTCATCCGTCGCGGTGTCGACGTCCCGCGTCAGGCAGTGACTGTCACCCCGCGCATCGGCATCTCCCGCTCGGCCGATTGGCCACTGCGCTGGTTCGTGACCGACAGTCCGTTCGTCTCGAAGACGCCGCGTCACTTTTCCCGGCGGCCAGCCGAGCGCTGACGCTCCACCTAACGAAAAGGCCCGCGTCCACTGGACGCGGGCCCTTCGACGCGGACGAGATGCGTCGCTCAGTCCTTCGTGATCGAGCTTCCGACGTTGTACCGAATTCCTGCCTCGTACGTGAGGTGGAAGCCCTTGTTGTTGTAGAGGAACATGTTCTGCTGTGCCGGGCTCGCGGTCCCCTGGAAGAAGATCGAGAAGCCGATGAGGCGTAGCTGCGTTCCCAGGATGTAGTACGGAGACGCGCCCGTACGCAGCTCCTTGATGTACGCCTGTGTTATCGCGTACTGATCGCTTGACGTGAAGTTCAGATCCGCGGGGTCCGCGCTGCTGATCTGTTTGATCGAGAAGCCGACACCGGCGTACGGATGCACCCACATGTTCGAGCCCGGAAAGACCATGGCAGCGATGTCCAGCCGGCGCATGTTCTTCAAGTTGATAATTCGCGGGATCGTATCCGACGGATCCGTGTTCGTGAGAATCGCCGCTTGATCGGTGAAGAATGCCTCGGAGTAGGACACGTACAGACCGCCGTGACTCCGCGTGATCAGCCATTCGAGACCACCAAGCGGCGCCTGGCGATGCATCGTGGTCGCTGAGTTGTAATCCATTCCGCCGGCCTTCACGCCCCAGAACCACGCGTCCTTGAAGGAGCTTCCGATCTGGGCCGTCCCGACACGGGGCGCAACGACGGCAAGCACCGCTGCGGCGGTCAGGGCACGGGTGAGTCGCATACGAATCCTCTAAGCTGAGGTCTTATTCGTGACTGGTGATTGGTGGCTGGTGACTGGTGGCCGTTTTCACCAGTCACGAGCCACCAGTCACTAATCACCACATGGCGTTCCCTGCTGTTCGGACGCGTGGAAGCGCCCTCGAGTCACGGTTTGCCCTTTCCCGCGCTCGACGCGTACTATGGAATGGTGGAATGGGCTCCGGCCCGCGCCGGCGGTCCAGAGGTCCCTATTGCCATTCCGGTAGTCGCCACGGAGGCCACATGTCTTCCATTCTCCCGGGAGCGCGGGAGTTTCTCACCCCGGTCTACGGCACTGTCTTCGGTCAGCGCACTGCGGTCGTTCATCGTCTGAAGGAAGGCGACCCGCTCATCCTCGTCCCCGATCCGCCGGAAATCGATCAGCCGAACGTCTGGGTTCATGCCCGTGGCGGCGACGTCGTCGGTCATCTCTCGCCGGACGTCAACTCCTGGCTCGTGCCCAGTATGTTCGGGGGCGAGCGCTATACCGCCGAAGTCAGTCGTATCGGTGGTGATGACGTCGCGAGCTGGAAGCGGCTCGTCATCACCGTGCGTTCCGCGCGCTGACGCGTGATCGCGGCTATACGATCTTCAAACGCTGTCCGGCTTTCTTGAAGGCGCGCACGGCCGTGTCGAGATCCTCCTTGCTGTGCGCAGCGGAGATCTGACAACGCACGCGCGCCTGACCCTGTGGTACCACCGGGAACCCGAAGCCGGTTACGAATACGCCTTCATCGAGGAGCGCGTCGCTCATCTGAATCGCTGCCGCCGTCTCGCCAACAATGATGGGAATGATCGGCGTCTCGCCGGGCAGCGGTTTGAATCCCGCCTCGATGATCTGCTCGCGGAAGTAACGCGAGTTGTCTCGTAGCCGCTGCACACGCTCCGGTTGATCCTCGATCAACCTAACGGCGGCCAGCGCGCTCGCCGCCACCGTCGGTGGCAGTGCGTTCGAGAAGAGTTGCGGGCGCGACCGCTGCGTCAGATAGTCGGCCAGCGCTGCTGATCCCGCCACGAACCCACCAGCGGCGCCACCGAGCGCCTTGCCGAGCGTGGATGTGATGACGTCGACCTCGCCAAGAACGCCGTAGTGCTCGGCCGTGCCGCGGCCGTTCTTGCCTAACACGCCTGTTGCGTGCGAATCATCGACGAGCACGATGGCGTCATGGGCGCGCGCGATTTCGAGAATGTCCGGCAGCTTCGCGATCGCGCCTTCCATCGAGAACACGCCGTCCGTCCATATCAGGCGCCGACGCGCGTTGGCTGCACTCTTCAGCTTCTCACGCAGGTCATCCAGGTCGCCATGCTTGTACACGGCCGTTGTGCACTTCGTGATCGCCTTCGCCAGACGCATCGAGTCGATGATCGATGCGTGGTTCAGCGCATCCGATACGACGAAATCGCCGTCCTCCACGACTGTCGCCGTCAGGCCTTCGTTGGCGTTCCACGCCGAGACGTAGCTCAGCGACGATTCCGTCCCGACGAATCGGGCGAGCGCTTCTTCCAGCTCGCGGTGAATCGTGAACGTCCCGCAGATGAACCGGACACTCCCCGTTCCCGCGCCGAAGCGACGTAAGCCCTCGATACCAGCCTCGATCACCGCCGGCTCGTCGCACAATCCGAGATAATTGTTCGAAGAGAGAATCAGCACATCGCCTCGACCCTCCATCTTCACCCACGCGGACTGGGGCGAGTCGAGGTAGTTCAGACGCTTGTAGACGCGGTCGCGCTTGAACTGTTCGATCTGCTGCTCCAGCGCGCCACCGAATGTCGTATTGGTTGCAGTCACATGCGCCTCATCGTAGCCAATCCCGTTCACCACTACCGTCAACCGTCAACCGTCAACCGATGTTACGCAATCTCGAAGATCACCTTTCCTGCTTCGCCGCTCTTGATGGCGTGGATCGCTTCGTCGGCCTCGTCGAGCGGAAACCGGTGCGTGATCACCGGCGTTGGATCAAAGTTGCACGATCGAAGAAATCGCGTCATCTGGTGCCACGTCTGGTACATGCGACGCCCGACGACACCATAGATCGTGATCCCCTTGAAGATCACCTCCGTCGCGAAGTCCACCTCGATTGGCTTGGACGGGATGCCGAGCATCTGCACGTGCCCACCGACGCGCACCAACGCGAAGGCCTGATGAATCGCCGATGGTACCCCCGACATCTCGAGCACCACGTCAACACCCAACCCATCTGTATGTCGCTTCACGACGCGCTCCGCTTCATTCGGATGAACGACGTCATGCGCCCCCATCCGTGACGCGAGGGCGAGACGCGTCTCGTTGATGTCGGACGCGATGATCCGTGACGCTCCGGCCGCTTTGCAGATGCCGATCGCGAAGAGCCCGATCGGTCCACAACCGGTCACGAGCACAGTGCTGCCTGGAATCTCCGCGCTCAGCGCCGTGTGAAACGCGTTGCCCATCGGATCGTGGATGCCTCCCACGTCGAACGAGATGTTGTCGTCGAGATGCCAGACGTTCGTCGAGGGCATTGCGATGTATTCCGCGAAGCACCCGTCGCGGTCGACACCGATGATCTTCGTGTACGGGCATACGTGCGCGTTTCCGGTGCGGCAGAGCAGGCACCGTCCGTCGACGATGTGACCTTCCGCTGTCACGCGATCGCCTTCCCGAACGTCGGTCACGAGCGCGCCAACCTGTACGACTTCGCCGGCGAACTCGTGCCCCACGATGAAGGGCGGCGAACAGCGGCCGCGCGCCCACGCATCCCACTCGTAGATGTGGACGTCCGTACCACAAACGCCGGCGCGGCGCACGCGGATCAACACTTCGTTCTCGCGGATCGTCGGCTCAGCGACGTCTTTCAGTGCGAATCCGGGTCCCGCGGATTCTTTCACGAGCGCTTTCACGCGCGATGCTCCTGTCGTTGTCAGGCGGCGGCGACGTGGCGTCGCGCCGCTCGCGAACCGAAACCTCGCACCTCGCGGAGTGTGATGGAAGTCTCACGCGTGCTCGCCGCGCAACGCGCGTCGTCGCGTTGCGCACGCTGCGTTCGCGACGCGCGGCGGTTTGCGCGAGACTACGCGTGCAACCGCCGCGCGTGCACACCTATTGCGTGTGTTATGTGTGCTTCCTATATTCGCGTTTAGCGAGTCTTCTCACTGAACGAGGGTACTGCGTGGATCTACCGCAACGAAGGTGCTCGTTCCCGGCGTCGACGTCAGCGACGAACGCATCAACCGTCGCCGGAACTGTTGCCCCCCGTTGCCTGGCTCGCTCCGCGTCGCTCGTCTCAGCCATTGCCGCCTCTCCTCGCCAACGCGGCGATCGCAACTCCGCAAAAAACTCACTGCATCCTCGACTGCGCGCCGCTTTCACGGCGCGCGTCTCGTTTGTTGGCGTGACTATCGAGAGTCATGATCGTTATTCGCCGCAGATGACATTGCCGCGCATGCAGCGCGCGTCCATGCGGCAATGCATCGCGAACAGGAGAAGTCTGACGTAGCTGTCTCCAGACGTCGCGCATCTCCGCGGAGGTGCGTGTCGCGGCGATCGAAGCGCTCCGGCGCCACATCGCCGTCTCGCCGGTCCACCGGGGGATCGGCCGAGAGCACTACACTCCATTGTGGAGAGGTTACCATGGCTGCAAAGAAGCGCGGTGGTCGCAAGGGTGGCGCCAAGAAGCGTGGCGGTGCCAAGAAGCGTGGTGGTGCCAAGAAGCGTGGTGGCGCCAAGAAGCGCCGCTAGTCAACGCGCTCGAAGAGAAAAGAAGCCGGCGATTCGCCGGCTTCTTTTTTTTGTATTGATCCGGGGAGACGAGCAGGAGCGCGCGCCAATGGCGCGCGCGGCGCCAAATAGATTCACTCGCACTGAGCGCGCAGCGCTCAGTGTGAGTAACGCGCGGTCGCGAGCTCCAGGATGCGTGCGATGAGCGCATCGTACGCCAATCCGCCTTCGGCCGCGGCGCGCGCGAATTCACTCTCGCGCTCGAGATAGCAGTTCGGGTTCACTTCAATCACGAAGATCTGCTCGTCGCTCGTCACCCGCAGATCGATCCGCGCGTAGTCCCGCAGCCGCAGCGCGTGAAATGCTTCGAGCGCCGCTTGCTGCATTCGCTCCGTCAGCGCTGGCGGTACATCGGACGGAAAGATCGAACGCGTGCCCGCAAACTGTTCACCGCTGCCGGCTCCATCATCGCCCCACTTTGCCTCCCAGCTCGCGATGCGCGGCACGCCGGCCGGAAAACCGGAGAAATCCAGCTCCATGATCGGAAGCGCGCGTGCGTTCGCATTGCCCAGCACACCGACGTAGAACTCCCTGCCTTCGACGAACTGCTCCACCAGTACCGGCTGCTGAAACTCCGACTGCAGCGCGTCGATGCGCGTGAAGAGCTCACGCAGATCGTGGACGACGGAGCTGCTGGTGATGCCAAGCGACGCGTCTTCCTGTGGCGGCTTCACGATCACGGGAAACTCGATATTCCCCGCCCAGTCCAGCGCGCCGCGAAAGACTGTCGCGAACTCCGGCGTCTTGATGCCGTGAAAGCTGAGCACCTTTTTCGTCAGCGACTTGTCACCAGCCAGCAGCAGCCCCGCGGGACTGGATCCCGTATAGCGAAGACCAAGCAGATTCAGTAGCGCGGCGACGTTCGATTCCAGCGCGCTCTTTCCGCCGAACGACTCGGCAAGATTGAACACGAGATCGGGCGCCGCGCCGAGCAGCGCGGTTACCAGCGGCGCCACGGTATCACTCACCGCCAGTAGCTCCACGCTGTGATCGCACGCTTGAATCGCCGCACGCAGCTGCTCGAGCACCGGATCGATCGGTGGCTCGAGTGCGTCGGCCGAATGGATCACGACAATCTTCACGCGTTGGCCTCGTCAGGCTGCTTCGCGGAGCTCGCGCGAGATGTCCGGCCGAGCGACTGTGTGTGACGGTAGTTCATCACCACAGCGGTGCCGAACGCGGTGAGCTCGATCAGCGTCGCGGCCTCCAGCCCACTTACCCGGAGCGCGAGCACACGTGCGCGGTCGATGAGATGGTCGAGCAACGACCGTACGACTGCCGGTGGCTCTCCCGTCCAGTAGGCGAGACGCACCAGCACCTCGCGGTAGTGGCGCTGAATGAATTCGTCCGCCGTCATTCCACTCGGCGCGTCCGACGTCGACGCGAAGATCCGTCTCAGATCGGCGTCGAACTGACGAGCATCGCCAATCGGAATCGCTTCCCAACCGCTGTCGTAATGCTCGGCGATCGTGTAGTTCATCGACTCCACCGGCAGATCGTCCGCGGTCGGCGGCGACACTTCGGGCGCCAGCTCCTTGATCTCAGCCATCACCCGATCGACATACACCAGCTTCTCGAGTGCTGGCCAGTCCGCGTATTCGCTGCGCCAATCGAGACCTGGTGTGAGCCAGACGGCGAAGGTCTCGGCGAAGTCTTCGTCCGGATGCTTCTGCGCGTACCAGCCGAGAATGTGACGGACGTGCGCGCGCGAGAACGGATCGGCCCCATATCGCTCGCGATACGGGCGATTGAACGAGCCGAACGTGCGATCCCAATCGGCGCGCTCATACAGATGGAACGCATAGTTGATCGCATGTCCACACTCGTGTCGCATGTACCGCATGGCCTCCGCGTCGTCTTCGACCGCGCCAGACATCTCCTCCTCGAGCTTCTCCAAACGCTCATCGACCAAGTAAAACGGCACGCCGATGAGTGGCGTGCCGTCCGGACAACCCCATTGATCGCTCAGGTACACGGGCGGACGAAACGAGATCGACCGCGCCGCGAGCTCCTTGTACAGCTCGTCGACTAAACGCTCAACTCGCGAGCCCCGGATCTGCAACCCGAGCTCCGAGATCCGCCTCCCGAGAAGTGACTGGCGCTCCTCGTCCCACGCTATCATGCGGTTCACGGCAGCAACGGGGGCAATCCCCGTACCGAAGCGAACGAAACAAAAAAGGCACCACCGAATGGCGGTGCCTCTGGCCGTGGGAGCGCCGATTGTTAGGCGGCTTTGGTATCCTTTGGAACGGGCGCCAGCTCGGGCGCGGCCCCCCAGACGAATGCGCAGAAGATCGGCGCGGGTTCAGCACGCGAACCACGCGAAATCACGATGCCAACGGGTTCGCTCGGACGCTGCTTCTCGGTCTTTGCCTTCATATATAGTAGATGCGATCGAGTCGAATGAGTCGGGAGGAGACGAGCCAAGCCGGGGCCAGCGACGAGAACGGTTCGCCGCTATGCGCCCGGCCGCTCAGTCAAGATTGCGCCCGCTTTAAAGCACCCTCGATGCCACGAAGTCCTCAGTCGCTAAGTGATTGTTCATCAACGATATAAAAAGCAGAAGGCCGGCGCTCAGCGCCGGCCTGTATTGCTTCGACACGATCGTTTTCACAAAGCCGTGTCATTCCGTCATGATCAGGTGATCTCCTTGCGAGCGAGAAGCATCTCGCTACTGCCGTCCTTCTCGAAGGAGAGCGCCCAACCTTCGTAGCGGCTCTCGAGTTCCTGAAGAGTAGCTGTTCGCAGCTGGGTGTCCGCCGCCTCGACCAGATGAATGCCGCCGTCCGCCGTCGCGCCCTGCAAGAGCTTGATCACTCGCGTTCGCTGCGCGGCACTGAGCCCGCGGAGCGCGTTCGACGTCACGATCACTGCATCCAGTACGGCATCAGGCGCCCAGGCGGACCAGTTCGCCCGCTGCGCATGAACGCGCTCGCCCAACCCCGCAGCGGTAGCCGCCGCAAGCACTCGCTCTACGACGTCTTCCTCGTTGGCAACAGCTGTGACCTCGCAGCCGTTAGCGGCCAGGTAAAGAGCCGGGGCCTCCGCAGCCGGACCGGCGACCAGTATTCGCGCCTCCCCGGTTGGCCGAACAGCTCGCACCACGAGATCGTCTGCCTGCAGGCCCCAGTGCTCTGGACGCCGCATCTCACGTAGCAGCTTCAGCCGTCTCCGACGCCACGTTTGATAGCTCGGTAGTCGCAGCCGGCGAAAGATGATGCGATCGACCTCCTGAGCGAGCAGCAGTTCGGTCAGCGCGAACTGCGCCTGTTCACCAAGGGAGGCAACAGCCTCGTCCCCGATGCCTAGTAAGGCGCCGCGAGGTATCGACTCTTTGTAATTCTCAATCTCCTCTTCGACGAACAACTCGTATTCGTACTTGAGGGAGCGTGCTGGTCGATTCGCCATGCGCTCGAGGTGGGTGCTTCGTCCGCAGAAAGTAGAGTCGCGGGGAAGTTACGCAAGTGTATAAGGACCCGGGCGCTACTTTTCAGGCCGGCTCGACGTGGACCGTGATCTCGGCCGCTCCGTACTTGCTGCCGACCGCCTCTTCCACGCGGTCCGCAAGCGCGTGCGCGACATCGACTGGCGTGCTTCCCGGCACCGCGATGGTGAGCTCGGCGAAGAGCACTCCAGATGCCGAGTAGCGCGAGCGTATTCCGCGAACCTCATTGATTCCGGGAATGCCGGCGATGATCCGACGCAGCTCGGTCGCCTCTACCGCGCGCTGGTCGACCAGAATGGGGATCGAGCGCTGCAGAATCCGCCACCCGCTCCAGGCGATGATCAACGCCACCGCAATGGCAAGGATCGCGTCGATCCGCCTCCCCCCGTGTCTTCCGAGAAAGAGCGATAGCAGCGCGAGGATCGTGACGAGTATGTCGCCACGCGTGTGCTCCGCATCCGCAAGCAGGAACGCGCTGCCCATCTGGCGTCCGCGCCGCCGCTCGTACCAGACGACGAACGCATTGATCGCGAGCGTGATGGTGATCGTGGCGACGTCGCCTGGCGATGATCTCGTCGTCGCTCCGCCGCCGGCGAGAACCGTGATTCCTTCCCGCATCAACTCGAAGCAGGAAATGGAAAGAAACCCGACGATACCGAGCGCGCCGAGCGTCTCGAACTTGTCGTGACCATACGGGTGGTCCTCGTCGGGCGCGCGTGCCGCGATGCTGACGAGGAGCATGCCGATCACGTTGTTCAGAGCATCGAGCCCGGATTCCAGCGCCGCGCCAAGGACGGTCAGCGAAGCCGTACGAATGCCGACGACGAGCTTGATCACTACGACGAGCGCGTTGAGAAGTAGAACATTCGTCAACACACGCCGCACGGCCGGCGATCCCGAGTCCTTGGCCCTCCGATCCAACTCGAGTTGAGGCTTGGCTGACATCATGTCAACTTCACCTCGTCCGCCGAGTCAAGTCAACGACATCACTCATCGAGAGAGCTCGTGCCGGAGCTTCCTGAAGTCGAAAGCGCCGCGCGACTCCTCCGCGCGGCGATCGAAGGGACGACGCTGCGAAGCGCACGCGTGCTGCATCCTGCCCTGCGACGACGCTTGCCTCGCGGCGCGCTGCGTGCCCTCGCCGGTGCGCGAGTGACCGCCGTCGAGCGTCGAGGGAAACACCAGCTCATTCATTTCAATGACGGTCGCGTCCTTCACGTGCATTTTCGAATGAACGGAGATTGGATCATCGGTCCGACGTCCGAGCCGATGCCACGATTCGCGCGAGCGGTCTTCCATTTCGAGCCTGATACCCGCGTCGTGCTCGATGACTCTCGCGCGTTGTCCACGATCGACGTGCACGCTGCTGGTGTCGATCTTCCACTCGATCTTGGTCCGGAGCCATTCGATCCCCGACTCACGCCGGCTGCGCTTCGTGCCGCGCTGTCGCGGCGGCGGATTCCGATCAAAGTCGCGCTTCTCGATCAGCACGTGATCGCTGGACTCGGCAACATCTATGCGTCGGAGTCGCTCTGGCGCGCGAGAATCGATCCCCGAACCGCCGCATCGTCGTTGGATGTCGCGGCCAGCCGCCGACTGCTGTCCGCGATCAGAGCAGTGATCAGGCGAGCGACGGGCGGACGATATTCGCGCCTCGGCGGTGCTCGCCTCGACGTGTACGATCGCGAAGGGCAGCCCTGTCGCCGCTGCCGGACGCCCATTGCGCGCCTCGTGCAGAGCGGGCGATCGACGTACTACTGTCCGCACTGCCAGTCCGACCCGGGTTTAGTATCTGCTAATCGAGGGCTTCGAGGACGGCGCTCTTCAAATACGCCGTCTCGGGCACGGTGATGATGCCTGGATGGTCGAGGGGCTGGCCCCGCAGCTCGCGCAACGCCAGTCGTCGGCCGGAATCCGCGGCGGCCGCGCGCAACATGTCGAGGAACAGTGGAATGGTGAGATGGAAGCTGCAGCTCGCCGTGAAGAGCGTGCCGCCGGTGGTCAGAAGCTTCATCGCGCGCAGGTTGATCTCCTTGTAGCCCCGTATGGCTGACGGCAGGGAGGCGCGCGTCTTGGCGAATGCGGGAGGGTCGAGCACGACGGTGTCATAGCGTTCGCGGGCACGCTGCTGTGTCTTGAGGAATTCGAATGCATTGGCCTCGACGAGCTCGATGTTCGTGAAGCCGTTGAGCGCGCTGTTGCGCGCGGCGCGGGCGAGCGCCTCGGCCGACACGTCGAGCGCGATGACCTGGTCGGCGTGCGCGGCGAGATGGATGGCGAATGAGCCATGGTAGCTGAAGCAATCGAGCGCGCGGCCTCGAGCACGCGCGGCCGCGGCGACACGATTCTCGCGCTGGTCGAGAAAGGCGCCCGTCTTCTGGCCGTCCCAGGGCGCCGCCAGATAACG
>DATEPP010000361.1:0-5588 GCA_035273165.1 Gemmatimonadaceae bacterium
ATACAGCTCGGCGAGATTCGGCGCGCGGAAGGCGCGATACACCGCACCATGAAATGAGAGATTGCTCAACAATGCGTAACGAATGCCGAGGCGTGGCGAGAACGACGTCTTGCTCCGATCCTGGTAGGTCTGGGCCCCCGCTGCCGCGTCGATGGAATGACCGTTGTTGTTGTTCCACTGATCGACCCGCGCGCTCAGCTCGACGCGGAGGGGCGCGATCGGAGACGCGATCGCCTGCGCGAAGACGCCACTCAGCGCCTGATCGCCACCTGACAGGATCGTCCGCGCGACCGTTCCGCAGCTCGCGGCCGCCGGACAACCGGCCGTGATAAAATCGACCTCGTCGAAGTTGCCCTGCATGTGGCGATAGTCGCCGCCAAGGCTGAACGACTCGAGCCCGATCAATCCCGTCCGCGTCCACATCGCCGACGCGCCCCAGTCATGGCTCGGAACGTTGGCGACGATGCTGCTGTCCTCGGCTGCGCGGCCACCCGCGCGAATTGCCGTCGATCGCTGGTGCTCGTCCTGCTTTCCGTCCCACGCACGCACGCTCAACAGTCCGGCGGCATAGGTGCCGACGTCGACTCCGAGATCGATGTCACCCTGATCACGAGTCTGATAGGAGAGTGGCGTCCCGGTGTTCCGATTGTCGCCGAACTTGTGGCCGGAGACGAATGCCGAGAATCGCGACGACGGCGCGTAGTTGAGTCGCGCGTACGCATTCCGCTGAATGATGCCGGACGCGACGTCGATCGCTCCGCGGCTCGTCGGATCGATAAGGTTGTAGCCGCCACCCTGCAGATAATCGCCGCTGACGTTCGCCGTGAAAGCGCCGGAGATGGGAACGCCAGCCGACGCGTACCCGTGTCGGATGTCGCGACTCCCGCCCTCGACCATCATGTCGACGGCCCCCGGCGCCAACGGACGTGAGAAGAAGGAGATGACGCCGCCCATCGCACCATTGCCGTACAGGCTCGACGTTCCGCCCTCGACGACTTCGACCCGGTCGAGCATCCCTTTCGGTACGCGCCCCCAGTCGATCCATTCGCCCCACGCATCATTGATGGGGAATCCGTCGAAAAGCACCGCCGTACGGCCCTCGTCGACACCGCGGATCGACACGATCTGCGCCGTGCCGCCCACGAGACTGCTCGTCCGTGGCAATTCAACACCCGGAATCTCGCGCAGCAGATCCTGCGACTCGCGCGCGGGGCTCGTTCTGATCTGGTAGGGCGTCAGCACGTTGACCGTCGTCGCGACCTTGCTCGCCTCCGTTGGCGTGCGCGTCGCCGTCGTGACGACGCTCGAGAGCATCAGCGAACCCTGCTCGAGCGACAGGTCGAGCGTCGTCGATTGGTTCGCCGTGACATCCGCACCGCGACGAGCCGGCTTGTAGCCAAGCGCGGTGACGACGACCTCGTAGTGGCCCGCGGGCAGGCCGCGCAACGTGTAATCACCACGCTCGTCGGCGATTACGACGCGAGCGGGCCTCTCGATGGCGACGCGCGCCCCGATCACCGCCCCCGTTGCGCTCGTGACTCGCCCGTGAATGTCGCCGGTGCGCTGCGCGGCGGCGCGAGAAGGCAAGACAATGAGGCCAGCCATCGCCAACACGACAGCGAAAGCCGAGAAGAGTGAGCGAAAGGGCATCGGTCGTCGTTTGGGCGAGGAAGGAATCACAGCAGTTCGCCTCAAAACTACGCCGGGGAGTGCTGGTTCGCTGCCTCGCCGGCAACGCCAGCGCGATCTCAGGCGCGCACGGCCGATCCACGCGACGGGACGTACCGCTGGGTCGCGTAGCCCACGATCAGCCCGACGACGCTCCCTGGCAACATGATCTGCCAGTAGTAGTTGTGATGCAGCGCGTTGCTGTTCATGATCGCGATCGGCAGCGCCAGAGCCGCACCAACGATGAGGCCGAAAGCCACGCCGAGAGGTAGTGAATTGACCTTCTTTGCGAACCAGCCGATCAGTACGCCAGCGACCAGGCCCTTGAAGGTGGATCCGATCACGATCCCGGCAATCTGCGACGATACTTCAGGCGACGACACGAGCGCCGAAAGCCCATCGAATATTCCGAGGATGCCGCCGAGGACGAGACCGAACACAGGCTTGTTCATCGAAGTCTCCACGAGAGGGTTCGCATCTCTGTACAGCGGTCTCGATCGGGTCTTTAGCGTCGGGTGAACAGGAGGAGGGCGACGCGCATCGCGAGATAGGCAAGGACAAGGAGGATTGCCGTTCGGTGCCGGAGCGCGATCCGCCGAGCCCGCTCGACCAGTCCCTCGGTGTGCGCGGCTACCGGCAACGCGTCGAGATAGTTGGCGACGTCCGCCGCCATGCTCGCAACCGATTGATATCGCGCCACCGGCGCTTCAGCGCGAGCCCGCTCGCAGATCGCGCGCAACGCCGAGGGTACGCTCGATCCGCTCGGCCATTGCTGGTCGGTTTCCTTCCCAGCCGACGGATGCTGCCGCGTGAGAAGGAAAAAGAGTAAGCCGCCGAGGCCGTACACATCGGCGCGCTCGTCGGCATCGCCTTGCAGCTGTTCGGGAGCCATGTAGCCGGGCGTACCTGCCGCGGTGCCGACCGCGGATTCGACGACTGGCGACGGCGGCCGCGCTGCCTTGGCCACGCCCCAGTCCAGAACCAGCACCTCGCCAAATGCTCCCAACATCACGTTCTGTGGCTTGAGGTCGCGGTGAATGACGCCCGCGGCGTGGGCGAACGCCACGGCGTCGCACAGCTGAAGGAAGGAGCGCAACAGCTCCGTGCGGGAATGCGGGGCGCGGACGAAGTCATCGAAGCGCTCACCGCGAATGCGCTTCATTACATAGAAGAGTCGGCCGTCCGAAAGGGTGCCCACGTCATGTATCGGAACGATCCCCGGGTGCTCGAGGGAGGCAAGAATTCTCGCTTCGCGAAGAATGCGTTCGCTCTCCGCCACGGTCGGGGCGGCGTCGCGCAAGACTTTGAGGGCGACGTCGCGTCCCAACTCCCGATCGTGCGCGACATACACGCTTCCCATGCCACCCTCGCCGATCAACGCGCCGATCTCATATCGATCCTGCTCTCGGGCTGCGGGCAGTTCCATGATCGCGCGAAGTCGATCGACGGCCGTGTCTGAGAGTGAGCTCATTGGGGCTCGATGCCGAGGAGATCGCGCACGTCGGCGCGAAATTCGTCCTCGCTGCCTGAGAGCTCCCTGATGATATCGAGGACGATCGCGCGGAAATCGCGGCGCACCGCGGCCAGCCAGTTGGTCACCTGGGTCACTCGGAGTCCCCGTTCCTCGGCCAGCTCTGCGTAGGTGGGCCTGATGTCATCCGAGTCGGCGAGGTCGTAGCGCTCGAAGAGCGCGAGACGGTCGATCCGACCAGTCTCACGATAGCGTTCTCTCAATCGCCGCAGTGCACCGGTGAAGACCGACCGCACCCACTCGCGCTGGAAGACGGCTTCGACGCCGGCTGCGCCGCCGTGCGTCTCGCTCGTTAGGCGACTCTCGATCTCGGCCGCTTCTATCGAGACGAACGCGGCCGCTCCGCCGCGCTTGAGTCTCCCTTCGGCCTCCAGGGCATTGGAGACGTAGGAGTCGACGCAGCGACGGACGTAGGTGCGGAAGCGCGCCCGCTCCGGGTCGTACCGCGCGAACAGCCCGCGCCGGAGCGCGTCGACGAAGAAACCCTGGGTGAGATCCTCGGCATCCGCGGGCGCCTGGCGATGGCTGAGCCGAACGTGGGTGTAGATCGGCGCCCAATAGACCGTGGCCAGCGCCTCCTCCGCGCGAGCGCGGGTGTCGCTGTCGTCGCTGGCCGCGCGACGCACGAGCGACAGATGGGTGGCGGGAAATCCCATGAGGGGGGAAAGGGAGGGGTTGCGGCTGGGCGACGAGTGTAAGAGGATGCACGTGGCGGAGTCAAGCGTGACTGCTGGCAGTCGTTAGGTTTCGAACGGCCGCGGGCTTGGCGGCTAGGATCGCTTGTGCCAGTGGAAACGGACTGGCCCGCGCTGTGCCTTGTACGCGACCAATGGAAGAATCGACGACTCCCGACGCCGATCGCGAAGATCTGAAGAGCGATCGCCGGGAGAAGCCAAGGCCCTATCGCCCGCGACAGAAGACGAGGCGCGAGAAGATCGTCTCGCGTCTGCGCGAGCTTGGCCCCGGTTTGATCACCGGCGCCGCCGACGACGATCCGTCGGGGATCGCGACCTACTCGCAGGCAGGGGCGGCTTTCGGCTACGGGCTGCTCTGGACCGCGCTGATAAGTCTGCCTCTGATGTCGGCGATCCAGCTGATGTGCGCTCGGATCGGCATCGTGGCGAGGAGTGGCCTCGCCGCCGTCCTCCGCCAACACTACCCGCGCTGGCTGCTCTGGCTCGCCTGCTCGCTGCTCATCATCGGCAACACGATCAACATCGCGGCAGATCTCGCCGGTATGGCCGCGGGAGCGGGTCTCCTGACGGGAATACCGTCGATCTGGTTCGTACCCGCATTCACGGCGCTCATTCTCGCGCTGCTCGTCTTCGCGTCGTACGAGAACATGACGCGGGTGCTGAAGTGGCTGACGCTCGCACTCTTCAGCTATGTCTTCGCCGCGATGCTCTCCGGCGCGGATTGGCTGCAGGTGGCGCGCGGCACCCTCATTCCGAACATCACTTTCTCGCGCGATTACCTGCTGACGTTCGTCGCGATCATGGGGACGACGATCTCGCCCTATCTCTTTTTCTGGCAGGCAGCGCAGAACGCGGAGCAGGACGCGCTGATCATGCGGCGCATCGTTGGCCGGCCGCGACGCGCCGTACAGCGCGAGCTCCGCGCCGCGGCGCGTGACGTGAACGCGGGAATGCTGTTCTCGAACCTGATCATGTACTTCATCATCCTCACCGCCGGCGCGACGCTCCATCGGGCGGGGATTACCAACGTGCAGACCGCGGAAGAGGCGGCTCGGGCGCTCAAACCCGTGGCCGGTTCCGCGGCATCGCTCCTCTTCACCGTCGGCCTCGTGGGCACCGGCATGCTCGGCATCCCGGTGCTCGCCGGATCAGCCGCGTACGCGATTGCCGAGGCCGCGGCGTGGCGCGCGGGGATGGACGAGAAGGTCCACAGCGCGCGGCAGTTCTACGGCGTCATCGCCTTCGCGATGATCGTTGGCATGCTCCTCAATTTCCTGCACGTCAACGCGATCAAGCTCCTCATCGGCTCAGCGGTGATCAACGGTCTCCTCGCGCCGCCACTGATCGCGATCGTGCTCGTCGTCTGCAACAACGAGCAGGTGATGGGCGTGCATCGCAACCGGAAAATGCTGAACATCCTCGGCGGCCTCGGCGTGCTGCTGATGTCCGCTGCCGCGGTGGCGCTGATCTTTTCGTGGTTGTAGCGAGATTGCGTTTACGAAAGCACGCCGAGCCGCCGCTCGAGCTCTTCTCGCCGCGAGCGAGACACTGGTAGCCGCAAGCCGCCCTTGAGCTGCACTTCGTAGTCCCCGCCGGCGCCGCGCAGCAGCGTGTCGACAAGCGACAGCCTAACGATTGCGGACCGGTGGATGCGGATGAACTGCTTAGGGTCGAGCCGCTCCTCCAGCGTCTGC
>DATEPP010000362.1:0-4799 GCA_035273165.1 Gemmatimonadaceae bacterium
CAGATGGATCTGTGGGACATGCCATTCATCTTCCTGCTGCTCGTTGGTCTCGTCTGCGCGGAGTGGGCCTATCGGAAGAAGCGAGGGCTCGTATGAGCGGCGAGTGGCGCGTGGCGCGCGGCGTGTCCTTCTCTGTCATCCCGAGCGAAGCGAGGAATCTGCTTTCCTCGCTCGCGACGACACTGGTATTGCTGCTGCTGGTCAACCCGTTGCACGCCGTCCTCGGTGCTCAGCGTACGCATCTCCTCATTGTCTCCGGACTCGGAGGCGAGCCGCAGTACAGCGAGGAATTTCGAACATTGGGATTCTCGCTGTTCGACGCGGCGCGGAAGCGCTACGCGATGCCGGATTCAGATGTCGTCTATCTGGCGGAGGAGGGCTCGAAGGACCCCCGAATCGCGGGGGTGTCGACAAAGGTGAACGTCGAGGCCGCGCTGGCGCGGTTCGCGAAGCGATCTGGACCCGGCGATCAGATGGTGCTCGTTCTCATCGGGCACGGCAGCGGAGCACAGGAGGACTCGAAGATCAGTCTTCCCGGGCCCGACATGTCGGCGCGCGATTTCGCTCGCGATCTCGCGGCCTTCGGTACGCAGCAGGTCGCGTTCGTGGATCTCACGAGCGCGAGTGGAGACATGCTGCCCTTCGTCTCCGGAGCGAATCGCGTCGTCATCACGGCCACGAAGAGCAGCTTCGAGCGGAATGAGTCCGTCTTCGCCAAGCACTTCGTCGCCGCCCTCTCGAGCGACGGCGCCGACGTGGACAAGGACGGCCGAGTGTCGCTGCTCGAAGCCTTTCGCTATGCGGTGACAGAGACGAAGCGGTACTACGAGGACCAGGGCCGGCTGCAGACGGAGCATGCGCAGCTCGACGACGACGGCGACAAGAAGGGAACGGCGGAACCGTCAATGCAGGTTGCTGCCGCGAGCGATGGCGCGCTCGCGCGTCGTATCTTCCTTGGCGGTGGCACCTATGCCTCGGCCGCGGGAGCAAACGATCCGCGGCTTGCGGCACTCTACAAGGAACGCTTCACGCTCGAGGGGCGCATCGAGGAGCTGAAGAAACGCAAGACCACTCTGAGCGCCGATGCATACGATGATGCGCTCGAGGACCTATTGGTGGAGCTGGCGATGAAGTCGAAGGAGATTCGAGCGATGGAGGGACGGTCGTGAGGGGCGCGGGAGAGCAAAAGCAGATCCCTCGTCCCTGCGCTCCTCGGGATGACATACAGTTGTCATCCCGAGCGAAGCGAGGGTTCTGCTTTTCCCTGCTCGCGCTGGGGTTTCTCCTCGCGCCACGCGTCACGCTTCACGCGCAACGGCTGGACGAGGCGACGCAGCTCCTCCGGACCGGGAAGTACGACGAGGCCGCAGCCGCATTCGCCAAGGTGCCAGCGAGCGACGACGACTGGGTGGCAGCGCAGCGCGGGCTCGTCAGGTCGCTCGTGGCCGTCGGGAAGTATGACGAGGCGGAGGCGGCAGCTCGGCGAGCGACATCGTCACCGAAGGGCAGCGAGCTCTGGACGACGTTAGGCGAGGTGCTGCACACGCGTGGGCGCAACGCGGATGCCGAGCAGGCGTTCGCGCGGGCGCGGACGTCACGTGCTTCGGACAGCCTGACGGCCGCACTCGATCTGGCCACCCTGCATTACGAGCGTGGCGATCGCGACCAGGCGATGCAGGAGTTCGACCGCTTCATCGACGTGTACAACAGGACGGGCAGCTCGTCGCTCAGCGCGAGCGAGCTTACCGCGGTCGCCATTGCATGCCGATATCTCGGCGCGACGAATCCGCAACTGTTCAAGGACGCGCTGAAAGCGTTCGATCGCGCGATCCAGGAAGGCGCTGATACACCGGAAGGCGACGATGCACGGATCGCGCTCGGCGAGATGTTCCTCGAGAAATACAACAGCGCCGACGCGCAGTCGACCTTCAGCGAGGTCCTCAGCACCAACCCGAACGACGTGCGCGCATTACTCGGCGCGGCGCGGCGTCGGTTCTTCGACGGCGCGGGCGGCGCGGACTCACTCGTCAGGCAGGCGCTGAAGATCAATCCCAACTATGCGCCGGCCCACGTCTTCGCGGCCGAGCTCCATCTCGATCTCGAGGAGTATGCGGATGCGCAGCGCGAGATCGATCGCGCACTGCAGGTGAATCCACTGCTCCCCGAGGCGCTCGCGGTTCGGGCGGCGGCGCGTTATCTCGTCGGCGACAACGCGGGCTTCGAGGCGGCGAAGCGACAGGCGCTGGCGGCGAATCCGAAGGATGCGGAGCTCTTCAATACCGTCGCGGAGCTCGCGGCGCGCGTTCGTCAGTATCGCGAAGCCGCGGAGTTCGCGCGGCAGGCGGTCGCGCTCGACGCGAAGAGTTGGCGCGGCTTCGGCTTGTTAGGCATGAACGAGCTGCGACTCGGCCAGATCGCGACAGGCAAGAAAGATCTCGAGACGTCGTTCACCGGTGATCCATACAACGTCTGGATCAAGAACACACTCGACCTGCTCGACACGTTCAAGAACTACGATGAGATCAAGACGGATCACTTCGTGTTCATGATCGAGAAGGACGAGTCGGCGGTGCTCGAGCCCTACGTCGCCGAGCTCGCCGAGGCGGCGTATAACCGCTTTGCATCGACGTACAGGTATACGCCGCCGCCACCGATTCGGATCGAGGTGTATCGCAGCCACGCCGATTTCTCGGTGCGTACGGTCGGTCTCGCCGGGCTTGGCGCGTTGGGCGTGAGCTTCGGGACGACGCTCGCCTTCGATTCGCCCGCTGCCAAGGACGCAGGGCCCTTCAATTGGGGCTCGACGATCTGGCACGAGCTGGCGCACACCTTCACGTTAGGCTCGACGGACCATCGGATTCCGCGATGGCTGTCAGAGGGGCTGTCCGTCTACGAGGAGCATCGTGCACGCACGGGTTGGGGCTTCGACGTCACGCCCGCCTTTCTCGATGCCTACCGAAAGGGGAAGCTCGTTCCCGTGAGCCGGATGAACGACGGCTTCATGCATCCCGCGTATCCCGAGCAGGTGATGTTCTCGTATTACCAGGCTTCGCTCGTCTGCGATCTGATCGCGCGGGACTATGGCGAGAACGCCATCTACCAGATGCTCCAGGCATACAAGGCGGGAAAGACGACCGACGAAGTCTTCCGAACCGTTCTCAAGACAGATCTCGCGGCATTCGACAAGAAGTTCGACGCTTATCTGCGCGATCGCTTCAAGACACCGCTGGCGAGCCTCGATCAGTACCGACGCACGATGGCCGATGCCCGGCGCCTCTTCGAGGCGGGACAGCTCGATGCGGCGCGGCCGATGCTCGAGACGGCTCAGGCGGCATTCCCGCAGTATGGCGGCGACGACAGCCCGACGTCATTTCTGGCGCAGATCTACACGAAGAAAGGCGACACACCGCACGCCGTAGAGCAGCTGAAGCGTCTCACGGCGTCGAACGAGACGAATTACGGGGCGCAGCTCGCCCTCGCCGATGCGTTGCAGAAGCAGGGCGATGCGAAGGGCGCCGCGGCGGCGCTTGCGGCGGCGCTGTACATCAATCCATTCGAGCTGCCGGTACATCAACGACTGGCCGAGCTGGCCAAGGCATCAGGGGACGCGCAGATGGTCGTGCGCGAGCGGCGCGCGGTCGTGGCGCTCGCGCCGGTGGACCGGCCGGAGGCGCTCTATCAGCTCGCGGTCGCCTATCGCGACGCGGGCGACATGAAGGCAGCGCGGCACACGGTGCTTCGCGCCCTCGAGGACGCGCCCAACTTCGAGAAAGCGCAGACGTTGTTGTTGGCGATCCATCAGGAGCGGAGCGCCACAGGGAGAAATCCATGATCCGAGTGGCGAGTGGCGAGTTGCGAGTGGCGTGTCTCGTTGCGGCGATGGTCGGCACGCCGACCATTCTTCCCGCCCAGCGCGGCATGATGCGTTACTTCGGCGATCCTAACGAGTACTATACGCCGCCGGCGTATCACGGGAACGCCAAGTACGATGGGCGATTCACCTTCGCGCGGATCAAGTATCGCGGCTACGCGCATTTCACGGACGAGGGTCCAGGGTGGTCGCACGACTACCCGCGGTCGGACGTTCACTTCATGAAGATCATGCGCGAGGTGACGGCGCTTCGTCCGTTCGTGCAGCACGGCGACATCGTCGGCGGAAACATCTTCGCCCTCGACGATCCGGAGCTGATGAAGTATCCGATCGCGTACTTCTCCGAGCCCGGCGGCTGGCAGCCTAACGACAAGGAAGTCGCCGGCTTCCGGAATTATCTCCTCAAGGGCGGCTTCGTCATCTTCGACGACTTCGGTGAGATGCGCGGCTTCGATCAGGGTGACTGGCTGAACACGCTCACGCAGATGCAGCGCGTGTTGCCGGGAGCCCAGATGGTGCGCCTCGACGCGAGCCATCCGATCTTCCACTCGTTCTACGACATCGGCCTCGACGTCATCGGCCGGACGTATCGTGGCATTCCCGCGTACTACGGCATCTACGAGAACAATGATCCGAAACGCCGGCTGCTCGCGATTCTGAACTACAACAACGACATCGGCGAGTACTGGGAATTCTCCGACGAGGGCTTCGATCCCATCGCGCTCACGAACGAGGCGTACAAGCTGGGAGTGAACTACCTCATGTACGCACTCACCCACTGAATACCCGGTGCTAGGTGTTAGGTGATAGGTGCTAGGAGAGCACCCACCGGCCTGGCACCTAGCACCTATCACCTATCACCTAGCACCTCTGTGGCCACTACCATCGCTGCACCTCAAACAAGTCTCGAGTCGGACGATCTCGAGCT
>DATEPP010000363.1:0-2320 GCA_035273165.1 Gemmatimonadaceae bacterium
TTCGTACGATCGGTCGGCCATCCACGGAGCGCGCATGAGAGACCGTGCGACGGCCTCGCGGTCTCGGATGATGTGGACATACCAGGCGTCCGGATAGACGTCTCGCTTTCGGGCGAGGTCCAGCGCTTCCGAATCACCCGCGATTGGAGTCTTCTCGACCACGAACGGCGGCACCGTGTTCCGGGACACGTGCGAGCGCATCGCCATCAGCACGCCGTCGCAAAAATCCCGAGCCAGGTCGACGAGCTCTTCGCGGTCGAGATAGCTCAGGAGGCCGTGAAAATCGGGGTGGCGCCCTTCGAGGTTGTCGAACACCCGATCGATGCCGAAGTCGAACAGGTGTGACTCCGCCTCCACACCCGCGATCTCCGGATGCGTGGCGAGCAGCGTGACCAGCCATGTTGTGCCGCTGCGGGGAGCGCCCACCACGAAGATGACGCGCTCCCTGAGCGGGCTCCCCTCCCGGCCCATTGCGCGGGGCATCCTAAGCAAGTGGCGGCTGCCGCTGCGCCAGTTGGGCCGGGCGATGAGCTACCGGCGCCAGCCGGATTTCGGCTCTGTATAACTCGCGCCATGGAGGCGCCTTGGCAGGGGCGGCGCGGCGTTGCCGTTTCCACTGGTCTGTCCAGTGACAGCTACGACACCCTCATAGTCGGTGCCGGCTATGCCGGTTCTGTGATGGCCGAGCGGCTCGCGTCGCAGCTCGAGCAGCGCGTGCTCGTGATCGACCGGCGCGACCACATCGCCGGCAATGCGCACGACTACTACGACGAGCACGGCGTCCTCGTTCACAAGTACGGGCCGCACATTTTTCACACGAACTCGCAGAAAGTCGTGGACTACCTCTCGGCGTTCACCGAGTGGCGGCCGTACGAGCACCGGGTGCTCGCGCGTGTCGACAACCAGCTCGTGCCGATGCCGATCAACCGCACAACCATCAACTCGCTCTATGGCCTGAGCCTGACCACCGATGAAGAGGTGTCGGACTTCCTCGCCGAGCGGGCCGAGCCGATCGACTACATACGGACGAGCGAGGACGTGGTGGTGGCGAAGGTGGGGCGCGAGCTCTACGAGAAGTTCTTCCGCGGCTACACGCGCAAGCAGTGGCAGCGGGACCCGTCCGAGCTCAACTCATCGGTATGCGCGCGCATCCCCATCCGCACCAATGAGGACGACCGCTACTTCACCGACGCGTTCCAGAAGATGCCGCTCGATGGCTACACGGCGATGTTCGAGCGCATGCTCGACCACCCGCTGATCGACGTCCAGCTCCGCACCGACTACGACGAGGTGAAGGACGAGCTCGAGTACGACCATCTCGTCTACACCGGCCCGATCGACGCCTTCTTCGGCTACGAGTTCGGCGCGCTGCCGTACCGCTCGCTCGAGTTCGAGCTGAAGAACGAGCCGACGCCGGACGGCGGCTACCTGCTTCCGGCAACCTCGGTGAATGAGCCGAGCGAGGACGTTCCATACACGCGTACCACCGAATACCGCTGGATGACGGGCCAGGAGCGACACGACTCCTCGACGGTGGCGATCGAGTACCCACGCGCCGAGGGCGATCCCTACTACCCGATCCCACGCGACGACACCCGCGCGCTCTACCGCCAGTACGAAGCGCTGGCGGCCCAGCTGCCCGACGTGACGTTCGTGGGCCGCCTCGCGCGCTATCAGTACCTGAACATGGACCAGGTTGTGGGCCAGGCGCTGTCGGCGTTCGAGAAGCTGGCGCCGGCCGTGGCGCTCGCGAGTTGAGCGCGGCTTAAGCTCCCCCGCATCCGCAGAGCATTCGACATCCAGCGCGTCACGCGAGCCGTCACAGATACGCGCGCGCGTATGGCCACGCTGGACGAGGCCGGCCTGCCGGCCGATCCTCTTCTCCCGCGCGGAGTGGAGCGGATCGTGCTGCGGCTGCTCGGCCGCCCTGTCGTGTGCGCCGCCTGTGGCCGGCAGTTGTTCAAGGGCCTTCCGCTGGTATGGCGCGGCAAGGTCTGGCTGATCGGCGCGTACAACGAGACAGTGCACGTCTCGTTCGTGTCGTCGGAGCGCATGGAGTTTCGCCACGCGCACGTCGACGGGTGCGCCACCCCCGACCGTCCCTGGGTGGACTGACCCGTGGCGATCCTCACGGCGATCATGACGCACCTCGACGCAGACCGGATCACGCGGCAGCTGGACTATCTCGAAGCCCTGTCCCCGGGCTCGCGGTTCGTGATCTGCCACGGCGGCGCGCGCGCGGATTTCGACGCGCTTGACGCAGACAACGCCATCTTCGTCGACGAGCCGTCGCTGCGCGGGCCGGACCAGGACCGCTCGC
>DATEPP010000364.1:0-1327 GCA_035273165.1 Gemmatimonadaceae bacterium
CGCCGTTCAACGCCGAGCCGTACGCGCACCACTGGTTCGAGAAGCGACTCGCCCGCTCAACGCGGACGAAGCCTCACTGAGGGCCGCTGGCTGATCCAGGTGGTGGGCTCACCGGCGGTTTGGGTTGCTCTCCCTCGACGCGCTCCAGTGACAGATCCTCGAAGAGAAGTGACGGCACGACGTACGAGGCCATCGGAACGCCACCAGCGGCATCGCCTAACGACTCGAGCAGTTCGACGGGCATCATGAACGACGCCATCCCGCCGAGGCCCAGCGAGGCCCGATGCAGGATGGCGGCGTTCTGCGAGACTGCCAGGATGTCTTTGAAGCTTTCGGCACCAACGTCGACGAGGCGTGCGCCGCGCACGAGCTCCTCGCGTCCGTCTGGATAAAGACGATAGGCGAGCAGCACAGGCCGACCCTCGCCGCGGCCGCGCATCGCCGAGAGCATCGCCATCGGATCCTCACGGTTTGGCGCTGACACGCCAAGCTCGCGAATGATCAGCCCGAAAGGGAGACCGCGCTGCTTGACCAGTGCGAGCAGCCGCGACCGGATCTCGGCGTCACTGAGCGCAGCCGCCGACGTGACGAGCATGTTGCTGGCGGCCGCCCCCTCGCCGCGGCGATTGCCCGTGCTCTCCGCCGCGCCATGGATTGGTATACGCGTCGTGAGTACTTGCTTAACAATCCCGTTGTCGACGAGCACCTTGCGCCGAGCAGGGACACCGTCGTCGTCGACGCGGTAGCTCCCGAGCAAGGGAGCGCCCGCGTAGTCAGCGATTGTCGGGTCGTCGACGACGGTGAGCTGCGTCGGCAGGACTCGGCTCCCGATCCGGTCGCCAAAGGCTGCCAGCCGTCGGCCGTTTGCTTCCATCATGGCGCTGATGTCGGGGCCGCCGGTGGGCGCACGACGGCCAATCAGCGCCGACGCGAACGATTCCGCAAAGAGCTCGGCGGCTGCCTTCCCTTCGAACAGAACGGGTCCGCTGTACCGCTCGAGCATCGGTGCCTGGCGCAAGCTGTCGAGCCGGAGCGCGAACGCGCGAATGTCCCGTGTCAACTGATCGGTCGAAGGCATCTCCGCCACGGACCGCGCGTAGCGCCGCATCGTTCCCGAGATCGGTGTGCCATCGCTGGCTTGCGTCGCGCCCGAGATCGCGAGCGAAAGAAGCGGATGCCTAACGAGAGCGGTCGTGCCTTCGGTGTTGCGGAGGAACATCCGACCATTACCCACCCCGAGCGTCACCCCGGAGCGATACATCCCAGCCAGCTCCGGCACGGCGGATAGTGTTCTGACCAGGGATTCTGCCGCGGGCTGCGCGAGCAT
>DATEPP010000365.1:0-3164 GCA_035273165.1 Gemmatimonadaceae bacterium
GGCGTGATCGCGATTCCGAAAGCGGGCACGCGCGAGCATGTTCATGAGAACCACGGATCGTTAGGGATCCAATTGAGCAACGCAGAGCTCCGCGCACTGGATGAGTCGTTCCCGCCGCCGCGGAAGGCGCAGCGGCTGGAAATGCTGTGACGCTCCCGGTCGGGAACTCTCGGGCCAGGTTCCCGATTGGTGTTTAATACTCTCATGAAGCACGCCCTTCCCTCATACGGGAGGACCGGGAGCGCACGCCCGCCGACCCGTGCGCGCCTAACGTCACTCGAGGATACCGTGATGACGAAGTGGATGATGCTGGGAGCGGCGGCGCTGCTCGCGACGGGTTGCGCCGAGGACAACATGGCGCGGAGCCCGTTACCGATGGAGATACGGACGCCGCTCTTTGCCATGGGCGGCGCGCGCGGCAACAATCTCGGAACACATCTCGCCGGCGAGAACGAGGTCCCGCCGCGTGAGACGCAGGCGCAGGGTGAAGCGATCTTCCGCATCAGCGACGACGGCACGTCGGTGGATTACAAGCTCATCGCGTCGAACATCGACAACGTGTTCATGGCGCACATCCACCTGGGCGCGGTCGGTACGAATGGACCGATTGTGGTCTGGCTCTATCCGAGCACGACACCGATACCGGGACCGTTCGGCGCGGGGCGTCACGACGGCGTGCTCTCGGAAGGCACATTCACCGCGGCGAACATGGTGGGCCCGCTGGCCGGTCACGATTTCGCCGAGCTGCTCGCGGCGATGCGCTCGTCGGGTGCGTATGTGAACGTGCACACCAACGATGGCGTCGATGGCACGAACACGGGGCCAGGCGATTTCCCGGGTGGGGAGATTCGTGGCTGGCTCGACGTCCCTGGCCGGTAGGATCGCGAAGCTTTCTTTCCACCAGGCAGCCCTTCATGACGAGAGAACCTGAGGGGTCATCCGTGACCTCTCAGGCTCTCTCGTCATGAAGGCTTGCTGCCCGGGGAACCATTGCCATTAGTTACTGCTTCCGGCCTGTGCTTTAGCCTGCGCCTTCATCTCGTCGCCGGCAGTGATCGCTACCTCGACCCGGCGGTTCTTCTGCCGGTCCGTGTCGTTATCGTTAGGCGCGATCGGCTCGCTCTCTCCCCTTCCCGACGTGGCGATGCGTGCGCTCGGCACGCCGTGTGAGATCAGGTAGCTCGCGACGGCGGCCGCGCGGCGGCGGGAGAGGTCGAGGTTGTACGTGTCGGCGCCGACGTCGTCGGTGTGACCGACGAGGAGCAGCTTCGAATCCCCGAACTTCGACAGGCTCTGCGCCAGGTTGTCGAGGTTCGCCTTCGACGCCTCACGCAGCTGATCCGAGTCGAAGTCGAAGAGCAAGCCGCTCTCGAAGGTCACCACCAGGCCCTCACCAACCCGCGTGATCTCCGCGCCGGCAACTGTCTGCTGGATCTCCTTCGCCTTCTGATCCATCTGGTGGCCGATGATCGCACCCGCGGCGCCACCGACCGCCGCGCCGATGATCGCGCCGCGTGCCGTGGACCCCGTTGCCTTGCCGACGACGCCACCAACGACGGCGCCGCCCGTAGCACCGATGATGGCGCCCTGCTCCTTCTTGTTCAACGACGCGCAGGCAGCCGACGTGAGCAGCGCCACGCCCGTGCTGGCGATACCGACCTTCCGAAGCTGATTATACATGCGTTCTCCAGGATTGACTGTTTCGACTGTACTCGCGTGCATGGTAGGTGCCAGTGAGGAAGCTCCGCGTCCTAACGACGATCGCGCTTGCGTTTACAGGAGCGGCGTCCGCTCCCGCCCAGAGACCGGCGACCTCCGACTCGGCGTTCATCCGACGCAACTACACCAAGCACGAGTATCGGATCCCGATGCGCGACGGAGTGCACCTCTTCACGATCGCCTACGTGCCTAACGATGCGACGGCGGGACGGCGCTATCCGATGGTGATGCAGCGCACCTGTTACTCGATCAACCCCTACGGGCCCTCGGCGTACGCGACCACCCTGGGTCCGGACCGCTTCATGCTTCGCGAGAAGTACATCTTCGTCTATCAGGATGTGCGCGGCCGGTACATGTCCGAGGGCGAGTTCGTGAACGCGCGGCCATTCGTTCAGGACTCGATCAAGGCGCGCAACCGCAAGGCGGTTGACGAGGCGTCCGACACGTACGATACGATCGAGTGGCTGCTGAAGAATGTCGCCGGGAACAATGGCAAGGTCGGCCAGTGGGGAATCAGCTACCCCGGGTTCTATGCGTCGATGGGCGCGCTCTCCCGGCATCCGGCGCTCGTGGCATCGTCACCGCAGGCGCCGGTGACGGACTTCTACTTCGAGGACTTCCATCACAATGGCGCGCTTACCCAGGCCTACTTCTACGCATATCCCATCTTCGGGATCGCGCACCCCGGTCCCACGACCGAGAATTGGTGGGGGCCGGCGATGGAGAAGCTCGCGGAACACGGCGTTCCCGACGACTATTTCTATCAGCTCTCGTTAGGCCCGCTGTCCGCGATGACGGAGCGCTTCTACGCGGGCAATACGCTCTGGCATGACATCATCACGCACCCCGATTACGACGCGTTCTGGCAGTCGCGGGCGGTGCCGCCGGATCTTCGCGGGGTGAAGCACGCCGTGCTGGTCGTCGGCGGCTGGTTCGACGCCGAAGATCTGTATGGTCCGCTCGCCGTGTACAAGACACTGCGCGCACAGGATCCGGCGGCCAAGGCCCGCATCGTCATGGGTCCATTCCGCCACGGCGGTTGGGCGGCGAAGAATGTCGTCCACACCGTGCATGGCGACATCTACTTCGGTGACTCGCTCGAGACGAAGTTCCAGCGTGACGTGGAGGCGCCGTTCTTTCGCGCCTACCTCAAGGGCAATGGCGCGAGCGATCTGCCTGACGCGCTGATGTTCGACACCGGCCGAAAGCGATGGGAGCGTTTCGCGCGTTGGCCTGCGGCTGACGCGACGTCCCGAAGGTATTACTTCCACGCCGACGGCTCGCTCGACTCGAATGTCCCGACTGAGACGGGAAGCTCGATCGACTACCCGAGCGACCCAGCGAAGCCGGTACCGAGCCGATGCGCGGGACCGACGATCGAGGGGCTGACACTCTATCACTACATGAGCGACGACCAGCGCTGCTTCACGTCGCGCCCCGACGTG
>DATEPP010000366.1:0-14600 GCA_035273165.1 Gemmatimonadaceae bacterium
CCAGCGCTGTCGCGAGCTCCGGGGTGGTCTCCGTGCTCGTCCGGAGGAGCACGCGTGCCGTGCGCAGATTCCCGTCGTAGAGCGCCAGCCAGCCGGCGGCGTCGCTCGAGTCGCCTTCCGTGCCCGCGCTCGAAAGCGAGGCGCGGGCCCGCGCCATATCCCCCGTGCGTACCCAGCCTAACGCCACGGCCCGCGTCAGGAGCGTACGCGTGCCCGGAGTGAAAAATCGATCGTAGCGTTCGACCAGGCGCTCCGCCGCCGCCGGACGGCCGACCATCGCCAGCGCTCTCGCCTGGAGTGGCACCGTCGTTCGCGCCGCGCGCGCCGAATCGGTCACCTGTGACCCTGGTCCCTCCACGGGCAGCAGCGCGAGGGCCGCTGCTGGATCGCCGGCCCGCACCGCCGCATTCGCGGCGCGCAACGTCGCGTCAGGAGTACGGCGCCAGCGAAGCGCCGCAACGAGTGCATCGCGCGCGAGAGGCCACCGCTCCTCGGATTCCGCGCGATTCGCGAAATCCGTCCATGCGGCCGCGCTCGCGCTGTCCGCGGGGAGGTCCTTGAGAGCCAGCCAGCCGTCGGCGGGAGAGCCCCAGCCCATCTCCAACCCCGCGAGTGCGCGGCGCGCCGGCACGTCGACGGGCGTCGCGAGGAGCACCTGTCGAACGGCGGCACGCGTCGCCAGCGGCGTGGGGGTGAGGGCGTAGATCGCTGCCTGCTCCAGATACGGCGACGACGCGAGCGCGAGCCGCCAGGCCTGCGCCGATTCCTCCCACAACCCCATCGCGGCCCGCAGCTGCGCGATCTCGAGCTGAAGCTCGTTGGTCGAGCCAAGCGCCTGACGCGCCGCGCGGATCACACTGTCCGCCGACGCAGTGAGACCGCGCTGAAGCAGCAGCCGCGCATACTCGCGGTACGGGGAGGGATCGCCCGGCACGTCTCCGATCCAGCGCGTGATCGCGGCCCGAAGCTGCTCCTCGCGGCCTAACGACTGGAGGGTGCGCAGTTGAACGCTGCGATAGACTGTTTCGTGCGGGTTGCGCCGAATGAGCGTATCGAGCGGCGCGATCAGCGAGTCACTCCATCCGAGCTCCGCGTACACGCGCTCGAGGCCGAGCAGCGCGCTCACCGCGCTCGACGTATTCAGCGCCGTCTTGAACAGTGGCGCGGCTTCCTTGTACTTCCCGGCGCTCTCGAGCTCGAGCGCCTTGTAGAAGGAGACGGTATCCTCGTGTTGTGCGTGGAGCGTATCGCGTTGGGCGTGGAGCGTGGCGCGTGGCGCGCCAAGTGCCAGGGCGCCAAGCAATAGTGCGACATTCGTCACGCGCCACGCATCACGCATCACGCGCCACGCACTACGGCTTCTGCTCATTGATGCGCTTGAAATAATCGAGGATCGCGCGACGCTCGTCAGCGGTGAGGCCGCGGAGCTCGTTCCAATTCGGCTCCCGGAACTTCGAGCCGTTCTTCCCCGTCGCGTCCGTGTTCGTCGGCGTGAACTGCTCGTCGCCCTTCGCGGCCTTGGCCTCGCGCTTGTTGTTGTCGTCGCGCTCGTCCTTCTCCAGCGAGCGGCCCGCGTCCAGCAGCCGCCGGAAGAGCTGCTGCTGTCGAGCGAGGGTCGTTCCGTCGATGCGGCCGCCCTCGAGCGCATCCGCGAGCTGCCGTGCCTCCTTTGCGAGCTGCGCGGCGCGGTCGCCGCCGGCCCCCTCACCCATCTCGTCCAGCTGTTGGGCGACGCCGCGCTGTTGACGCGCGAGGGCACGGGCCGTCGCCTGCATCTCGCTCGACATCTGGCCCCCTGGCATCGGCATCAGCCCCTGTGCCTGGGCGTTGATCGAGCCCTGCTTCTTCGCCATCTCCTGCAGCTGCTGAAGCATCTCGGAGAACCCGGATGCGGAGCTCGCGCTGTTGACGCGCTCGCGATCGCGCGCCAGCGAGGCCGCGGCACGATTGAGCGCTTCGGCGGCATCGCCTAACGAGCTGGCCGACTGTTGCGCCCCGCGCTGCTCGGACATCTGCTGCGTTGCCTGTGCGACCTTCTGCTGGGCTTCGCTCATCGCCCGCTGCGAGCGACCCGAGAGCAGCTGCGACTTCTGTCCCGCCTTCTGCATCCGCTGCGCGGCTTCGTCGACGCCCTGCTTCACCGCACTCTGCTGGCCGCGCATCTCGTCAGGCTTGCCGTCTCCAGAACGTGCTTTCTGCTCCATCGCGCTCTCCTCGCGGGCCATCTGCAGCAGCTCCTGGATCGTCTGATCCATGTCGCCCGTGAGCTCCTTCTTCCACTCGGAGACCTGCGCGTCGCGGGCGTCCTGCATCGCCTGAGCGGCCTGCTCCATCTGGCTGGCCGCGTCTCGCGCCTGCTCCTCCATCCCCTGCTGGCCCTGTTGTCCTTGTTGGCCTTGCTGGCCACGCTGAGGCTGTTGTCCGCGCTGGCCCTGCTGGCCGCTCTGGCTTTGCTGCCCCTGATTGCCGGACCGCTGGCCGTCCTGCGATTGGCTGCGCTGCCCGTCGGCGGCCTGCTGCTTCTGCGCGCCCGTCTGGCTCTGGTTGTTCTGCTGGCTGGACGCTCGCTGCCCCGCCTGTCGCTGATCGGACTGCTGCTGTTGCTGACGCTGAGCGCCCCGCTGCTCGTTAGGCTGCCGCTGGGCACTCGCTGCCTGGGAGGAGTCGCCGCCTTCGCGTTTCTCGCCGGAAGTCGACCGCTGGCCAGCAGCTTCCTTCATTTTCTCGGCAGACGCTTCGCTGTGCTGGCGTGCCTGGTCGGCGCGCTTCGCTCCCGGCTCCGCCTTCTCGCGCGCGAGCCGATCTTCGAGCTTCTTCATCTCATCCGACAGGCGATCGGAACGGTCGGCGAGCTGATGGGCCTGGCTCTGTTGCGTATCGTTAGGCTTCTCGCCGGACGCCTTGACGCTGTCGGCAAGCTTGCGCTCTCGGTCGGCGATGTCCTTCGCCTCATCCTTGAGCGTCTGCATCGCGCCCTCGAACGCGGCGCGCTTCAGCATCTCCGCGCTCTTCTCGAGTTGCTCGCGCAGACGCTGCTGCATCGCGGCGAGATCCTTCATCGCCTGGCGTGCCTGCTCGCCCGAGAGCTGCTGGGCCGCGTCCTCGAGCTTCTTCATCTGCTCCATCAGCTCCGGCGTCAGCGCCTGACGCAGCATCTCCTGTGCATCGCGGAGCTGGCGAGCGAGGCTGCTGTCCAGCGCACCCGCCTGTTTGAGCTGCTCCTGAAGCGCCTTGGCCTGCGCCTCGAGATTCTTCACTCGATCCGTGAGCGCTCGCTGATCCTTCGCGACCGCGCGCGCCTGCTCGGCCGACTCGAAGCTCATCGAGGACTGCTGTCCGCCGTTGGCCTTCGAATCCGCGGACGTCGCGCTCTCGCCGGACTTGGCGCTGTTCCCTCGCTGGCCCCGATCCTTCGACGCATCGTCGGTACGCTGCTGCAGCGACTTCTGCGCCGACGCCGTTGCCTGCGCCTCTCGCACCGCGGAATCGGCGGCGTCACGAGCCATCGCGCGCCGCTCTTCCATTGTCGGAATCTTGAGAAGCAGCTCGCGGCTCTCGCCCTTCTGTGCCCATGGCGAGTTGTCGATCGCGACGATTTTCACATGCAGCGCATCGCCCGGCTGCAGGTCGCGCGGCGCGAGGTCGAGGAGCGCGCCGCCGTTCCACACCGTCGATTGCGGGCCGCTCAACGGCTGGACGACCGTTGCGGCCGACCCGGAGCCTTGCTTCCAGCTCTGCAGCTCGATGCGGGCGATGCCGTGATCGTCCGTCACCGTTAGGCGGAGCGGGATGCGGTCGCCACCGGCGACGAGCGTATCGCTGGCGGGCGATACGAGCTCGACACGCGGCGCCGAATCGGGAACGACCTCGAGCTCGAGTGGTAGAGGGACGTCGGCAATGGGGCCTAACGAGCCGACCGCGCTCCAGCTCCACTTTCCCGTTTGCGTCGCCGTAAAGCGACCGCTGAACGCGTGCCCACTCGGTCGCAGCGCGATCGACTCCTTCGCGCCGACGAGCTGAATCGTGTGCAATTCCGTCGAGGCACGACCGGAAAGGTCGACGACCGTCCCCTGCGGGACGCGCGCCGGCTCGCCGACTGGCAGCCCTTCCGCCGCGCGACCGAGGTATGCCGGATAAGTCGCGCGCATGGAGATCGCGCCGACGAACGGGCGGTCCGTCACGTGAATGAGCGCGGTGTCCGTCGACGCCCTTCCATCCGACGCGACGACGAGCAGATCGCCGCGCATGGGTCCGACCTTCGCCCGCGCCGAGCCATCGCGCGACACGGGAATCGTCGTCGTCCGCCACCCTTCGCCAGTCGTTCGCTGCGTGATCGCGAGCTGTGTTCGGCGGGGAGCGACAATCTCGAGCGTCAGCTCCTCGCCGCGCATCACCTGTGTCGGTAGGCCACGAAATTCGATCTTCGGCAGAAGCGTGCCTTTCCACGCTTTCACCGGGAGCAGGAGGGCGAGCAGCCCGTCGCCGAAGATCGGTGTCAGCCCGGCGAGCAGGAGCACGCTGACCGTCGCCGCGGCAAAGGTCCGACCGGCGTTTCGTCGCGCGCGCTTGCGCGAGGCAGGGGCTAGCGTCGGACCGGCACTGCGGAGACGCGTCGACATCTCCGTGGCCGCATGTCGTCCGAGCGCGCCCTGCTCCGCGACCTCGAGCGTGCCTCGTAAGGCACCCGCCCGCAACGATTGCTCGCGCTCGATCGTTGCCGCAACGCCGCCACGGGTCACGTCGCCGGTCAGCCGCCGCCAGCTCCAGACGATCACCGCGGCATCGAGAATGCCGATGAGAATCCACACCGCGAACGGCGCCGACCGCGGAAGAGCGATCCATCGCGCGTTGCCGAAGAAGAGCGCGGCCAGCGCGAGTGCCGTGAAGGTGATCGCGAGCGCGAGCGACACGCCGGCGATGATGTGCAGACGACGAAGCCGAACTCGCTCGCGCTCGACAAACTCGAGTGGTGTCATGGGACGGGCCGACTCGTTACGGCGTAGACGAACAGGTTCACGCCCATCCGCAACGCTGCTTCATGCAGCGCCGGAGGATCGTGATAGACCTCGTAATCCTCCCAACCATTGCCGAGATCGCACGACCAGTCGTAGAAGACGGCGAGGCGATCCCCTATGAAGATGCCGAATCCACGCGCCGGCTTGCCGTCGTGCTCGTGAATCTTTGGTAAACCTTTCGGGAAGTCGTAGACGATGTGGTAGATCGGGTGCGAGAGCGGCACGTCGACCAGCTCGCGATCGGGAAAGACTCGCTTGATCTCCCGCCGAAAGCTCGAGTCGATGCCATAATTGTCGCTCACGTGGAGAAAGCCGCCACGCGTCAGATACTCTCGGAGCCTCACCACCTCGTCGTCACTCAGGCGAATGTTGCCGTGCCCGGTGACGTGCAGGAACGGATAGTCCCAGAGCTTGTCGTCCATGATCCGGACCCGCGCCTCGGTCTTGTCGACGTCGAGGGACGTTCGCTGGCGGATGGCGGCGAGCAGATTCGGCAGGCTTGACGGATTCGCGTACCAGTCACCGCCGCCGTCGTACTGGAGCCTGGCGATGGTGAGACGCGCGGCGCCTGGCGCGTGGTGCGTGATGCGTGGCGCGAACGCGGTGACCGACGCCGCGCCAAGGAGAAGACTCAGCGTGGAAAGCACGACTCTCTTACGCGTCACGCGCCACTCGCCACTCGTCACGATTCCTTCTCCTCCTCGACAATCTCGTAGGCGCGATTGCGGGGCACGCCAAGCTCCGCAATGAGCTGAGCGACCACGTCACGTGCGCTGCGGTGTTCAGCCACGAGCTCACGTGCGCGCGTGCGCACATCTGCTTCATTCACAGCGCGCTCTTCCGCCCCGGCGAGTACGATCACAACCTCGCCGCGCGGAGGGGTGTCGCTGTAGTACGCGCGAAGCGTACGGACCGTTCCGCGCCGCACCTCCTCATATTGCTTTGTCATTTCGCGGGCCACAGCGACCAATCTCTCGCCAGCTCCCTGCTTTTCGAGGTCTTCGAGGGTGTCGGCGACGCGTGATGGCGCCTCGTACAACACCGCAGTATGTCGCAGCGACACGAGCTCGGCGAGCGTTGTCGACCGATCGCGTCCCTTGCGTGGAAGGAATCCGAAAAAGGTGAAGCGCTCAGCGCCCACACCCGACACCACCAACGCCGACAGCAATGCCGATGCGCCAGGAACAGCCGTGACCGATACGCCTGCATCGATCGCCGCTCGCACGAGTCGCGCGCCTGGGTCCGAGAGCAGCGGCGTCCCTGCATCGGAGATGAGCGCCAGATCGTCGCCGGCGAGCAGCCGCTCGACCAGCACGGGCGTCATCTTCGCTTCGTTGTGCTCGTGATACGACGCAACCTGCGTTTTGATCTCGTACCCGTCGAGCAGGGTGCGCGAATGCCGGGTGTCTTCCGCGAGAATCAGCGCGACGCCGCGGAGGGTCTCGATCGCCCGAAAAGAAAAATCCCCCAAGTTGCCAATGGGGGTGCTGACGACGTGCAGTCGTCCGGGGGCGGTCGCAGCGCTCACCCCATCTAGAGTACTCGCCAGGGAAGCTGGTCGTATAGTCCCGCCGACTGGAACATGTGCCGCCGGTCCCAGGTCAGCTCCTTGATGAGCTGCTCCGGCGGGAGCACGTCATGATCGACCGCTGCCCAGATGACTTCTTTCATCCACGCGGCGATTGCCTTCGTGAGCTTCGCCGTCTCGGTCACCGGATCGCGCGGCGGCCGGCCGTTGAAAGAGAACCCTTCCAGCGAGTCGTGCTCGGGCAGGAGATTCTGACGTGCCTGCTCCGCAATCGCCGGCGCTCCCTCCTTCCCCTGCGCCATCAGCCGCTGCACGAGACCGGTCGCGAGCTCGCGATAGGCCTGTACCAGCGCGGGGGGCGCCTGTACCGGGAGCGGCGGTCCTTCCGGCCAGCGCTGGAGCCTGGAGCCAGTGCGTCCCTCACGGGCGAAGAGCTTGGCGACCCGATCGACCAGCGTACCATGGTGGCCGGCCGCCATGAAGGCGCGCTCGACGTTCCCGTTCTTGAAGACGAGATAGTTCACCGTGTCGTCGGCGATGATCTCGATGGAGCCATCGAAGGTGATCGCCATGAGATAAGGGAAAAGCACCGCCGGGTCGCTTACGGCCAGCCCCTCGGGCCATGGCTCCGGCGCCCGCGTCTGCGCGGTGAACATGCACGCGAGCTGGGACTCGTCCGCCTCGTGGAAGCAGATCTCACCGTACTCCGGCTCGGTAGGCACCATCTCGAGCGCCTTTGCGATGGCGATGACCTGGGAGCCGTTCTTGTCGTGGATGGAGGCGTTCACCACCTCGCCGCGCAGCATGTACAGCGTGACGAACTCCTCCGGCAGCCAGATTGCGACGTAGCCCGACACGCGAGCAGATCGATCGCGCTTGGCGTCGGATAGCAGATTGCGCAGGTGGATGTACGCCAACCGCGTCCGTGGCAGCAGTACGCGGGTGAACGGATAGCGCAATCCAGCGAGGTGTTGCATCGCGAAGCGGCGGGGAGAAAAGAAGAACGCCCGGCGCGATAGGCGGCCCGGGCGTTCCACAGGTCCCCGGGCCGCAAACGCGCGCGGCACTCTAGGGACGCTTGAATTGGCTACTCGGTAATCACGGCACGCGTTCGAAGAGCCGTCGATCGGGGGGCGGTCTGCAGGAAGGCCATTGCGCGCCACTCACGAGCAGTCGATCGGGGGTGCACGGCGGCTTCATGCCAAATTTGGGATGCGCGCATCGTGGCTCCTTGGGAGCATCATTGCTGACATCCCAAATTTGGCATGGTGCCGCCTAGCACCCCCGATCGACTGCTCTTTGGTCGAGATCTGTACCTTCGAACGCCCTGCACCCCGATCGACTGCTCCTGAACGCCTACTAGGCGGTCCGCTCGGCGGCTGGCGCAGCAGTCGCGTGCTGTTCGAACTTGGACTGGATCATCGCCTTCGGCACCGCCCCGATGATCTGGTCCACCACCTTGCCACCCTTGAAGAAGAGCAGCATCGGGATCGATCGCACGTTGAAGCGGGACGCCGTCTTGATGTTCGCGTCGACGTCCATCTTGGAGACCTTCACTCGCCCTTCGTACTCGACCGAAAGCTGGTCGAGGATCGGTGCGATGATGCGGCAGGGGCCACACCAGGTCGCCCAGAAGTCGACGACGGCAAGGCCGTCATGCTTCTCGATCTCTTGCTCGAACGTCGCGTCGGTGACCGCCACAGCGTTTGACATGCTCGTCTCCCCTCCCCCATCTGGTGTGCGAGCCGCGCTCAGCTTCCTCGCGTCGCAGTTAGCTTGTCGTCACTCCTCGAACCCGGCTTACCACGAACAACTCGTGCCCAACCCCAAACGATCAGGAGCCCGCGTCGCCCACATCGGCATCGCCGTGCCGAGCCTCGACGCGCTCCTCCCATTCTATCGCGATGTGCTGGGAATGGATGTCGTCCCCCTGGACGATGCCGACGGCGCCCGCATTGCCGGCCTGAGCGCTGGAGATGCCCTCGTCGAGCTCCTCGAGCCCGAAAAGTCCGATTCACCCATCGGCAAGTTCATCGCCAAACGCGGCCCCGGCATTCATCACGTGTGCTTTGTCGTGGATGATCTCGAGGCCGCTCTCGACCGCTGCCGCACGGCAGGCATCCGTCTGATCGACGAGAAGCCCAGAATCGGCGCCGAGGGCAAGCTGATCGCGTTTCTCCATCCGTCCTCCACGGGCGGCGTCCTCATCGAGCTGACTGAACCCTGATCACCCCGGCAGTCGTGCCGTCAGCGCCCCTTCGACTTGCAGAGGTCCGTCAGCGCTTCCATGTCGAACTGCCGAACATACCATCGCCCGGCTGGGCCGGCGACGGCATAGAAGTTAGCCGTCCGCGTCAAGGGCCCGCGTCGGAGCGCCGCCGAGACAACACGCTCGTTGTTGGCCGCGGGCGCTTCGCCAACGATCTGATGGGTGTCATGGCCGAGATAGCAAAGCATCACCAGCTCGCGCTTCTCCATCTCCTCGCGTGGAATCGTTCCCGCATCGCGGACGGATCCGGCGGCCGAGCCCCACACCGCCGAAAGCGCCTGCAGATCGCCGTTCTTCGCGGCATCGAGGAACGCGAGCACGGCCCCGCGAGCATCAGCGGCGCCGGTGGCGCTTCCGCTTGGCGCCACGGCGGGTTGCGGCGCGGGCGACGTCGTGCGGGCGGGTGACGTCGCACACGCGGCGAGAACGACCAACGAAGCGAAAGCAGCGGCGGTTAACTTCATGACTGCGGTTCTCCGTCTGAGTGCGAGCAGCAGGTAGGCAGGAGCTTCGGAAATAAAGCGAGCCGACCTCGGGTCCGGCAGGAGCATCCTCGGTGAAGCGACAGCGCCTGTACATCAACATCGATCACGTCGCGACGGTACGCCAAGCACGACGCGGTGACGAGCCCGATCCGGTCGCGGCGGCTCTTCTCAGCGAACGGGCGGGCGCCGACGGCATCACGGCACATCTCCGTGAGGATCGACGGCACATTCAGGACGTCGACATCGAGCGACTCGCAACCGAGGTCACGACGGTGCTCAACCTCGAGATGGCGTGCACCGACGAGATGATCGCGATCGCGACACGTCTTCGGCCGCACCAGGTGACGCTCGTACCGGAGCGACGCGAGGAGATAACCACCGAGGGTGGCCTCGACGTCTCCCGGGATCTCAACCGCCTTCGAAATGGGCTTGCCCGTCTCAACGACGCGGGCATCCGGACAAGTCTCTTCATCGCGCCGCACCGCGAGGCGATAGAGCGCTCGAGGCAGCTCGGCGCGGCCGCCGTGGAGCTGCACACGGGCCAGTACGCGCACTGCGCCGGCGATTCGCAAACGCTCAATGCACTGCGGGATGCCTCCCGGCTCGGCGCCAGTCTGGGACTCGCTGTTCACGCCGGCCATGGTCTCACGGTCGGCAACGTGCGTCCGGTGGCGGCAATACCCGAGATCGAGGAGCTAAATATTGGCCACTCGGTGGTCAGCCGAGCCATCTTCGTGGGGCTCGTCGAGGCAGTCCAGGAACTTCGCCGCGTTATGGACGAGGCCCGCGCGTCGTCCTAGCTTTGACCGTGAAGGGTGAATGGTGACTGGTGGCTAGTGACTGCACACCATCAGCTACCAGTCACCAACCACAAGTCACCTACCACCAACCACCGCGTGACCTCCCCAGCGTCCGGCTTCCTCGACTTCTTCATCCTCGAAGCGAGCGAATACGTCGAGCAGCTCGATGGGCTGCTCGCGCGGGCGAGCGCTACGGGCAGCGCGGTGGACGCCGAGGCGCTCGGCCGGAACGCGCGGGCGCTCCGCGGCAGCGCGACGATGGCGAAGGTCAAGCCCTTCGCGGAGCTCGCCTTGTCACTGGAGCGGATCGGGCGCGGGTTGCGCGAAGGCGCGGTCGCCTGGTCGCCGGCGCTGGCGGGCGCGCTCGTCGCCGCAATCGATGATCTGAAGATTCTCATCCGGTCCGTTCGCGGCTGGTCGCCGGCTGACGACCAGCGGGCTTCGTCGCGCGCGGCGGAGCTCGCACGCATCGCTCCCCCGCTTACGCCGTCGGCGCCGCAGCCCACAGCCGGTGCTGGCGGCGGTGGTTTCTTCGCCGCCGAATCGTCGAATATCGCCGCGGGTCTCGAGCTCCTCGCGACGCGGCCCAGCGATCGGGACGCCGCGGTGAACGTCCTGCGCCGTGTTCGCGCGTTGCGCGGCGTCGCCGGGATCAAAGACGTGACGCCGCTCGCCGATGTCATGGCGGGAGCCGAGCAGGTTGTGCGGCCGCTCGAGCTCGGGCAGGGCCCGCTCGACGCAGACCGCATTGCCTTCCTTCGCGCCGCGGCGGCGCTTCTGAGACGCGCCTCGGCGGCGCTCCGGGAGGGAACGCCGCCGGACGCGCCATCGCCGGAGCGCGACGCATTTGTCGACGCCCTGGGTCGCTTCGAAGCGCAGCAGCAGGACGGCGCGCGGATCGTTCCGATCACGCAGCTCTTTTATGCCGACGGCGGACCGCATGTGGTCAGTGCGTCGCCGCACCCGCCGACGACTCCAGCAGAGCGATTCCGGCTCGAGGTGGTGAGCCAGGGCGAGCATCTGCGGGGTCTCGTCGCCGAAGCACGCGGCGCCAGTGGTCCAAGCATCGATCGCGCGCGCCGCGACTTGCGACACGCGCTCGCGGCACTCAAGGCAGACGCGGAAAGCTTCGGCGAAAACGAGGTGGCGGAGCTCATCGGGGCGCATTTCGACGCCGTGAAGTCGCTCGATTACCTCGCGCTGAATGCCCTCGAGGCGCTGGCGCACGCGCTGGCGAGTCCGGGCGAGCAAGGCGAGCGGCTGGCGTCCAGGCTCGCTGAGCTGAAGAAGGGCCGCACGGTGGATGCGGAAATCGGAGACGCCTTTGCGCCAACGCCCGGGCCATCGTTCTCGACCGCACCGACGCCGGTGATCACGCCGCGAATTCGCGCCGACGCTGGCAAGGCCGCGCCGATGATGCCGCCTCCGATGGCTGCGTCAGCGCCTAACGTGACGGTTCCGCAGGTCGCTCCTGTACCCAGTCCCAAACCGCCCGTGATGCCTCGCGCGACCGGACCCCGCAGCCAGACGCCGATCGGTGCCCAGCGCGTCTCGACTCCCCGAGATACGATGGCCGTGCTCGATCAGGGGATCGACAGTCTCAGCTCCCTCGCGGCGCAGCCGATGAGCGAGCCCGTGGATCTGCCGGAGCAGCCCCTCGTGCCGATCGACGCGTTGCTCTATCGAGGGCGCGCTGCGATCGAACGGGCCATCGAGCTGCGCGAGGAGATCCGCCAGCACGGCGGCGCGGCGAGCGACGACACCATGGCGGAGCTCTTCGACCTTCTCGATCTCGCGCTGGCGGAGTAGCGAATGCGCTTCGGCTGGCGCGGCGCGCTCGGCATGCTGCTGAGTGTCGCGCTCCTCTGGTACGCCTTTCACGACATCGCGTGGGCCGAAGTCGCCGCCGAGATCAGGCGCGCCAATCTCTGGCTGCTTCTCCTCTCTGCCGTGGCGGCGACGGGAATCTTTCCGCTGCGCGCGCGCCGCTGGCGCACGATCCTCGATCCCGTCGAGCCGAACCTGCCGTTCGGTCCACTCTGGCGATCGACCGCGATCGGAATGATGGTGAGCAACATCGTACCCGCGCGCGCGGGCGAGCTCGCGCGGGCGTACGCACTGTCGCGCGAAGTGAAGCGCGTGCCGTTCTCGACGGCCTTCGCGTCGCTCGCGGTGGATCGCGTGTTCGACGCGCTCATCATCCTGCTGCTGATGTTCGGCGCGATGCTGCTGCCGAGCTTTCCCGCGGGCGCAGCCGCTTCGGCGGCGCGGTATGCCGTGGGCGGTGTGGTCTTCGTCGTCGCGGTCATCGTCGTGCTCTACCTGATCGTGTTCTTCCCGAAGCAGATCATCTCGCTCTTCGAGCTGCTCGCGCGACGCGTCGCTCCCACATTCGAGGAACGAGGGCGCGCGATTCTCGTCTCGTTCGCGAATGGCCTGAGCGTGCTTCGCAGCCCCCAGCGCTTTCTGGCAGTCTTCTGGTGGGCGCTCTTGCACTGGCTGCTGAACGCGCTCGCCTTCTGGATTGCCTTCGTCGCCGTGGGGATTCGCGCACCGTTCGGGACGGCGCTCTTCACGCAGGGCATCATCGCGATCGGCGTGGCGATTCCGTCTAGCCCCGGCTTCTTCGGCGTCTTCGAGACCGCGGCCCGATTCGCGTTAGGCATCTACGGTATCTCGCAGACAGCGGCGCTCACCTGGGCGATGGGGTTCCACCTCCTCTCCTTCATCCCGATCACGCTGATCGGCGCGTGGTACTTCGCGCGGGCCGGTCTCACCTTCGCCGAGCTCAGCGCGGCGGGGTCGGCGTCGCCGCCTAACGATCGCGCGGCGGCGACGCCGCCCGCGGCATGAGCCGAACCGCGCGGGTCGCGGCGCAGGCGAAGATCAACCTCCTGCTCCGGGTGCTCGCGCGGGAAGACTCGGGCTATCACTCGATCGAGACGGTTTTTCTGCGTCTGGATCTCGCCGACGACGTCGTCGTCCGTGTCGGCGATGACATTCGGGGCCGCACGCTCGATGTTAGTGGCGACGCCCTGCCGGAGGGCGGTCTTGGCGAGACGACGACGAACCTCGCTTATCGCGCCGCGTGCGTGTATGCGGAGGCGACCGGCTGGCCCGATGGCTTCGCGATCGAGCTCACGAAGAACATTCCGACGGGGGCGGGCCTCGGCGGCGGCAGCGCGGATGCGGGCGCGGTGCTTCGTGCACTCGACGCGCTCTCACCATCGCCGCTCGGCCGGCAGCTTCCGGATCTCGCGCCGGCGCTTGGTGCGGACGTCGCGTTCATGACGATCGACAGCCCGATGGCACTTGCCTGGGGGCGCGGCGAGCGACTCTACCCGTTGCCCGCGCTGGCGCGGCGTCCGGTCGTGATCCTCGTGCCGTCGTTTGCCGTGTCGACGAAGGACGCGTATGGATGGCTCGCCCACGATCGTGGCACGTACGAAGCGCGTGGCGGCCTTCTGCAGCCGACGGAGCTCGATACGTGGGAAGGAATCGCCGCGATCGCCGTCAACGAATTCGAGCCGGTGGTGGGGCGTCGGCACCCGTCGATCCCGGCGTACGTCGACGCATTGCGTGACGCAGGGGCGCTGCCGGCGATGATGAGCGGGTCTGGATCGGCGGTGTTCGGCGTATTCGCGGATCCCCAGGCGGCGTTATCCGGCATCATGGCGGCGACGCGGGCGCGGCCCGAGGAGAGCGCGCGCGGTGTCGTCGTGTGGACGGCGCAGCGCGTCGAGCGCGTGGAGACGAGCTCGTAGCCGCTCGGAATTCACAGCCTCGGATGTTACTTCCCGAACCGTACCGGGAGTTCTAGTCTCAGACGGTTCGCGGAATTGCAACGATAGCATACGCGACGACTATCATTCGCCGATGCTGGGTCGTGCGCCGACAGCTCCACCGCGGTGCCGCCGTAGCTCGGCGGTTTTCCAATGGCTGTCGTTAGGCAGTACTCCCGCGGGTGCAGCTGGAAGCGGGCGCCGTGCTGCCCGGACATATGTGGCCTGATTGATCCATTTGCGGAGGTATAACTCGATGCAAGCTGCAAGGAGCGTCGGACAGCGCTGGCTCGTCCGTGTTGCGACGTTGGCTGCTGCGCTGTTTGCCCCAGCGGCGGTCGGAGCGCAGACGACGACGGGGGCGATCCGGGGGTACACGCGTGATGCGGCAGGCGCACCCATCGAAGGGGCCCAGATTACGGCCCGCAACCTTCAGATGAACGTGTCGCGCAACACGCTGAGCAATGCATCCGGCTTTTACAATGTCCCGGGATTGCGTCCAGGTGCGTACGAGGTCACGATCCGGCGCATCGGCTTCGGTCCGCAGACGCGTCAGGTGCAGGTGCAGATCGGCCAGACGATCGACGTCGATGTTCAGCTCTCGCAAACGGCGACGGCGATCCAGGGGGTCACCGTCACAGCAACGACTGCGCAGGAAACACGCACGTCCGAGGTCGGCACGAACGTGTCGCGCGATCAAATTCAAAATCTGCCAAACTTC
>DATEPP010000367.1:0-8185 GCA_035273165.1 Gemmatimonadaceae bacterium
TTCAGCGCGCTCGCGCTCGTGCTCGCGGCGATCGGTCTGTACGGCGTGATTGCTTTCGACGTCGCGCAGCGGACGCAGGAGCTCGGCGTCCGTATCGCGTTAGGCGCACGGGTTCCCGACGTACTGCGGCTGATCGTCGGCGCGGGCCTGCGGTTCGCGGTCGTTGGTATCGCCGTCGGGATCGGGATCGCGCTTCTCGCGAGCCGCTTCGTCGCACCTCTCCTCTTCGGCCTCTCGCCCCGCGACCCGCTGGTTCTCGGCGGCGTCGGGGTCGTGTTGCTCGCGGTGGCCGCCGTGGCGAGCGGCATCCCGGCGTGGAAGGCGACGCGGGTGGACCCGAATACTGCTCTGCGGACGGAGTGAGAGGGGGTTCGGGACCGGCCGATGATTCCTCGTTAGGCCTGCATCAACTGGATTAACTACGAAACTGCCGGAAACGGCCTGGAACGGCCGGATCGCTCCGATGGCATTCTTGTGTCCACTCGCCAATAGCTGCAAATGATTTGTGAACGACCTCGGTCGGCTTCACCGCACAGAACCCGAGCGATGTGCCGTTCACAAGCATTCGCCCGGGCTCGTCGCGCGCGGGACGTTTTCACTTGCGCGGAGCAATCCGGCAGGTTCAGAAGTTTCCGGCAGTTTAGTTCTTCGAGCAGTTGATGCTCCCCTGCACAGGAGAAGTCCAGGATCCGTAGCCACCCGCCTTGCGACGCCCGCATCGCTGCGGCCGGAAACACCACTGGTTCATCGGCTGCCGAAGAGAGCTGCTCAATTGGGCCACTCCCTCTCTCCTGCAACGGTCGAGCACGGCGAACGGCTTGTGTAAACGGCCTTAGCCAACGTGGACTCGACACATTGCCTGGAATTGCAGTAGCGATACGGACTCAGTTGCTCGCAATTTGCTCTGGCGTGGCTGAGAGCTGTCGGGCTTGACCAAACGCTGAGCTCTCGAAGGCCTTTGGAGATGGCAAATGCGCCTCGGAGGCGCTCGTGTCGCTCATATCGGATTTCAAGTTCGCGCTACGAAGGCTTCGCCAGCGACCACTCGCCTCGGCGGCGGCGATCGCTACGATCGTGGTGGGACTCGCGGCAGCGACGACACTGTTCACGTTCGTAGATGGAGTTTTGCTCAGGCCTCTGCCGTTTCGGGACGCCAAAAGGCTCGTCGCCATCTGGGAGACAGTCCCTGAATGGAAAAAGAATCCCGTATTGGCAGCGAAGTGGGATAGGACGCCGGTCTCCATACCGCAGTATCGGGCGGTTCGTTCGGCGGGCACCGTGTTCGACGATGTGGCCATCTGGGCGGAGGAAAGCTTGCCCCTCGTCGTCGGGGGGCACGTCGATTATGTGCGGGTAACCAAGGCCAGTTGGACGATATTTCACGTCTTGGGTATCTCGCCGGTTGCCGGTCGATTGTTTGCGCCGAATGACGACGTCCCGAACGCACAGCGCGTGGCGCTCGTCAGCGAAGAGACGTGGCGAACTCGTTATGGATCGAGTCGCGACATCATCGGGCGCACCGTCAATCTCGAACAAGGATCCTTCGTAATCATCGGAATCCTTCCGCATGGTCTCACGCTTGATCCGCAGCGCGACGCGGTGTCCGGCAGTTATGGGGGCACGGTATTCAGCGAATTTTGGATACCCGCGGGTCTCGATTCGACAGAGTTCGAGGACGCGACGAGGCAGAACTTCGAGATGCTCGGCCGTCTCAAGCTCGGCGCATCAATCAGTTCAGCTGAGCAGGTCGTCCAGAATGCCATTCATCAGACGGCCGAAGATCGCGCATCGCGAGGAGTCCGCGTCGTTCCCTGGCAGCATGATCAGACAAGAGGTGCGCGCGGACCGCTCTTGATCCTTTTTGCGGCGTCGTGCTTCCTACTGCTCATTGCATGCGCAAACGTCGCGTTGCTCTCTCTCTCAGAGGCCGCGGCTCGTCAGCGGGAGCTCGCGATGCGCGTCGCCCTGGGAGCTCGGCGGGCAGTGCTCATACGACAGTTTATCGCGGAAAGCATCGCTCTCTGCTCTGTCGGAGCAGTGTTCGCATTCCCCTTGGCCTCACTCGGGCTGCGTCTGCTCGTCGCGGCCGCGCCAATCGAGCTTTCCGCAATTACTGCACTGCACTTGGACTTGCGTGTTCTCGCGTTTGGTATCGGTGCGATCCTGTTCAGCTCTCTCATTTCTGGCTGCATTCCTGCTCTCGCGGCCTCTCGCATCCAGGCCGCTACCGTGATCGCGGGCGGAGGGGAGCGCACGACATCACGCGGATACGTTCTTCCACAACTCATCACGGGTTTCCAGGTCGCGCTTGCGATTGTTGTGCTGATCGGCGCCGCGCTCCTGTATCGCACGTCCCAGCGGATCGCGCAGGTCCCACCGGGCTTCGATGACCACAACCTACTTGTCGTCGAGCCGATCATTCCGACAGACATGTGGGCCGATAGCGCTCGCCTGCGCGTGACATACGCCGACTTGTTTGCAAACCTTTCGGCGTTGCCCGGCGTTGTTGGAGTGACGGGGATTTCGGAAGCGCCGATCATTGGTGTACTGAGCAACACCAGAGTAACACTGAATGGGCAGCAACCTGCGTCGCAACACCCCGCGCAATTCAGGGCCATCGTTCCATCCTACTTCTCCACGATGCGAATTCGCCGGCGGGCCGGTCGAGAGTTCACGATCGATGACAAACGCGGCTCGGAGCTGGTCGCCATCGTGAGCGCGGCTCTCGCGAAACGCGACTTTGCCGATGTCTCGCCGCTCGACGAACGAGTGAAAGTGCTTGGTGCGTGGCGTCGGATCGTCGGCGTTGTCGATGATATCCACTTTGCGACGCTTTCCCAGGATCTGGAACCCACCATCTACCTGCCATTCGCCCAATCGGGAAGCTGGCAGCTGTCGGTGTTGATTCGCACGCAGACGAATCCGGCGACGATCGCCGAGAGCGTCCGCGAGACGATTCGACGTGCAGCCCCTGGTATTGGCATTCGAAGAGTGGAGGTGATGTCGAGTGCGCTCCGCCGCACGTTCGCCGGTGAGCGCTATCGATCGGTGTTGATGACGCTGTTCGGTTTGATCGCGACGCTGCTTGCAGCGATCGGCACTTACGGAGTCGCTGCCCGGAGTGTTCGGAACAAACGCCGAGAAGCTGCTATTCGTCTTGCTGTGGGGGCGTCGACGGCGTCGATTGCCCGACTATTGATGAGAGTCACCGCGACCGGCCTCGCGGGCGGTTGCGTTGTAGGACTTCTCATCGCACCGCTCGTGGAGCGACAATTACGGCCGTATTTGTTTCAGATCGAACCAACCGATCCATCAGTGTACGCGACAGTCCTCATCGCAATTCTATTGCTCAGTCTCGGAACAACGTGGCTCGCGGTACGAGGAGTCACGCGCGTTGATCCGGTGACTGTCCTTCGCGGCGACTGAGCGCGGGATAGGATCCTGCTGCTCGCGGAGCGCGACTGTGTGCCCTCACAAAGGCTTCGTCGAGGCTCGTTACACATCGGGCTTTCCTCGCGCTCGGAGCAATCCTGCAGTTCCGGGGCCTTTGGAGAAATTTCGCCGTCGATACCAGTTGACGCCTACCCTCTCGAAAGCCATCCAGGCCGAGACAGTGGCTACCGGCTTGCCAGCCTCGCCAATCGAGGGAATGATTGGTCCATATCCCTCCACCCGTGGACCCATGCCCTCGCGCATCCCTCTTTCACTCGCCCTCCTCGTCCTCGTAGCGCACCAGGCGCGCCCCCAACGAGCCCAACCCGCCCGCCTAACGTCATTCGACCCCTCGACCGCCGCGGAGCTCCGCTGGCGGTACGTCGGCCCGGTCGGGAATCGGGTCGCGTCCGTAGTCGGAGTACCCGGCGATCCGAACGTCTACTACGCCGGCGCGGCGTCCGGCGGCGTCTGGAAGACCATCGACGGCGGGATTCACTGGTCGCCGATCTTCGACGAGCAGGACGTCTCGTCGATCGGCGCACTTGCGGTCGCGCCGTCGAACGCGAACATCGTCTGGGCGGGCACCGGCGAGCCGTGGATTAGAAGTCACATATCGGCGGGAAATGGTGTGTACAAGTCCACCGACGCCGGGCGCACGTGGCGGAAGATGGGCCTCGATTCCGCGGGACGCGTCGGACGCATCGCCATCGATCCCACCAATCCGGAGATTGTCTTCGTCGCCGCGCAGGGTTTCAGCTACGGACCACAAGAGGAGCGGGGGATCTACCGAACCACTGACGGCGGCGCGCACTGGCAGCGTGTGCTCTTCGTCGACCGCAACACGGGTGGCATCGACGTCGTCATGCACCCCACCAATCCGCAGGTCCTCTTCGCCGCCATGTGGCAGCTGGAGATGCACACCTGGGGGCGCGAGAGCGGTGGGCCGGGCAGTGGGATTTTCACGAGTACGGACGGTGGCACTACCTGGACCCGCTTGGCGGGGCACGGGCTCCCGACGCACGAGATCGGCAAGATCGGTCTCGCCATCGCGCGTTCCAATCCGAATCGCGTCTACGCATTGATCGAGACAGGCGACGGCAATCCGCTGCACGGCCGGCCGACCGACAACGGAGAGCTCTGGCGATCGGACGACGGTGGCGCGAACTGGCGCGTGGTGAGCTACGACCGCGACCTGGCCTGCCGGCAGCCGTATTACACGCGGACCGTGGTGTCGACCGACAATCCGGACGAGATGTATTTCCTCTGCGCGACATTCAGCCGCTCGCTCGACGGCGGCCTGACGACGCGGCCAGGAGGACGCGGGGCGGGCGGCGCGGGACGCGGTGCTCCTCCCGCCGGCGCACCCGGTGTGCCGGGCGGCGCCGTTACAGCAGCGAATCGCACGGGAGATACAACTGCGGTTGTTCCGATGGCTGCTCCGGGCGGCGACAACCACGACATGTGGATCGATCCCACCAACGCGAATCGGATGGCCGTCGCCAATGACGCGGGCGTCTCGATCTCGACGACGCGCGGCCGCAGCTGGCTGCGCGTGCAGCTGCCGATCGCGCAGATCTATCACGTCACCGTCGACAATCGGATCCCGTACTACGTGTACGGCAACAAGCAGGACGGCCCGTCGTACCGTGGGCCGAGCAACAGTCGCACGGGAAATCAGATCGCGCGTAGCGAGTGGCACGGCGTCGAAGGTGGCGAGAGCGGTTGGGCGACGCCCGATCCTGTCGACTCGAATGTCATCTGGTCGACGGGCTCCGGCTCGGGCGCTCGCGGCGGCATCGTCGTCAGGTTCGACGAGCGGCGACGTCAGGGGCAGAACGTCGAGGTCTGGCCGTTGAGCACGGGCGGCTATCCCGCGGCTGACGTGAAGTATCGCTTCGTCTGGGATCCGCCGTTCACCATCTCGCCGCACGACCACAACAAGATCTACACCGGCAGCCAGTTCGTGCACATGACGACGGATGGCGGGCGCACCTGGCGCGTCATCAGTCCCGACCTCACGCGCAACGACAAGTCGAAACAGCAGATCTCGGGCGGCCTAACGCCGGACGATATCGGCGTCGAGTACGCGGACGTCGTCTACGCGATCGCCGAGTCGCGGCTGACGCCGGGGCTCATCTGGGTGGGGACGAACGACGGGCTCGTGCAGCTCACGCGCAACGGCGGCGCGTCGTGGACGAACGTCACCGCGAACATCCCCGGCATTCCGACGTGGGGTTCCGTGCGCCACATCGAGCCGTCGCGTTACGACGCCGGCACGGCATACATCATCGTCGACGCGCATCAGGAGAACAACCGCGATCCATGGGTCTACAAGACCGCCGATTATGGAAAGACTTGGCAGCTGATCGTGAACGGCATCCCCAAGAGCCCGCTCAGCTACGCACACATCATCCGCGAGGATCCCGTTAGGCGCGGTCTGCTCTACCTCGGCACCGAGAACTCACTGTATGTCTCCTTCGACGACGGCGCGCACTGGGCGCCGCTGCAATCGGGGCTGCCGCACGCGCCGGTATACGGCATGATGGTTCAGGAGCACTTCGACGACCTCGTGATCTCCACCTACGGCCGCGGCATCTGGATTCTCGACGACCTCTCCCCGCTGCAGCAGCTGACGCCGCAGATCCAGGCGTCGCGTGCGCATCTCTTCCCCATCCGCCCCGCCTATCGCTTCACCGACGTCGCCGGCAACTACTCGATGAACGACGATCCGACGGCGGGAACGAACCCTGAGTATGGCGCACGCATCAACTACTGGCTCGCGTCGCCGACGCCAGTCACGATCGACGTGATGGACGCGAGCGGCTCCGTCATTCGCACGATCCGCGACTCGACGACGCATGCGGGGCTCAACCGGACCAGCTGGGATCTTCGCAACACGGCATCGCGCGGCCCGCGTCTCCGCACCAAGCCGGTCAATGATCCCGATTTCGCGATGGCGCGCGACGGCACGCGTGACACGCCTGGCTTCGGCACGATCGCGGTGCTGATGCCGCCGGGCCGCTACACGGTGAAGCTCACGGCAAACGGGCAGTCGTTCACCAAGCCGGTCGAGGTGCTTCGCGATCCCAACCAGGCCGAGACGCTCGCCGACATCAAGGCATCGAGCGACGCGCTCCTGGCGCTCCAGCGCGACCACAAGGCCGCGGCGGAGATGCTCGGCACGATCGAGAATGTGCGCGCGCAGCTCGAGTCGTTAGGCAGCACGAGCGGAGCGACCGCCGACATCCGCCAGGCGGGCGACACGCTCGAGCACAGGTTCATGGCCGTGGAGGGGCAGCTGGTCGATCTCCGCCTCACGGGTCACGGCCAGGATGAGGTGCGCTATCCGGTACAGGCCGCGGGTCAGATCAGCTGGCTGGCGGGTGGCATCGGCGCCTCCGATTTCACTCCGACCTCCCAACAGCGCGAGGTTCAGGGGATTCTCGCGGGAAAGATTCGCGATACGCGCTCCGCGCTCGATCGCCTTCTCCAACGCGATCTGGCCTCGTTCAATGCGCTGTTGAAGGGTAAGGGTCTGAAGCCGATCGATGCGGGGGCAAGAGTGGTCTTCTAGTCCGGGCTGGGTAGAGCCCTCTTGTCATCCCGGAACCCCATTTGTCATCCCGAGCGAAGCGAGGGATCTGAACTATCGCTCTTTGAACCATCCCTGCGGCGCAGTCCGTGAGGGAACGCTGATGACGCTGACACGTCGCTGAAACCGCTGAAAAAAGAGCGGGAACGCCTTTTTCAAAAAAGCGTTCCGCTCTTTTTCTGTATCTGCGAAATCTGCGCAATCTGCGCAATCTGCGTCCATTCCAGTCCATTCCTCAGGGATGCATCAAGGGCGGAAGAAAATGCAGTTCCCTCGCTTCGCTCGGGATGACATGAGGGTCCCTAACCCGCGACCGGTCCGACATACTTCGCTCGCGGGCGGATGAGCGTGCCGCTCGCGTACTGCTCGATCGCGTGCCCGATCCAACCGATCGTGCGGCCGATGGAGAAGAGCGCGAGCCCTGACCTCGGCGGCAGACCAGCAACGCGCGTCAACGTCGCGAGAGCGAAGTCGATCGTTGGACGTTGTTCCAATGCAGTCCACGCCGCCGCGGCGACGTCGCGCGCGAAGCGCAGCTCGGCTGAGCGCGGGTAGCGTTCATCCAGGCGCGCGAGCAACTCGGTCGCGCGCGGGTCACCGTCGGGATACAGCGGATGACCGAATCCGTCGAGCGCTGCTCCCTCGCGGAGCCGCGCCGCAAGCGCGTCGTGACCACTTCGCTCGCGACGCATCGCCTCGAGCATCGACTCGACGCGGGTCGTTAGGCCGCCGTGCTTGATCCCCTCGAGCGCGGCGAGTCCGGCGATGACCGCGCCGTACGGACTGCCGCCCGCGGACGCGACGCAGCGTGCCGTGAACGCCGAGACATTCAGCTCGTGATCGGCCGAGAGGATGATCGCGACGCGTAGTAATCCGACGGCGCGGCGCGGAATCTTCCATCCAGCCGCCAGCCGTGCCTCGATCGGGGCATTCGTATCAGCCCCACCATCCGCCGCGGAGACCATCAGATCGAGTATGCGCGCACCCGCCGCGACGACCGCGTCGCCTCGGAGATCGAAAGCGAGCGGCTCACGCACTGCCGCGGCGGCGAGCAGGCACTGCGCGCGGGCGACGAACGGGAGCGTCCGCGCGCCGGCAATGTCAGCGCGTCGGCGCGCGCTCGTTGATGGAAAGGCGTCGAACGTTCCACGCCAGATG
>DATEPP010000368.1:0-13295 GCA_035273165.1 Gemmatimonadaceae bacterium
GGGAGCGCTATCCGCTCCGAATAGGCGAGAACATGCTCGGGGGGCGGGGCGCCGGCTCGGTCAATGCGCCCGCGCTTACCGGGCTGCCGCCGTTCGCGGTCATCACTGTCATTCCGGGCACGCCGGCGTCGATTCGCGCTACCGGCAATACACTGCCAGTCCGCGTGGAGGGATACATCCTGGGCGCAGAGCCCAGACAGCTGACCCACGGCGCACGGATCGAAGTCCGCGACTGCCGGATCCGCTACGGCGAGCTGTCGCTCGTCGACAGCACCGCGTCTCAGGTGGGGATCGAGGACGAACAACTTTCCGCCATTCCACCTGTCGTTCCGGACAGCACGACCCCGGACGATTTCGGCGCTCGGATCATCGATCTGAGCAAAGGCTCGGTTCACGGAGTGCCGCCGAGCGGGCTCCATATCGGCCGCGACCCTGTCTGTCAGGTCGTTCTTCCCGCAACAGCAGTATCGCGACAGCATGCGCTGATCGCGCCCGCCCTCCATGGTTACATCATCACCGATCGGAGCACCAACGGTGTGCTTGTGAACGGGACCAAAGTGCGCGGCTCACAGCAGCTTGGCCAGGGTGATGTGATACGGATCGGAGAGCACGAATTTCGCTTTGAGATCGTGGCGCCACTCACTCGATCCGAGGCGAACGAAGCCGACCGCCGTGCACTCGCCATCATGGAAGTGCTGAGCGACGGACCCCTTCAGGGCGCGCGATTTCCCGTCGAACGGCCGGTCATTCACATCGGGCGAAGCGCCGAGAACGACGTTCGGCTAGCGGACGACAGCGTTTCGGGTGCCCACGCCACGCTCCTCCGCCGCGGCTCCGTCTGGCACCTCATCGACCTCGCCTCCACGAACGGGACGTTCGTTGACGGCCGGCGCATCGAAGGCGAGGCGATCATCCAGGGCGCCGCCGAGCTGCGTTTCGGCGGCATCAAGCTCACGTTCAGCCCCGGCAACGCGGGAGAAACGGGCGCGAGGACGTCGAAGCTCCGCGAGAGAGAAACCGCCTAAAGCGCCTGCCCGCAGCCTGACCCGAGAGATCGGCGATTACGGAACGACGCGCTTCTTGCAAATTGGCTGTTGCAATTGGCGCGGCATTCCTTAATCACTGATAGCCGCGTTCGTCAATTCGTTAGCTGCGCTCGGGGGAGATCCTGTGAGGGGTTCCGTTCGAAACGGTTTCTCGATCTTCGAGACCGTTGCCATTCTCGTGATCGTCGCGTTGCTGCTGCTGATCGTGATCCCGCAATTCACGCGGCCAAGTCTCGCCGCGGTCGCCGGTCCGGATTCGGTCGTTGTTCCGGGGTCGTTCGGCAATCTCGAGGTGAAGGTCTCCGACTCGCGCGGTAATGCGCAGCGCGGCGTATCGGTCCGATTCGAGGTCGAAGGGAAGGGGAACGTCAATCCCGCCGAAGCCTCCACCGATAGCGCTGGCGTCGCCCGAACGGTCTGGCAGGCGGCTCCTGATACGGGAGCGTTCAACGTCACCGCGCGCGCGGCGGGACGTGCTCGGCCAACAGTGGTCTTTCACACTCGTGTCCGCGGCCAGCCGCCGACCGCTTCGCCCGCCGGGGCGGCGCGCACCACGCCATAACGAGTCGAGCGCTTGTGAATCGAGGGCCTTTCGATCGGCTCGCGGTGGCCGCGAGTCTCGTCTTCATCGCCGACTTCTCGACGAAGCAGTGGGCGCTGCGCAGTCTCGATGCCGAGAGCGACCGATATTTCGGCGCCGGTTGGCATCTCGCCGTCGTCAACAACACGCACCTGGCGGGCGGCAGAGCAGGTGGGGGACTCGAGCTCCCGCTCACGATGCTGCTCACAATGGTCGTCGCCGTTCTCGTCCTGCGGGTCTGCCGTCAGCTCACCGCGATCGACGCCGGTGCGCCGGCTATTCTCGGCATGCTTCTGGGATCGGGCGCGGCCAACCTTGCTGACGCCTTGATCCCGCCGCGCGGCGTGGTCGACTTCCTCGCCTTCACCGGAGCGGCCGGCGACACCGTGAGCTTCAACGTCGCCGACGTGGTGCTGGTCGTGGCACTGGGCCTCTCGCTCCGCATGATGTGGCGCATCGCCCAGACGATCCGGGGCCGCCCGCGGCCGAGCCTAACGAGCAACCGTTCATATTCAGGAGCGCTTCCAATGCGCGATCGACTGCTGGTCTCCGCTGGTCACGCGCTGCTCGCCATGTGCGCCTTCGTCTGGCTGTACTCGATGGCGGTGGCGCTCACGCCCGACGCGGGACGCTCCGCGCCGAACAGCCTGCTCTGCGGCATCGGCGTCTTTGCCGTGGCATTCGTCGCGTCTCAGGCGCGGCTGCGCGTTCTCGATCGTCGCTTTGCGATGCTCGAGCCCCGACCACATCGCATACTCGAGCGCGTCGTCCTCGACGGCTCGCTCTCGACGATCGGGTACGCCGACCGGCTCGTCGAGCAGCCTGACGGGATCCCGAGGGGCGACATGCCCGCGCGCGACGACACGCATCCTCGTCATCCGGATCGCGCCTAACGAGCAATGGGCTCCGCGGTCACGACACCCACGCCCGCTCCGCCTCCGCAGAACCGGCCGCGCTCTCGATTTCTCACGACGAGATATGTCGTCGGCGCCGGAGTCGGGCTCGTGCTCCTCATCGTGCTCGTCGCGCTCATTCGCTATCGCGCCGGCAGTGAGCGCCGCCGTTACGAAGCGTCGCTGCGTTCGGCGCTCGACGGACTCGTCACGGCGCAGGAAGGCTTCTACTACGACTCCACGCGCTACACACCATCGCTTCGCTCGCTGCCCTCGGTGCGCCTTCCGGAGGGGGTGCACGTCGAGATTTTCAGCACCGATCGGCGAAGCTGGTGGGGTGTGGCCACCCACGATCGGCTGCCGTCGCGGCGATGCATCGTCTGGGTGGGGACTCCGCCGCCAGCCGTTCCGGCTGAAGCACGCGCTCCCGAGGACGAGACGAAACCCCTCTGCTTCGACGCCGCTCGGATTGCCACCCGACAGTCGTCACCGTCCTGAGAGCGAGTGGGGCGATACCGTCGCTTGATCGTAATTGGCCTCGCGGTCGCCGCGGCGCTCGCCCTTCTCTTTCCCCCGTGGCGCGTGCGCGCAGTCCGCAGCACCACCCGCTATGCTGCCGTCGCCGGCGTCGCTCCGTCGACCGTCGTGGATACCATCGACTGGCTCATTCCGTTCGCGGCGATCTATGCGCCGCCGCGTTCGCGAATCACCGGAGACCACATGCGCGCACTCGCAACCCGCGCGATACGGGGCGATACCGCCGCGCGGCGGGAACTGCGGGAATCGACCATGGATGTGGAGCAACAGTATCACGCGCCCGAAGTCCTCTGGAGCGGTGGAGAAGTCTGGCGCGACAGCGTTCTCGCCGCCGCTGGAATTCCGGCGGTCAGCGGTTATGATCTCGCGTTCAGCATCGATCAGGGTTGGGTTGCCGCGCGGCTGGTAGTGTTGGCGTTACTGGGTTTGGCTCTCGAGTGGAGAAGTCGACGTCGTCGCGCGCCAATTAGTGAGACCCGTCACAATCTGGACGGATTCAACGGTTAACGCCGCAACGGCCCAAAACTTTCAGCGCCACCGGCGGAAACACATCATCGCGCGTGGCTAGCTACGCGCGCAGGAGTGGCGTCACGATGGCTCACCGAAGAGTGCAGGACGACAGCGGACGGTGGTGGGACGTCTGGGACACGCGACCGTCCATCATCGATCGGCGTGCGGGTCGCGAGCGACGGCGCGGCAACCGTGTCGCTGGAGACCGCCGACAGAAGAGCGAGCCGCGGGTTTCCGTCGAACCGGAGTTCCGTAATGGATGGCTCGCGTTCCAGAGCGGCGCCGAATGGCGGCGGGTCGCTCCGATTCCCGACACATGGGAAGCGCTGTCGGATCGCGAGCTTCTCGATTTGCTGAATCGCGCCACGGCGACGGAGGCCCGGCGCGCCTGACGCGAGAGCGTCAGGCGCGCCGACGCTCACGCCGTATCGATTTCCGCCGGACGGACACGCAGCGTTTGCTGAGCTCCGGCTCGGAGAATCGACAGCTCGGCGTCGCGGCCAATCAGATCTTCAGTGAGCTGGCGCTGCAGATCGTCCACGCTGCCGACGACACCGTTCTCGAGACCGATGATGATGTCGCGCTGCCGAAGACCGGCGCGGGCCGCTGGCCCATCCGGTGCCACGTCCGTGACGAGCACACCACCCTGCACGGCGAGATGGAATCGCTGGGCGTGCCGGCGCGTGAGTGCGATTGTCTGCCCGACGACCCCGATGTAGCTGCGCCGCACGCGACCGTCGCGAATCAGTCGCGACGCGACGAATTGGGCCGTACTCGCTGGAATGGCGAAACAGATACCTTGCGCGCCGGCGATGATCGCCGTGTTGACGCCGACGACTTCGGCGCGCGCGTTCACGAGTGGCCCGCCGGAATTTCCCGGATTCAACGCCGCATCGGTCTGAATCACGCCGTCGATGAGCCGCCCCGACTGCGACCGCATCGTTCTGCCTAACGCGCTGACGACGCCGGCCGTGACAGTCGCCTGAAATCCCAATGGATTGCCGATGGCGACGACGAGTTGCCCTTGCCGAATGCGCGCTGAATCGCCCAACGCGCCGAACGCCGGTGCCGCGCTATCGACCTTGAGCACGGCGAGGTCGGTCGACGGATCGTCACCCACTGGATACGCGACATGCGTGGCGCCGTCGACGAACGTCGCCCGCACTTCACGCGCGCCATGCACGACGTGGCTGTTGGTGAGCAGAAAGCCGTCGGGAGTGAAAAAGAACCCTGACCCGGTGCCGGTTGTTTCCACCGGCGCGCGTCCACGACGATTGGACGGGACCGCGATGCCGCTGACTTCCAGATGCACCACGGCCGGCCCGACTTTCTCCACCGCGCCAACGACGGCGCGCGAGTACGCGTCGAGCGCCTCGCTGTCCGGGACAGCGAGGGGCTCGAGCTCCGCGGCCGCGATCACGCCGCGGACTCCTGGAACAGCTGCCGTGCCTTCTCGCTGCGCAACCGTCCCAATGCGCGTTCCCGCAACTGCCGCACGCGCTCCCGGCTCACGCCGAAGGCGTGTCCGATCTGCTTCAGGGTCATCGGCTCGTCGCCGCCGAGACCATAGTACATCACGAGCACCTGCCGCTCGCGCGGGCTGAGAACGTCCATCGCCCGGTCGAGCGCCGCGCGGCGCGATTCATTTTCCAGCGACGGAGCAGTGCTCGCCGCGTCGTCCGCCGGCTCGACGGCGATGACGTCGGCGAGTGTGAGCCGGGACGGATCGCCACGGCGACCGGCAACCGGCTCGTCGAACGAGTACGTCGGCTGAGAGAGCGCGCGAATGCTGCGCACGAGCTCCACGTCGAGCTCCGCGATCTGCGCGACCTCCTCATCACTCGGCTCGCGACCCAGCTTGTCACGCAGCACATGCTGCGCGCGCGCGATTCGCGTCACGTCCGTCGCGCGCCCCAACGGCACGCGCACGGCGTGGCCGTGCTTTGTCACCGACGAGGACAGTGCCTGCCGAATCCACCATACGGCGTAGCTGATGAAGTTCACGCCGACGTCCGGATCGTATTTGTCCGCCGCGCGCACGAGCCCCGCGTTGGCCTCGCTCACGAGATCCTCGAGATTGAGTCCACGGTGCTGGTACTGCTTCGCGATCGAAAAGGCAAAGCGCAGGTTGGCGCGAATGAGCTCCGCGCGCGCGGCCTCGCGCTCCGCGTTAGGCAGCGACGCGTCGCGATACCGGCGCGCGAGCACCTTCTGATCGGCTGCCGAGAGCACCGGGGCGCGCGACAGCTCGGCGATGTACAGATCGAGCAGCTCGGCCCCCTCCGCCGCCGTAACGTCAGCGCGCGCGGGAAGCCGCTTGGCCACTCTCGAATTCTTCGACTTCATCTCAATTCCTCCCCCGCCCTCCGTCACCCCCTCCTCACGCCGCGAGCTTGGCGATGCGCGCGGCGAGCTCGTTCCTCGAACGTAGTCCAACGACAGACTCCACGAGCTGTCCGTCGCGGAAGAAGAGAAGCGTCGGGATCGACCGCACGTTGTACCGCGCGGTGGTCACCGGATTGTTATCGATGTCCAGCTTGGCGACCTTCACCCGTCCCTCGAACTCGCGCGCGAGGTCGTCAACGATGGGGCCGAGTGCACGGCACGGCCCGCACCACTCCGCCCAGAGATCGACGATCGCCGCTCCGCGATGCGCCTCGACCTCCGTAGCAAACGTCTCGTCCGTCACTTCACGGACATGCAGCGCGTTTCGGGCTTCGCTCATTCGTTCACCTCCGCCGATTCTCAGAATCGGCATTTCTATATCCATCTATATAACTACGAGAAGGCCGATTTTGATCCCGCACTCAGCTCGGCCTCATGGACTCAGCCGCCGGTCTCCCGGCGAGCCCGTTCAGCCACCTCGCGCCGCCGCGCCTCGGCCAATCGTTGGCCGCCAGCCGGCGCGTTCATCCCCAGACGTGCCTCGAGCGCGTTCAGGTAATCGTGCAGCGCATCGGCTCGAAACCGATAGAACACGAATTGCCCCTCTCGCCAGGGCTCGATGAGCCCGGCGCGCGCCAATTCCTTGAGATGGTGCGACATCGTTGGCTGTGCGACTGGAAACTGCTCACACAACCGCTGACATCCCACTTCGCGGCAGTTGGCGATCTTCTCCAGGATCTGGAACCGCCGCGGATCGGCGAGCGCCTTGGCGATACGTTCGAAGCGTTCGGGGTCGATCGGCATTGGAGATATAGATAATCGTCTATCTATCGCGAGTCAATGATACCGAATGGCCCGGGCTGGTTCATAACCGGACGTTGCCGGCCGAACGGGATGAGATCGGGTCTCGGCAGCGACATTGTCAGGTCCGCAACTGCCTCGCCAATGGCGCTCGCGAACTTGAAGCCATGTCCGGAGCACGCGCTCACGATGAGGACCTCCTCGTGGCGTGCGTGGGGAGCGAGCAGGAAATGGCCATCGGTCGTGTTGGTGTAGAGGCAGGTGGCCGAGCCACGCAACGCGCCAGCCGCGTTCGGTAGATAGCGCCTGAGCAGGTCAGTCACCGGCGCCACATCCTCGTCGGCGACCTCGCGCCGTATCGCATCCGGGTCGGTCACCTCCCCCTCGTGATGGATCGCCGCCTTCACGCCATCGCCGCTGTCCGGCACGAAGTAGAAGATTCGATCGGGAGCGTACTCGGTCATGGCGATCGGACACCGTTCCGGCGCAAACAGCTCCGGAGTTCGCGCTGGCGTGAACCAGTGCATTACCTGGCGTTCGACCCGGAGCGTGATCGAATCGTCGTCGATCAGGGCAGGATTCCATGCGCCGGCGCAGAGTGCCATGCGCGCCGCATCGTAGCTGCCGAGCTCCGTCACCACGCGAACACGGCCAGCTCTTACGCTCCACTCCCGAATTGGCTCGTTTGCTCGCACCTCGGCCCCGGCGGCAGCCGCGAGCTGCAGATGAGCGTCCACGCATCCTTCCGGATCGAGCACACCTGCACGGGGCTCGAAGAATCCATTCATCTGATCGGGGAGCGTGAACGCCGGAAAGCGGCTCCGGACCTCCTTCGCACTCAACATTTCATGCGCGAGGCCGTGCTCGCGCGCGCTCCGAAGCGCCCCAGCCACGAGGACGCCATCTTCGTCGCCAATCATCAGGCCGCCCGTCTGATAGAATAGACGGCGCGCCGCACGACGTTCCAGCTCGGCCCAGAGCTCGTACGCGCGCTGCACCAGCGGCACGTATCGCGGATGCTCGTAGTAGGACTCGCGGATGATGCGCGACAACCCGTGCGTCGAGCCGAGAGTATGAGGTGGCGCGAATCGATCGAAGCCGATCACACGCACACCGCGCTGCGCTAGGTGATAGAGCGCGGCGCTGCCCATCGCTCCGAGTCCGACGACGATGACGTCGGTAGTGTGAGCCATGGCGGCGATCGCTTCTCGGCCTACGACGCCGCGGCTGCCTGGCGTATCGCGCCGAGGAGGGCCGGAATCGCGCCGACAATCCAGAACAGCACGCCTGCGATTACCGCCTGGCTCTTGGTGACACGGCCCGTGACGTAGACGCCGATGGCGAGAAGGACAGTTACCCAGATCGTGAACAGGTCGAAGCGATTGAGGACCTGAACGAGAACCGGGTTCGCCGTTGCCGGGTCCAGAAAACGCGCCGGGCTGAACGACAGCTTGATCACCCCGTTCAGCCGATCGGGGCTCAGTACGAGCCCTTGCACCGCATTCGCAATGAACTGAATGACCCGGGGAACGAACGAGTAAGCCGCAACCACCATCGCCGCATGCAGCGTCTGCCGGGAATCGACGAGCTTCGCGACCAGCCAGGTCATGAAGCCCACGATCACGATCGAGATCGGCGTGAAGATCACCGGTCCCCATGTCGCGAACCATGCGCCCACGCTCCGCGCGCGATCGATCATATCCTCGGTGATCTGCGGATTCTTGCGCATTCCCTCGGCGACGCGCTCGAACTCGGCGTCCATCACCGGCTGCATGACGCCGCGACTCGCGAACGCGAGTACCGCCACGGCGATCGTCACGATGAGCAGGGGAATGAGCCAGCTGTCGCGCTCGCGCCTCCGAAAGACATTCGCGGGCGCGAAGATGATGTCGACGAAATCTTCCCAGAGCGAAGCCTGCGGCGTGGCCGTGACGACGTTTGGCTGAGACAAGAGAAGAGGGAATGAAGGTAAGGACTAATCGCGGCACGTTGCGCGAAGCTACCTTGGATTCCCCACCTCCAAAACGCAAGCACAGGCGAGCAAACGGGCCAGGGGCGAGAATACTTCCTCGCCCCTGGCCCGACCCGTTCAGCAGCTACTTACCGGTTCAGCGCTCGAGAATGATCAGGTACTTCGACTGCGACCAGAAGCGGTCGGCATCCTTGATCTTCAGGTTGCCGCGAAACGACGTGTGATCGCGCGATGTGACGTCGGCGTCATCGAGGCTCTGGCGGGAGACGATGGCGTAGTGCCGCGTGGAGTCAGGAACTGGAATCTCGCGCACCGAACGCTGATCGATAGCCGTGAACAGCGCGGGGTCGAGAGTGCGTGCCGGCTGAAGCGTGCGCCCCGGATGGGCGAGGAGCAGATTGGCGCCACCCTCACGAACAATGATTCCCTTCTTGAGCAGATCCTCTTCGTCGCCGATCACGTAATACGCCTTGTTATGCGTGGTCTGCAGCAGCGCGAGCTCGGTACCGAGCTTCGCGTTAGCGCCGGCGAGACTGTCGACCGCGAGCTGCATCGTGTTCAGCCGCGCGGTCTGACGCTGGATCGTCGAGTTCAGATCGGCGATCATCTTCTGATCGCCATCGATCGACTGCGCAAAGTGCGCGCTGTCGGCGGCCAGTTGCTTCACATGTCCTCGGCTCGCGGCCAGCTCACGCGCGGTTGTCTGCGCGCGCTTCACCAGCGCATCGACGCGGGCGAGCAGATCGCGGCGCGCCTGGAGCTGATCCTGGATCGGACTCTCGGAGTCCTTCTTCCGCTTCGGTGCGGGAAGGTCGCGGACCTTCGTGATCTGGCTATCGATCTGCGAGATGAACTTGTCGGCGTCGAGCACGACAGTCATCAGCGAGTCCTTCTGGGCCGCGAGCTGATTGGTGAGCTTTACCTGCTCGGCGACGTGGACACTGTCGGCGCGCACGTCTTCGTGCGCCATCTTGCAAGCCGATACCGCGACGAGGATCGCGAGCCCGGCAAGCGAACGCAGCTGATTCATTGATCGGTATGTGTTGGAGGGCTGGCGCGCATTCTATTCGCGATGCGCGTCGCGTGCTGTGACGACGCGCACCATCGCCGAGCGTCCTCTGCCACCCAACTGTTTCAGTCGCGCTCGCCTGCGCCACTCAGCGCTCGATGAGCTCCTTGAGCAACTCCTTCACCCGTGGATCCTCCGAGCGCGAGAGCTGGGCAATCGTGCGCCGTCGGATGCCAGGGTTCTCGTCGCTCTTGGCAATGGAGAGCAGCTTATCCACCGCCAGTTTGTCGCCGCTCTGTGCGTAGAACCCGATGAGCGCGTCCTTCATCTGAGGATCGGTGGTCGTATCGTAGAGCCTAACGAGATCGGCGATCGGCACCCCGGCGCGTGAGGCGTACTGCAGGGCGCGCCGGCGCGTCGCGATCGGAGCACTCTCGTCACGAGCGACACTGAGCAGCCACCGGGTGTTCTCGGTGCCGCCGATCTCGGCTGCCACCGAGAGGACGGCATCCCTCGACTTCTCTCCCGTGAGCTTCGGATAAACCTGGCGCAGGAGATCGGCGTCGCGACCTGTCGCGTACTCCGTACCGAGGCCACGGATGGCGCTGTACATGACGTCGTCCGCGGCGTCCCCGCGCTGGATCACGCTCCGAAGGAAGTCACGCGCTCGCGGATCGCCGGACCGAGCGAGGGCGTTCAGAGCCTCCCGTGAGAGCCAGGTACGGTCCCCGGAGAGATTCGAGCGCGCGAGATCGATGAGCGGCGGAATGCCGGCGCCATGATCGAGACGGGACAGCACAGCAAGCGCGGCGCGACGCACTTCCATATTGTCGGTCTCGTCGCGCGCGATCTGGAGCAGCGCGTTCGACACGCGGGTCGGCACCGCGCCCTCGAGACCGGCCGTCTGGCCGAGCCAAGACAGAGCGGAGCGACGTGTCTCTCGAGGGCGAGAGGCGTCGCGTCCAATGGCGAGAAGCTCGTCGCTCGCATCGACACCGTCGGCGAGCATAGCGGGCATGATCGCCTCCCGCCCCACTCGTCCTTCCCCCTCCCGCGCCAGGGAGAGCAGGTAGTCGACGGCATCTTCCGGGCGAACGGTCCCTAGATCTGTGGTGCCCGGCTCCGCGCTGGGCGGCCCGACGTACGTCTTGATCGAGATCACCGTGCGATCGGCGCGATCCAGAACGACGCGCACCGGTCCCGCGACGCACGGATCCGCGCGTCGCGTATCGTCGAACGAGCCGGACCACGTGCCGGAATAGCTGTTGGGTGCCGTCTGGATGTAGCTCCGGCCGTTGCCGCAGACGCCGTCTCGCGCAGGATAGCTGAACTGCACGCGACCATCGGGTGCGGAGGAGATTCGCCGCGCGAGTGTCTGTGCGGAGGCTGCCGAGCCTAACGAGAGAGCGCCGAGAGCGAGCGCGCAACGCGCGCCGAAGATGCGACTGGTCATCATTTTTCGATCAGCTCCATGAGCAGCTTGGTTGCCCGCGGGTCGTTTTTTCGCGAGAGGTAATTGATCGCCAGGCGCCGCATCTCGAGATCGGTGCTGTTCTTGGCGATGTCGATCAGCTTATCGGTTGCCTCCGGCTCCTTGCGACCGGCGAGCGCGGAGATGAGCTGCTCTCGCATCGAGCGCGAGTCGGCAGCGTCATACATTCTGCCGATATCGGCGACGGGGATGTCGGAGCGACTGAGGCGCTGCAGCGCGGCCGAGCGCAGCTGCGAGGACTCGTTGGCGTTGCGGACCACTGCCGCGAGCCAATCCTGATTGTCCTTGCCACCGATGCGAGCGAGTGCACTGATGATCGCGGACTTCATCCGCTCACTGTCGGAGCGTGGATACAGCCAACGGAGGTACGCTGCGTCGTCCGGCGTGCTGCGCTCACGGCTGTACGCCTCGAGGACCTGGAGGCGAAGTGTCTCTGATGCGTCGCGCCGCTCGAGAAGTCCACGCAAGCTCGTGCGCGCCCGCGGATTGTCGGACGACATGATCGCCCGAACCGCCGTCCGTTGAATGCGCTCGTCGTCGGCGTTTCGCAGGATGTCCTCGAGCGCCGTCAGGCCGGCATCGCCGGGCATTCGCGGCAGATAGGAGATTGCTTCCGACCGAACCATGACGTTCGGATCGTTGCGCGCCGTCGAGATCAGGAGCGTCGCCGCTTCTGCGTCACCGCGCCGAGCGAGCATGAACACGGCGCGCCGTCGGAGCTCGACCAGGCACTCGTCGCGTCGCTCGAGCACGTGGCGCAGGATTGGAAGTGCGGCCGCGGCGTCCATCTGACTGAGCGCGTTCAATGCTTCGACGCGGACCATCAAATCCTCCTGATCGCACGATGAGCCGGCCTTCCGCGCCGTCACCTCGAGCTCGTCGGCCGCACCGGTGTCGCCACGCATGGCGAGCGCTCCCCGGATGCGGGTGCGCAAGCCATTCACGTCGGTGTCGTCTCGCCAGCCGCTGGCGCGCGGCGCGGCGCGATCGGAGATGGTTTGAAGAGCGCGATCGGCGGCCTTCAGCTCCTCCGTGGTGCCGATGCGGTAGCGCGAGAACGCTTCGAAGTAGGTGCTGACGTAAGCGTAGGCCGAGCCTGGATAGCGCTGCGTGAGGTCGTTGAAGAGCTGCGCGGCGCGTCGATAGTCTCCGCGGTTGAGCGCCTCACGCGCGACACGATACAGCGAGTCTGCCGGGTCGCCGGGCGCCCAGGACGCGGGCGGCCGCTTGTTGAGGAACGCACCGTCGAGCGCATCCGACACCATCGATTCCTTGTCATTCGACCAGACCGACATCGGCAGCGGCGCCGCCATGGGTGTGGGCGACTTCGCGGGCGGCAGGGCGCGCGGCGTGGCGACGTCGAGATCGAAGCCGCGGTCCCGCATGCGATCCGCGAGCTCCAGCTCACGCTGCCGCTGGCGCTCCTCCTGCTCCCGCATCATCTCCTGCTGGCGCTCCTCCTGGAACTGCATCTTGTCACGCTGACGCTCCTCGAGCTCGCGCTGGCGGTCCATCTGCGCATCCATCTGCTCGCGCTGCCGCGCTTCGATCTCCTGCTGCCGGTCGAGCTGGCGATCCATCTGCTCGCGTTGTCGCTCCTCCATCTCACGCTGGCGCTCGGCGTCGTCGAGCGCCCACCGCTTCTCGTTAGGCCATTCGACGTCGGCGCGCGGCGTGCGCATGGGCCGCGGCGCCGTCCTGGCAGGCGACGGCACGGGCGCGACGGGTGGCGTCACCTGGCCGGAAGCCAGCGAGGCCGACAGCACACTCACTATGCAGCCAGTGAACAACGTTAGGCACTTCATCGGGAGATTCTCCTCGAATGCTCGAATGTGATCGCGGTGGCCGCGGTTAGTCGGCGGCATATTCCGAAGCGGCACTCCGCAAGCGCGGTATGACGTCGCGCTGGTCGAGCGCCTGCTGAATCAGCTCCAACTCCGTGCGTCGCGACGGTTCCCGCTCCTTCTGGAGTCGCACGACCTGTACGAGCACCAGCTCCAGATCCTCGAGGAGGTTGCGCATTGCCGGATCGTTGCCGGACTGCGAGTCGAGCAACAGACGCGTCGTGAG
>DATEPP010000369.1:0-18216 GCA_035273165.1 Gemmatimonadaceae bacterium
TCTCGCCGAGCTTGAGGTCATTTACGACGAGACAGGGTTGCGCTGCGGCGTTGACATAAAGACGCGCCCTCCGGCCGTCGACCTCGATGCGCAACTTCGTCCATGCCCCCGGCTCGACGTCCACGTACGATTCGTACTCACCGGGACTCTCCTGGCGGAGGCGCTGCCATGAGTAGTCGGGATCGGACTCGTATTGCGTTGAGCGATTGCGAAAGATTTGATTCTCCAGTCGTGAATTCTCCGGCCTGATGTAGAATCGTTCGGCGCTGTCGCCGTGCGCGCGAAAGGAGATGCCGACGATCCCCTTGAAGCCGCTCACGTCCTCCGCCTTCGAGTAGCCCTCGCGACGAGTGCCCGAGACGTCGATCTCGATGGTGCCGTTCGTGAAATCGGTCTCGGTGAGCGTCGCAACCAATGCCTGGTCGACGTCACGCTCGTGACCCACGAGCGGCGCGAGCTTCAGCGCATGGCGGCCCCGATAGTTCACCCAGAGCACGCGGGCATTCGTCAGCACGAATTTCGTCGTTGAATCGAGTGGAATAATGGGGCGTGACTGTTCCATGCCACGCCCCGGCGACGACACGCGAGCGTTGGCAGGAAGGAGCAGGACTAACAATCCGATGTTCTTCAACATGGGAGCGCGATCTGTGATGAAGGCGGCACGTAGCACCCTGCAGATCTCGCGCGCCAATGATTTGTGACAGAGCGATCGCTCCGAGCGACGGCTGTGGCACAGGCGGCTCTGGGGCAAAATGTCGCGCAGCGCAAGTCGCCATGACGGGCCCAGTCGCTCATTCGTCTTCTGCACGAGCGGCACTGGTCCCATGTCCGGCGCCGCACCCTATGAACCCAATTCATCTAGCTTTACGTGCCGGCCTCGGCGCCGTGGCTGTGCTGACCATCGGGGCGACTGCGGGATCGCGCCACGCGTCGACCCCGGCAAGTAAGCCGCCGGCGGACTCGCTTCGCGTCCCCATTCTCGTCTACCACAGCGTGATGCCGCACCATCCGGGTCAGACCGCCGAGCAGCGTGTGCTGAGCGTGGATGACTCGGTGTTCGTGACGCAGATGCGGTATCTCGTCGACGGCGGATACCACGTCGTCTCTTTCGGTGCGCTCATCGATGCGCTCGAGGGGCGCGACACCCTCCCGAGTCGCGCCGTGGTGATCACCTTCGACGACGGCTGGGCGAACCAGTATCGCCACGCGTTCCCCGTCCTTCGTCGCTTCGGTCTGACGGCGACTTTCTTCGTCTTCACGACGCCGATCGGGAAGGACAGCAAGCTGATGACGTGGGAAGAGCTGCGCGAGCTGCAGGATGCCGGGATGACGATCGGCTCGCACACGAGAACGCATCCTTCCCTGCCCGACTACCACGCGGCGCTGCATAACGAGGTCGCGCTGAGCCGCGAGGACATCAAGGAGCATCTCGGGCGCGCGCCTGATTTCTTCGCATACCCGTTCGGCGCCTGGGATTCGCTCAGTGCCGCCTGGGCGCACACGGCGGGCTATCGCGCCGCGCGCACCTATCGAGGCGGTGCCTGGAACAGAGCGTCGGATCTGTATCATCTGCGGGCGGTGCCGGTCACCGAGAACATGCAGAATTTCGAGCGCGCCGTGAGCGGAGAGCGGCCCGCGGTCGTGGCACAACGGGGACGAAACCACTAGTTCGTAGCCCCCGTAGAGTCGGCGCCTCCGTTATGGTCCCGAGGAGACTCCATGCGCCGGCCGCTCCATCAAATCGCAGTCGTTGCGTTTCTCGCCGGTTGCATGCAGCCGCCCCTCATGACGGCACCAGTGCCGCTGTCAGCACCAGCGTCCTTTGCCGATGCCGTCTCGTTGGTCGCGCGCCGACAGGCCTCGGACGACAGTGTCGTCGTCACTGGCGGGCGGTCGCTTCTGCTGACGCACGGCGCGCGCACGCCGCGGGTCTTCGTGCTGCTGCACGGCTTCACCGATTTACCGGAGCAATTCGCTGTCGTCGGCCAGCATCTCTTTGCCGCGGGCGACAACGTGTACATCCCGCGACTGCCGCGGCACGGCACGCGGCGCGCGCCGATGCGCTCGTTAGGCCGCATCAGCGCTGAGGAGTTGGCCCAATTTGGCGATTCGTGTGTCACGATCGCCAGCGGACTTGGAGACTCCATCATTGTGGTCGGTCTGAGCGCGGGGGGAGCCGTCGCCGCCAGCGTGGCGCAGTCACACGCCGAGGTGCGGCGAGCGGTCCTGATCGCGCCAGCCATCGCCGCTGGCTTGATCTCGGACGACGCGGGCCATGGCCTGGTCGTCGTCGCGTCGAGGTTGCCGGAGATCACGCGCACAAACGCGCCAATCGATACTACTCGGTCCGACTACGTGCAGGGCATCACGACGCATGGCCTCGCTCAGATACTCCGTCTTGGCGAAGCCGTACGCGAGGCGTCCGCCGCTCGAGAGCCGGCCACGAAGAACATGTCCTTCCTTCTGAACGAAGCCGATCACACGGTGAGCGATCAGGCGGCGATGAATCTCGCGCAGAACTGGTCGGCCCACGGCGCACGGGTGGCGATACACCGTTTCCCCGCGTCGCTCGCGCTACCGCATAACGTCCTGGAGACCGACGCGCGCGGCGGCAACGTGGCGCTCGTCTTCCCTGTGGTCGAAGCACTCGCCCTTGGTGTGACGCCGCCGACGATGCCAGAGCAGGTTCTGGAAGTTCATCGGGACGTGTGCACCGGTTGGCGCTGCGCTCTCAAGCGGGCGACGGGACTACCGTGACGTGCGCAGACCAGTTGCCGGGCGATGCGCTCTACTCTTCGGCCGGCCTCAGATCCGCCTCCACATGCGTGCGCAAACACTCCGGGCAGATGCTGTGGCTGAAGTGGCTATTCGTGTGGTGGGAGATGTAGCTCTCCACAGTCGACCACTGATCTTCTTCGTCCCGAATCTTCCGGCAGTACGAGCAGATGGGGAGGATATGCTGGAGCACTTTGATCTCGGCCAGCGCCGAGGCGAGCTCGTTGACGAGACGCTCCCGCTCCGCTTCGGCCGCTTTCGCCTCGGTGATGTCTCGCGCCACTGAGTAGATGAGCCGCTGCGGGTGATCAGGGCGCGCGTTCCAGCGAAGCCAGCGGAACGAGCCGTCCTTGCACAGATAACGATTCTCGAAGCCGAGCGCACGGCCGCCGCCGCGGACATCGCCATTCTGGTTCAACGTGCGGCCGCGATCGTCCGGATGTACGAACTCGTAGAAGGGCCGCGACGTCAGTTCAGCAATCGTGAAACCAAGCGTTCGCTCCCATGCGCGATTGAGGCGCTTGAAGTAGCCGTCGAAGCCGAGCACGCAGAGCATGTCGAGGGAAAGCTCGAAGAAGCGCTCCTCGATGGGGATCGGCGGTTCGCTCGAGGCGTCGCGGTTGGAGAGGCCAGCCGGGCTCACGACGCGGTGTCGAGTGTCGAGCGGACCGCGCGCGCGAGGTCCGCCGCCGTGAATGGTTTCTGCACAAAGGCGGAGTTCGCGTCGATGAGGCCGCGGCGCACCATGTCGTCGTTCGTGTAGCCGGACATGTAGAGCACGCGGAGCTCCGAGCGCCTGGGCGCGAGCGACCGCCAGAGGTCGCGCCCGGTCAGCTCAGGCATCATCATGTCCGTGAGCAGCAGCTGTATGGGCTGCCGGTACTGGTCGGCCACGCGCAGCGCGTGTCGGCCGTCATGCGCTTCGAGCACCGTGTAGCCGTTGCGCTCGAGAATGCGGCGCGCGATCGAGCGCACCGATGGCTCGTCTTCCACCAGCAGCACCGTCTCCGAGCCGAGCATCGGCTTCCGCACCGCGCGCTCCGCCACGGCGACGCTGATCTCCTCTGCTTCCATCATCGGCAGGTAAACCTTGAACGTCGTGCCAATCCGCGGCTCGCTGTAGACCCAGATGTAGCCGCTCGACTGCTTGACGATGCCGTAGACCGTCGAGAGCCCGAGGCCGGTGCCCTTTCCCGCCGGCTTGGTCGTGAAGAAGGGCTCGAAGATCCGCGACTGCGTCTCCTCGTCCATCCCCTCGCCCGTGTCGCTCACCGCGATCATGACGTACTTCCCCGGGACGACGACTGGACGGAGCCGCGAGTAGCCGTCCGACAGCTCGACGTTCGCCGTCTCGATGCTCACGGTGCCACCGCCCGGCATCGCGTCGCGCGCGTTGACGATCAGGTTGATGAGCACTTGCTCAACCTGGCTGCGGTCCGCGGTCACCTTGCCGATCGTGTCGTCAAGGCGCAACACCACCTGGACGTCGTCGCCGATGAGGCGGCGGACCATCGGCTCCAGCTCGCGGCTGACGCTGTTGAGATCGAGCACACCCGGCTGGAGTACCTGCTTGCGGCTGAAGGCGAGGAGCTGCTGGGTCAGCGAGGACGCGCGACCCGCGGCGCGCTGGATCTCACCGACGTCGACCTTCAGCGGATTCGCATCGTCCATCTGGTCGGCGATGATCCCGCTGTATGCCTTGATGACGGTGAGCAGGTTGTTGAAGTCGTGCGCGACGCCCCCGGCCAGCTGCCCGATCGCCTCCATCTTCTGGGACTGACGGAGCTGCTCCTCGAGGCGCCGATACTCGGTGAGATCCTGGTAGAGCGCGATCGCCCCCGACAGGTCCGCCTGCGCATCGCGAAAGGGCGCGCAGGAGAGCAGCACGTCGACGCTGGAGCCATCCTTGCGCGCGCGTCGCGTCTCGAGGCCGGTAACCGACTGGCCACTCCGAAGGCGGTCGCGAATGGGCCGGTACTCGTCGGAGTCGAATGGCTCGCCCAAGGGCAGCTGCTTCCCCAGTACTTCGGCCGCGCTCCACCCGAATAATCGTTCGGCGGCCGGATTCCAGATGGTCACGCGTTCCTCGGCGTCCACGGCGACGATCGCGACGGGCGCCGCATTGACCAGCGCCGTGAGGAGCGCGCGCTGCTCGACGAGCCAGGCTTCGGCGCGGCGCCGAGCCGTGATATCGCGGTTGACGCCGATCCACGCGTTAGGCACGCCGTGCTCGTCGCATTGCGCGACGACGACGACGTCGGCAATGCCATCGCTCCCATCCTTACGCTGGAAGTGCAGCTCGCCCGCCCACCTGCCGTCGCGGCGCAGCGCCGCCTGAATGATCCTTTCCTGGCTGCCCTGCTGGCCAGGGTGGTGCAGCGTTTCGACCTGATGGCCGAGCAGCTCTTCTTTCGTGTAACCGAACAGCCGTTCGGCGCCAGGATTCATGTCGATGATGCGCCCGTCGAGATCCATGACGAGAACGCCGTCACCGATCGTCGAGAATACAAGAGAGTGTCGTCGGAGCGCTTCGTCGACTGCTGCCCGAGTAAGTTCGGCCGTCACCTGTGCGGGAGCCTGGAACGGTTTGGAATGAGCCTGGAGGCCGAGCCGGCTGGTCTATGACGGCTCCCGTGGACGCTGGTAACAGTTCATCGGGCCCCGAGCGCGACATCACGTCACGGCGTGAGCAGCGTCTTGATCGCGCGCCGCTCGTCCATCGCGCGATAACCTTCAGCCACCTGCGCGAGCGGAAGTGTGAGGTCAAAGACCTTTCCGGGATGGATCTCTTCCTTCCATATGAGATCGATCAACTCCGGCAGATAACGGCGCACCGGCGCCGGGCCGCCGAGCAGATGGACTTCGGCGAAGAACAGCTCGAGCCCAGGGAGCGCGACGCCATGTGAGACGCCGACGTAGCCGACGTGCCCGCCAGGCCTCGTGGCGCGGATCGACTGCATCATCGACTCCTGCGTGCCGACCGCCTCGATCACCGAGTGCGCACCCAACCCATCGGTCATCTCCTTGATGCGCGCCACCCCCTCGTCGCCGCGCTCGGTGACGATGTCGGTTGCACCGAACGCGCGGCCGAGCTTCTGACGTTGGTGGTTCCGGCTCATGAGAATGATGCGCTCGGCGCGCATCTGTTTCGCCGAAAGCACTCCGAGCAGACCGACCGCACCATCGCCGACGACGGCGACGGTCTTGCCCGGCGCGACCGCCGCCGCGTCGGCCGCGAACCAGCCAGTGCCGAGGACGTCGGACGCCGCGAGCAAGCTCGGAATCATCTCGTCAGACGGGAGCTCCGGCGTCGCGACGAGCGTGCCGTCAGCCAACGGCACGCGCAGGTATGGCGCCTGAGCACCCTCAGCGCCGACCGGCCTCGCCTGCACGCAGCGACTTTGATAACCATCCCTGCAGATCGGACAGCTGTTGTCGGACGCGAAGAAGGAGCCGACGACGAACTGGCCGCGCTTCAGTTTCTTCACGTCGCGGCCCACTTCCTCGACGATGCCACAGTACTCGTGGCCCATCGGCGTCGGCCCGTTAGGCAGGTCGATGCCGCGATAGGGCCAGAGGTCGGATCCGCAGACGCAGGTGGCCGACATGCGAATAATCGCGTCGGTCGGCTCGACGATTCTGGGGTCGTCACGCTCGACGTAGCGAACGTCGCGCGGACCGTAGAGCACGGCTCCTTTCATTATTTCCCCTCGGCGAAGACGTCGCGCGCGATTCCCACGGCCGTACTCGCCGGCGGCCAGCCCGCGTAGAACGCGAGATGGGTGATGAGCTCGACGAGCTCGTCCCTCGTCACGCCATTCTCGAGCGCGCGCTTGAGGTGAAAGGGTAGCTCGTTCGTGCGATAGAGCGCCACGAGCGTCGCCACGGTGATGAGGCTGCGGTCACGCTTCGACAGTCCGGGCCGCTCCCAGACTTCGCCGAAGAGCACGCCCTGGGTGAGCTCGTCGAGCGCCGGCGCGACGTCGGCGAACGGGCCGCGCCGCGTCTGACTGGTCTGCGTGTCGTTAGGCATGTGTTCCATCCGTTGTGAATGATCCGAGGGGCCGCAGCCGCTGTGCACGGGCCGTACCGCCACTCCGCGATGGAATCAACGACGTCAGCACCCCGTGATCTACTTGACGCGGGTTCATGAGCCGTTAAGTGTTACTTCACAATGGCCGATGACCTGAATGCGATGGCCGTGTTCGCCGCCGTCGCCGAAGCAAAGGGCTTTCGGGCCGCCGGCGAGCGGCTTGGCGTCTCTGCCTCGGCAGTGAGCCAGACGATTCGCAAGCTCGAGGAGCAGCTCGGCGTCGTGCTCGTACAGCGCACGACGCGAAGCGTGCACCTCACGGAGGCGGGCGAGCGACTGTACGCGTCGGTGCGCCCCGCGCTCGAAGAAGTGCGCTCGGCCGTCGCCTCACTTGGCGAGCTCAGTGCCGGAGCACGGGGAACGCTTCGCCTCGTGGTGTCGAGCGGAGCCGAGCTCTTTCTCGGCGACCAGGTGCTCGCCGAGTTTCTCAGCGCGAATCGGCACATCCGCCTCGACATCGCGGTGAGCAACGAGGTTCACGATATCGTCGCCGCCGGGTACGACGCCGGCATCCAGCTAGGCGAGGTCATCGACCGCGACATGATTGCCGTTCCGATCTCCGGCGAGCTCCGTCTTGTCGTAGTCGGCGCCCCGTCATATTTCGCGGCGCATCGCAAGCCCAAGCATCCCCGCGATCTCGTCGAGCACGATTGCATCAACTGGCATTCGACACCGGAGGCGCCGCCCTACCGCTGGGAGTTCACGGAGAACGGTCGCGACTTCTCGGTGGCCGTGCCGACGCGTGTGCTGACGACCGATCCGGTGCTACTCGTTAGGTTCGCCCGCACCGGCATCGGCCTGGCGATGGTGTACGAGGCGCAGGTGCGTGGCGAGCTCGCCCGCCGCGAGCTGGTGCCGGTGCTTGAGGAATTCTCGACCCCCTTCCCCGGCTTTTATCTGTACTACCCGCAGCGGCGCCACGCGTCGCCGGCGCTCCGCGCCTTCATCGATCATGTGCGGCGCCCAGGTCGCCGAGGTCGGGCGAAGCGCCGGTCTACGGTCAGTGCCGGACACACCATCCGAAGCACCGCGCTGCCGCTCGTGTAGAATTCGCGTCCCCCTTCAGAGATCCGCATGACGAAGCGTCTTCTTCTCTCGCTGATGCTCCTCCTTCCCGCCACACTCGTCGCCCAGAGTCACGATGCGATGGCGGGAATGAGCATGCACGATCATGCGTTGCCAGCAGCTCTCTCGGCGACGGCACGGAAGCAGATCGACAGCGTCGCTCAGCGCGCGGCTCGGCTTGCAACGACCGCCGCGGCGACGAACGCCGGCTTCCGTCCGGTGTTCGGCTGGATTCCGACGATGGGCGAGCATTGGGTCGATCGAGCGCTCATGACGAGGGACAAGCAGCTCGATCGCGGCGCTCCGTCGAATCTCATGTTCTCGAAGATCGGCGGCCGAGACTCGCTCGTGGGCGTCGCGTATGCCTACTTCGCGCCACTGGCCGACAGCACGCCGCCGCGGCTCTTCGACGGTGCGCCCGCATGGCACGAACATCCGAATCTGGCGCCGCCAGGCGAGCGGCTGGTGATGCTGCATGTGTGGCTCGTGCCGTCGCCGGACGGTGCGTTCGCGGGCACCAACCCGAACCTGCCCTTCTGGGCCGCGGGTCTCTCCGCACCGGACTCGGCGCGCATGCGCAGCGATTCGGCATTCAATGCGCGGGCGAAGCGCGCGGCCCTTGCGCTGGCCGAAGTCATCGACACGACTTCAATATTTCCTAATCTCGAGCGGCGTCCCGAGCTGCAGCCGGTCCTCGCGGCGCGGCGCGATTCCATTCGAGCCATCGTCGACGATCTGCGCGCGGCGGACAAGGCAAGGGACACCGCGCGCTGGGACAACGCGCTCGATCGTGCGGCGGCGCAGTGGGACGCGATCTATGCCGCGTACCTCGGCAGCGCGCGGACGGAGCAAGGGAGAGAGCGCATGGAGCGCTACATCAGTATGCTGCTCGGCCATCACGGAGACTGAAGGCAGCGTTGGCCGACGTGAGGCTGGCCGAGCGACTCCGTGGCGTGCACAATTGACCAACGCTCCACGAGAGGAGATGTGGCATGCTGCTCATCCTGCGGAAGACCTACGAGGACCTCAGCCAGGAGGCGGCGAGGCTCGTCGCCGACCGTCTGCGACGGAAACCCAATCTCGTGCTTGGGCTTGCAACGGGAAGCACGCCGCTCGGGTTGTACAGGGCGCTCATCGACAAGTGCAGGAACGAGGGACTCGACTTCTCGAAGGTCACGACCTTCAATCTCGACGAGTACATCGGGCTGCCGCGCGCACACGAGCAGAGCTACCACTATTTCATGCACGAGTCGTTCTTCAAGCACATCAACCTGGACTCGCGTCACACGCACGTGCCGGACGGCATGGCCCGCGACATCGAAGCACAATGCGAATGGTACGAGCAGCACATCGTCGAGGTGGGCGGGATCGACCTGCAGATCCTCGGCATCGGAGCAAATGGTCACCTCGCGTTCAACGAGCCCGGTTCCTCGCTCGGCTCGCGCACACGCATCAAGACGCTCTCCGAGCGCACCGTGCGTGACAATGCGCGCTTCTTCTCGAGCATGGAGCAGGTTCCTCGTTATGCGATCACGATGGGAATCGGCACCATCATGGAAGCGCGCGAGCTGCTGATTCTCGCGTCCGGCGAGTCCAAGGCCGAGGCGGTGCGGGCAGCGGTCGAGGGACCGATCACGGCGACGTGCCCGGCATCGATCTGTCAGATGCACCGGCGCGCCTATTTCATCATCGATGAGGCAGCGCGGTCGAAGCTGACGCAGGTGCCGATCGAGGAAGTCACCGGGCGGGAGTACGCGGCGCCGGGCTACCAGTCGCTCCGCCTCGGAGAGCCAAGCGAGATCTTCGGCGAGCGGCGAGCGCAGGACCGCACGTGATGCGAGCAAGGCGGCCTATCTGGTGGCGACACCGCAGGGGCGCGATCTTGATGACGCGATGTCACCCCCGTTCAAGGTCTACCGAGGTCCTGCCCGCCCAACGCGCGGCACACCACCGCGCCGCATCGTGCTCGGCGTCCTCGCCACGGTGTTCCTCGTTCTCGTCGGCTTTCCGTGGCTCGCGAGCTTCGCGACGGACTGGCTCTGGTTCAAGGAGATCCATTTCGAGTCGGTCTTTCTCAGGTCGCTGATCGCCCGCGCGCTGTTGTTCGTCGTCACCGGCGGCCTCGCATTCGTATTCATCTACGGGAACTGGCGCTGGGCGCGACCGGCGATCGACCTGCCGACGCTGATCATGAATCCGGAAAGCGGCGTGCGGCTGGACGTTGCCCGTGCGATTCCGAAGCTGACGTTTGCCGCTGCGGTGATCGTGGCGCTTCTCGCCGCGCTCGTCGGGTCGGCGCAGTGGATGCCCGCGCTCATGTTTCTCCATGGCGTGCCCGTCGGCGAAGCCGACCCGCTCTTCGGCCGGGACATCGGTTTCTACCTCTTTAAACTGCCCGCCGTCGCGGGCGCGCTGAGCGCGCTCGTCTCCTTCACGGTCATTGCACTGATCGGGTCTGTCGTGCTCTATGCGACGCGGGGCGACATCACGCTGCTCCCGCGACGCGTCACGATCCACGCACGGCCGGCGCGGCATCTCGGCGCGCTGCTCGCGCTCCTCTTCGTGCTGTTCAGTGCTCAACTATGGCTCGTCGACTCGGCGGCGCTGCTGTACTCGACGACGGGTCCGTTCGTCGGCGCGAGCTATGCGGACGCGCACGTGCTCCTCACCGGCATCCGAATCTCGGCGGTCGCCGGCCTGCTTGCCGCGGCGCTCGTCGTCTACGGCGCGCTGCGCGAGAAGCTCGTCTGGTTTGCTTTCCTCGCGGTAGTCGGTTACGCCGCCATCGGGATCGTCTTTCGCGCTCTCGTCCCAGTGGCCGAGCAGAACTTCGTCGTCGCACCGAACGAGCTGGCGCGGGAGCGGCCGTATCTGCAGCTGCACATCGCGGCGACGCGCCGCGCGTGGCGCCTCGACAGCGTCGCGACGCGCGATCTCGAGGGTGACGTGAGGCTCTCGATGGCCGACGTTCGAGCGAACGCCGCGACGATCGACAATGTGCGCCTCTGGGAGCGTGACCTCCTCAAGCAGACGTTCGGTCAGCTCCAGGAGATCAGAACGTACTACGACTTTGCGTCGGTGAACGACGACAGATACATCATCGATGGACGCTATCGGCAGGTTCATCTTTCCGCGCGCGAGCTCAACACGGCGTCGCTTCCGACGCGCAACTTCATCAACGAGCGGTTGACGTTCACGCATGGGATGGGCGTCGCCATGGCGCCGGTGAACGAGGTCACCGCGGAGGGATTGCCGGTCCTGTTCATCAGGGATCTGCCGCCGGTGTCGACCGTCTCCATCAAGGTGACGCGTCCCCAGATCTACTACGGACAGCTCACGAACAGCTACGTCTTCGTCGGTACGGGTCAGAAGGAATTCGACTATCCGGCGGGCGACAAGAACGTGTACACGAACTACGCGGGTCGCGGCGGCGTCCCGATCGGCACTTTCCTGCGCCGTGCGCTCTACGCGTGGCAGCTTGGATCGACGGACATTCTGTTGTCGTCATACCTGACGCGTGACACCCGGATTCTCTATCGCCGCAACATCATGGAGCGCGCGAGAGCGGCGCTCCCCTTTCTCGACTTCGACTCCGAGCCCTATCTCGTAATCACCAATTCAGGAACACTCAAATGGATTCTCGACGCATACACCACGAGCTCGAACTGGCCGTACGCGCAGATGGCGGGGGATGGCGCCACCAACTATGTGCGCAACAGCGTCAAGGTCGTGATCGACGCGTATGATGGGACGGTCGCTGCCTATCTCGCCGATCCTGGCGATCCGATCGTGCGGACGTACGCTGCGATATTCGGCGCGATCTTCACGCCGATGGCAGCAATGCCGGAGGAGCTGCGGGCGCATCTCCGCTATCCCGGAGATCTCTTCCGCCAGCAGACCGCGCTCTACGCGACCTACCATATGGTCGATCCGGACGCGTTCTACCATCGCGAGGATCAGTGGCAGTATCCCGGTCTGGAAAAGGGGGCGCCTAACGCGAACCCCTTCATGCGCCACATCATTCTGCGGCTGCCGGGGGAAGCGAATCCGGAGTTCATCTACATGACGCCATTCACGCCGCGCGGCAAGGACAATCTCGCGGCGTGGATGGCGGCACGCATGGACGGCGCGAACTACGGCAAGCTCGTCGTGTATCGCTTCCCGAAGCAGAGTCTCGTGTACGGCCCGAAGCAGATCGCGAATCGGATCAATCAGGAAACAGAGATCTCCCAGCAGCTCTCCCTCTGGGACCAGAAGGGCTCGAGCGTGATCCGCGGCGAGCTCCTCGTGATCCCGGTCAACGAATCGCTGATTTACGTGCAGCCGTTGTATCTCCGCGCCGAGGGGGGGACGATTCCCGAGTTGAAGCGCGTCGTTGTCGCGCACGAGAACCGGGTGGTGATGGCCGAGACGCTGGAGGCGGGCCTCGCGGCGCTCTTTGGCGGAGGCGCGGCGGCGACGCCGCGCGCGACGACGCTCGCCGCCACGGATTCAGCCGCGGCGCGGGTGCCTAACGCCGCGACGAACAACACTCAGTCGGCGCTGTTGCAGGAAGCCCAGCAACACTATGACCGCGCGATGACGGCGCAGCGCGCCGGCGACTGGGCAACGTATGGTCGTGAGATCGCGGAGGTCGGCAGGGTCCTCCGACAGCTGCGCGACCGCCGGTGATGCCATGGCAATGTTGATGATCGGCGCGGTCGTCCGCGCTTGACACATGTGTGCCATTTAGGTACACATGTGTCATGGCCGACCACACTCTCCGCCGGCGCCAGTCGGCGCTTGCCCGGACCGCGATCCTCGAGGCGCTCCGCGCGCATCTCGAGCGCGGAGATGCCGATGCCGTGTCGATGGACGATCTCGCTGAGGAAGCGGGCGTCTCCCGTCGCACGCTCTATCGCTACTTCCCGACGAGAGGAGAGCTTCTGGCCGCAGCTGCCTCCTGGATTCGCGACGAGGTGCTTCAGCTTCCGATCGAGATCGGCGATGAGGGCATCGCCGCGAGCTTCCGGGCGGCGGCGGCGCGGCTGAACGAGCATCCGCAGCTCGCGCGCGCGTTGCTGCGCACCGGCACCGGACAGGCCATTCGGACGGGATACCGCAGCGAGCGGGTCGCCGCCATTCGGCGGGCGCTGCGCCGCGACGTACCCGGCCTCTCTCGAGGTGATCTCGACCGGGCCGCCGGGGTGCTCGGCTACCTCTGCAGCTCGAGCGCGTGGATCACGATTCAGGACGATGCGGCGCTCAGTGCCTCAGCCGCCCAGGCGGCGGTCGTCTGGGCCATCGAAACGCTCGTCACGCGCCTGCACGACGAGCACCACACCAGCTCTCACTCGAGGTGAGCAATGACGGCAGTGAGCAACGATTCGCGCCGGATCCACTTTCTCGGAAACAATGAGATCACCGTGCTCGTCTCCGGCGCGGAGTCGGGGGGTGCGTTTTCACTGATGGAGTTGGAGATCCAGCCGGGCGGCGGTGCGACGGCGCTTCACACCGATCGTTGGGTCGAGGTGTTCTACGTGCTCGACGGCGACGTGGAATGGACGATGGATCGCCAGGGAACGCTCACGACGTGGCACGCACGGCCGGGATCTACGATTCGGGTGCCAAGCGGCGTGCGGCATCGGTTCGCGGGGGCAGGCACAGGTCCGTCGCGGATGCTGACGATCGGCACACCGGAATACGAGGAATTCTTCCGCGCACTCGGAGCGGCGTGGGAAGGGCCATACGACCGTGAGAAGACCCCGCAGGCGGTCGGTCCCGTGTTCCAGCGGTTCGGGATGCGGCTCTGCACGGCGTAATCGGGTTCGGCAATTGAGCTCCAATGCAGATGGTGCGTCCCTGTGGAAACTGGCACTCAGCCGAACAACACCTCCAGTTCGAGCGTCAACGAATACGTGAATCCAGTCACCTGGGTAAATCGCCATCGCCATCATCACGAGTTCGCCGATCATGACGGCGACCCGAACAAGCTGCACGGCGACGGTTTCTTGAGAACGATGTACCTCTGTCTCTTTCCGTATCCTTGCCAGCACGACCTCGCCAAGGACGACATTCTCGAGTCGGCGTCGTTCCGCATTGTTTCAAATCCCCTCTACGCCGTGTTCTCGCAATTCGCCAGCTTCGGCCTCGTCTGGCTGGTGTTCCGGGACTGGAAATTCTCGCTCGTGCTCTGGGGTGGCCTCCGCGTTTTCGCGCTCTGGGTGAATCTGATCCAGAATTATTGGACGCACGATCAGCGCTTCGGCACTCGCCGCTACCATGACGATGACAACGCGATGAATATCGGCGACTGGCTGCCGGTCATGGCAACCTTCAGCGCCTGCCTTCAGAACAACCATCATCACTATCCGCACCTACTCCGAACGAGTCACGATCCTTCGGAATTTGATTTCGGGTTCATGACAGTGCGCATCATGAAGTCGCTCGGTCTTGTGAAGGCCTCGCGAACGGGCGGCGACATGCCACCTGATCTCGCGCTCAGAGAGCTTGGTTTTTGATAATGGTCGGGGTACGGGCTCACAGGCCGGTCGGCCGCCTGTGAGCCCTTTGCTTTGCAGCTGAGCCGTCGTCATGCCGATCGACGGAGCCGGTTGCGGACGAAGTCCGGAAGCAACAGATCATCGGCAATCGCGGCGATTTCCTCTGCCTCGCGCCATGCCGCCTCGAGGAGGGCGAGCTCCCCGGCCATCGCGCGACGCTCGATGTCCTCGTTGGCTGCCATCTCGAGCGCGAGCTTTTGCGATCGCGGCATTGTGGCCACCGGCGGAAGGTCCACTCCGGGCCTCACCCGTCGCTCCGCTAGAGGCGCGCTCAAATGCTCCAGCCGGCCAGTGGCTTCAGCCACCTCGCTGAGCGATGCGCCGCCGCGATTGAGCCACGGCAGGAGGAGTCGCGCCGTTTGCAGCGCGACGTCGCCATCGAGCGGCGCCGCAGCGGGCAGCTCGAGACGCCAACCGTCCGGGCCAGCGTCGACCCGCATGCGCTTCGCATCCTTCCACCTGACGATTCTGGTGGCGGCGCCCGTACCAATGCGCGCGAGGACTCGTCGCTCCTGACGCACGAGCGTGCCCGCGACGTAGAGATAGGCGCCGGTCTGGAGCATCGCCGCACTCAGAAAGCCGTACTGCAGCCATCCAACCGCAATGCTGGCGGCGACGACGGAAGAAGTCGTCACGAGCAGCGACATCTCATGGCGGCGACGGCGAAGCAGACGTCCATAGCGCCACGCGGCGAGCTCGAAGCGATTCGCCTTGCCGATGCGAACGAGCGTGAGCCCTGCCGGTACGTGCGCGAGCGTGATGCTTTCCCGTGAGACCCTGAGCGACGTGCCGCGAAAAAGCCGCTCGCATTCTTCGGCGACTTCCCAGCGCTCCTCGAGCGGAACGAGGTTCCAACTCGCGCAGCGGTCGCAGATCAGCCAGAGGCGGCCTTTGGCAGGGTCGAATGCAATGCGCCGACCGATCGGCAGCGACCTGAGGACATCGTTCCCTTGAAAACGCGAGTGGCAGCAGATGCACGTGGAATACATGATCTCTCGTGTCGAGGTATTGAGATGACGAATGGCCGGTCACGGGGTTGCCGCCTATGGCACGCACTCGTCTCAACGTTATGCGTATACTCAACACTGGCCGTCGGACCGGGCCGATTGTCCTCTTGCTGATGGCTCTTCCATTCCTCAGCGCGACAGGCCAGGGCGTGCCGTCCCACTGGTATCGGCGCGCGACATCGTTGCCGGCGATGAAGATGACGCGAGGAGAACTCACGCAACTCGTCGATGAGATCCTGCCGATCGCGAAGCGCCTCGAGGCGGTGGACACGGTGATTCCCAACCCCAACACCGGTCCTGCAGAAGGCTTCATGGCGACTAGCATCGATGGTCGAACGATGTCCTCGCGCGACTTCGAACGCACGTCCCGCGACTCACTCGAGCGATGGCTCGGCGCCACGACGGGACTTACGTTCTTCTCGATGGATTATCAGGAGCGGCGGTGGTTTCGAAATCGCGCGCTCTACGCCAATCAACCGCGAGTGAGGTCGCTGGCTCTGACGCTGAGCGCCACGACCGAGAATCCGTCGCGCTACGAGGTCAATGGTTTTGATCGCGCGCGCGTGGACTCTATAGCGGACCGGATCGAAGCGTTCAGCCGGGCGCACGAGACGCACTGGACGCCACGAGTCGGGAAGTACGTCGAGGCCGGGATGAAAGCACTCGCGCTCATTCTGTTGCCCTTGGCGCTCCAGCTGCGCGACCGGCGATTCGTGTGGCTGCTTTACCTGCTGAGCGCGGGGATGTTCGTCGCGGCGTTTACGGTCCCCTTCGCCGCATACTTTCCCAACGTTGTGATCGCGGGCTGACACGGAAGACCGCGGTCTTCCGCAACAGGTTGGAGCGGGCGTACACTTGAGCTCCAACCTCAGCCGATCATGACAGCGACTCGCCCGATCTCGTACCTCTTGCTCGCCGCCTTCGTCCCTTCCCTCCTGACGGCGCAGGCGCGGCTCACCGCTTCCTCGGCACCAGTCGACAGCTTCGCCCTGCGCGCACTCCACTGGCGACTGATCGGTCCATTCCGGTCCGGCCGCTCCGTCGCTGCCGCCGGATCCGCCGCGCGCCCGCTCGAGTACTACGCGGGCACCACCGGCGGCGGCGTCATGAAGACCACCGACGGCGGCTACAACTGGCAGCCGGTCACCGACAAATACTTCGGCGGCACCATTGGCGCGATCGCGGTCTATCCCGCCAACCCGGACATCGTCTACGTCGGCACGGGCGAATACACGCTGCGCGGCAATGCCTCGCACGGCGACGGCGTCTTCAAGAGTACGGATGCCGGCAAGACGTGGGACACGCTCGGCCTTGCCGAGACGCGACAGATCTCCCGCGTCGTCGTGCACCCCTGGAACCCCGACATCGTGTACGTCGCGGCACTGGGTCACGCGAGCGGTCCCAATCCCGACCGCGGGATTTTCAAGAGCACCGATGGCGGCAAGAGCTGGAAGAAGACGCTGTTCGTCAGCGACTCCGTCGGCGCCGCCGATCTCCAGATGGATCCGGCGGACCCGAAGGTGCTCTACGCCGCGATGTATCGCGTGCAGCGCAAGCCCTGGGACATCATCAGCGGCGGCCCGGGCGGCGGCATCTACAAGAGCACGGATGGCGGCGATAAATGGATTGAGATCTCGCGCAACCCGGGCTTGCCGAAGGGCATTATGGGCAATATTGGCCTCGCCGTGTCCCCGGTGGATCACCAACTGGTCTGGGCGATGATCCAGTCCGACTCCGGCGGTTTGTTCCGCTCCAACGATGCGGGCGCCACGTGGACTCGCGTCAACGATGCCAACAACAAGACGCTGGACGGCATGGGTCCGCACTGGCGGCCCTTCTACTTCTCGCGCGTCATCGCCGATCCGGCGGACGTCAACACGGTCTACCTGCCTAACGGTGTTCTCTTTCGCAGCACGGACGGCGGCAAGCACTTCAAGGAAGTCCAACCGTACGACAACCTGTGGGACACGCATTTCCTCTGGATCTCGCCTAACGATCCGAACCGGATGATCATCGCTGCCGATCAGGGAGCGCGCATCAGCTTCAACAAAGGCGAAAGCTGGAGCACGACGGGGTACGCCACCGGGCAGTTCTACCACGTCATCGCGACCAACCACTTCCCGTATCGCGTCTGCGGCGCACAGCAGGACAATTCGGGCGCCTGCGGTCCGAGCCGCACCGACGGCATGTTCGACATCTCCGCGTGGTACTATCCCGGTGGCGGTGAGTCGGGGATCATCGCGGTGGATCCGCAGCATCCGGACCTCACCTACGCGGCCAATGAGCGCGTCGACCATGGAGCGGGCATCTCGAGCTACATGGCTACCGCGTGGGAGCGAACGGCGCCGCCGATGACGGCGAAATACCGCTTCAACTGGACGACGCCGATCATCGTCTCTCCGCACGACCACAACACGCTCTACGAGGGCGGCAACGTCTTGCTGAAGAGCACCGACGCCGGCAAGAACTGGCAGCCGATCTCGCCCGATCTCACTCGGCATGATCCACGAACGCTAATCATCGCCGGCGGTCCGATTACCGTCGAGAACAGCGGCGCCGAGAACTACGCAACGATCTTCACGATCGCGGAGTCGCCGGTGACCAAGGGTGTCATCTGGGTCGGTTCGGACGACGGGATGATCCACCTAACGAGGGACGGTGGAGCGCATTGGCAGGACGTCACGCCGAAAGGCATACCGCCGTTCACCCGCATGTCGATGATCGATGCGTCGAC
>DATEPP010000370.1:0-3375 GCA_035273165.1 Gemmatimonadaceae bacterium
AGGAACGGCGACTGCAGAAACGGCGACTGAAGAACGGCGACTGCAGGAACTTCGATGCGAAAAAGGAAGGCGGGCGCTGCGCGCCCGCCAATCCGAATTCGTAGCGTCGTTTACGCCGCTCCCGCTTGATATGCGGTTCCCGCTTCATACGCGGTTCCCGCTGTCTATGCCGTTCCACTGTCTATGCAGTTACTCGGTGGCTGATTCTTGTACCCAAGACGATATTAGGGAGCATGCGCGCGATTCTGCTCGTCGATCACGGTTCGGTACGATCTGAAGCGAACCAGATGCTGGACTGCGTCGCGAATCTGCTGCAGTCCATGGTGGGTCCGGAGGTGCTCGTGCGTCTCGCGCACATGGAGCTCGCCGAGCCACTCATTCCCGCGGGCGTCGATGCCTGCGTCGAGGCGGGGGCGACGGAGCTCATCGTCTTCCCGTACATGCTCTCCCCCGGCAAACATTCGACGCGCGACATTCCGCGCATCGTCGGTGAAGCGACGCGTCGCTATCCCGGGCTCAGCGTGCGGGTGACGCCAGCGTTCGGCGTGCACGCGAAGCTCGCCGAGGTGATCGCGGAGCGAGCAGGCGTCGAGGTCAGCGGTGGGGAGATCGATTGCTCGCGATGCTGGAACCCGGATGGCACCGTCGGCACATGCGGCGACGCGTGCTGCGCGCGAGCGGTAGCGCGCGACAGCGTTGGTGTGGGAGGAGCGAGAGCGACTTCCTGAGCTTTCAGGACACCGGTGCGTACTTCCGGCGTCCTGGCCTGGATTCGCTACTCCGAGGCTGCGCAGCGCCTCGCGCGCTCGTAGGCCAATTCCTCGCCCACGAGACGGAAGGTGCGCTCCTCGCGCCAGCTCCACCATTCAGGGCGTGGCAATCCAGCGTAGTGCCAGTGGATCGTCGCGGCCGCGTCGTACGCGTCGGCGATCGTCGCCCTGCCCCACCCCTTCGAGATGTTTCCCTCGAGGTTCACGGCGGCGCTATCGGTCGCGTGAATGAGACGGCCGAAGGTGCCGGCGGTCGAGCTCTCGCTGAAGGCAGCGGAGGTGAGCACCATGGGGACGAGTCCCCAGAGCTCGGGGTTGGCGCTCGCGGTGAAGCTGAGGGTGAAAGAACGGCGCGCGAGGTCCACGATGTCGGGCTCGAGCGAGCCAGCGCTGTCCGCGGCCAGCACGCGCGTCATCTCGCGCATCGCCTCCTCGGGCGTGAGCGTGGACATCATCGCATGGATGCTTTCGTGGAGGAGCGTGCTGCCGTCGGTGGAATCGCTGACGTAGATGACGCCGTCGTTGGACTCGATCGCGAAGGCGGCGATGGCTTCGCCAAGGCGGGCACCGCCGCGCCGGAACTGAATGCGGCTCGTGCGGTCGTCGAGTGAGCCCTGAACACGGGTGAGGATGGCGCGGCCGAGGAGGGTGCTCTCGTCGAGATCGGTCGCGACCTGAGCGCAGAGCCACGCGTCGCCGGGAATGGCGTCCACGCGCGGCGGGGCCGTGCGCACGAGTGGCAGTTGTGCCGATGCGCTCGTCGCCGCGATGAGCAGCACGAGCGCGCCGGTGCAAACCGGAGCCATGATTTTCATGTCGAACCGCAATCGGCATTCGGGTCGATTCCCGCACACGGTCCGTCGGGAGGGAGGACGGACGGTGACGCGGGCCACGAATGCGATGAGTGCTGCACGGCGCCGGGAGGCGCCGCACCGTCGAGAAGCGCAACATCGGGACCGCGCGCCGGGGACCTGACGCCGCGAGGGCGTGCGTGCCTAACGACTTACGGTGAAGTAGCTTACCGCGGGGCGCGCGCGCGCCGGGGCAGAGCGCCCGAGCGGCGTTTTGCGACGAGATCACGCACGTTGCCACGCGCCACGCGGAGCGGACGCGATGTCCTATCGATTGGCGCCGACCCCTCGCCCCTCGTTTGGCTGCTGCGTAGAGTTACAACGGGTCGCGAGGCGACAGTGCCTCGCACAAACGCGAGCGACTCCCATGACGATTGAGACAGCGGCGGCACGCCTGCCCTTGACGGTCCTCTCGGACGACGAAGCGATGTTCCGCGACGCGGTCGCCGGCTTCGCGGAAGAAGAGGTGCGGCCGCGCGTTCAGCAGATGGAGCGCGACGGGAAGATCGATCCGGCGCTGATCACGAAGTTCTTCGAGATGGGACTGATGGGCGTCGAGGTGCCGGAGTCGTTAGGCGGTGCTGACGGCTCGCTGATGATGGTGGCCGTCGCCGTCGAGGAGATCAGCAAGATCGACCCGGCGGCGGCGATCCTCATGGACGTGCAGAACACGCTCGTGAACTATCCGATCCGCACATACGGGAGCGAGTACATCCGGTCGACGTATCTGCCGCAGCTCACGCGGGAGCGCGTTGGGGCATACGCCCTGTCCGAGCCGGCGTCGGGCTCGGACGCGTTCGGGCTGCAGACCCGCGCCGAACAGCGCGGCGACCGCTGGATTCTCACGGGACGAAAGCTGTGGATCACCAACGGCGCCGAAGCCGAGATCTACGTCATCTTCGCGAACGCGAATCCCTCGGCTGGCTACAAGGGGATCACGGCGTTCGTGGTAGAGCGGGGTTTTCCGGGGTTCAGCGTCGGCAAGAAGGAAGACAAGCTCGGTATTCGCGCGTCGAGCACGACGGAGCTGATCCTCGACGGGGTCGAGGTGCCTAACGAGAACGTGCTCGGTCCCGTCGGCCAGGGGTACAAGATCGCGATCGACACGCTCAATGGCGGCCGGGTAGGAATCGGCGCGCAGATGATCGGCGTCGCCCAGGGCGCACTCAGGGCGGCGCTGGATTACGTCGCCGAGCGGCGTCAGTTCGGCAAGGCGATCGCCGATTTCCAGGCGGTCCAATTCCAGCTCGCGCAGGCGCGCGCGGAGCTGGAGGGCGCTCGGCTCCTGGTCTACAACGCGGCGCGTCTCAAGGACGCGGGGCACGACATCGCCATGGAAGGCGCGATGGCGAAGCTGATCTCGTCGCAGGTGGCGGAGCGAGTGACATCGCTCTCGCTGGAGCTCCACGGGGGCTACGGCTACACGAAGGACTATCCGGTCGAAAAGTTCTATCGCGACGCGAAGATCGGGACGATTTACGAAGGCACGTCGAACATGCAGTTGCAGACGATCGCGAAGGGACTGTTCCGGTGAACGGTTGGCGGTTGACTGTCAACCGTTGACCGTCAACCGTCCACCGCCAACCGTCCACAGTCAACCGTCCTCTGACGACATGAACTCCATACGCGTCCACAAAACCGGCGGTCCCGAGGTGCTCCGGATCGAAGAGGTTCCCGATCCCGCGCCGGGAGCGGGCGAGCTGCTCGTCAACATCGAGGCGATCGGCGTCAATTTCATCGAGATCTATCAGCGC
>DATEPP010000371.1:0-7192 GCA_035273165.1 Gemmatimonadaceae bacterium
GGGGCGCAACATCAGGCCACGGGGCGAGGATCTCGCCAAGGGCGCCGTCGCGGTTCCCGCGTCGACCGTGATCGGACCGCCGCAGCTGGGCGTTCTCGCGTCCGTCGGGGCACGGACGCTCCGGGTACATCGACGACCACGCGTCGCGGTGCTCTCGACCGGCGACGAGCTGGTGGACGTCGATCAATTCGACGAAGTGCTGGCCGGACGGCGCATCGTGAGCAGCAACAGTCATACGCTGCGTGCGGGGGTGACCATGACTGGCGCTGAGGTGATGGATCTCGGAATCTGTCCCGACGATCGCGCGGCGCTCCGCGCGAGCCTGGCACGAGCGCTCGAGGCGAAGTGCGACCTGTTGATCACCTCGGGCGGAGTCTCGGTCGGCATCTTCGATTTCACACGCGAGGTGCTCCGCGAGCTCGGTGCGTCGATGCGCTTCTGGAAAGTGCGAATTCGACCAGGTGGTCCGCTGGGGTTTGGTCTCCTTGGCGGCGTACCGTGGCTCGGGCTTCCGGGGAATCCGGTGTCGGCGATGGTGACGTTCGAGCTCTTCGGACGGCCGGCCATCCGCAAGCTGCGCGGCGAAACGCGACCGTATCCACACGTGTTCGATGCCGTCATGGACGAGGAGGTGAGCATCGCGGCGCCGCTCACCCACTTCTATCGTGCGACGATTCGCCGCGACGACGATGGCGTCGCCCATGCGCGTTTGACGGGCCCCCAGGGCTCCGGGCTGCTGACGTCGATGGCGCGGGCAGACGCGCTCGTCGTGGTGCCGCTCGAACAATTCGGACGGGGCCCTGTGCCCGCGGGCGCAACGGTGGCCGCCGTGCCGTTAGGCGATGGGGCCCAGCTCGCGGCGGGGCTCGCCCTGTGACCGAGGCTGAGATCAAGGCGCTCCGCAGCGCCCTGACACGGCGCATTCGCACCTCGCAATCCGTCTTCTGCATCGGCGATTGGGAGGTGTCACTCCTCCATCCGGCGAACTCGGACGATCTCATCAGGGAAGAAGACTTCGTCCGCGACGAGCGACTCCCGTACTGGGCGGACGTCTGGCCTTCGGGTCGTGTCCTCGCGGCGCACGTGCGGCAGCTCGATGGCAAAGGTCGCTCCCTGCTCGAGCTGGGATGCGGCGCCGGGCTCGTCGCAGCGACGGCTGCTCTCGCCGGTTTCGACGTGTGTGCGACCGACTACTACGACGACGCGCTCCAGTTCACGAAGCTGAACGTCGCCGAGAACGCGCATCGTGATGCAACGACGCGGCTCGTCAATTGGCGTGAGATGCCGACGGATCTCGGCCGATTCGATTACGTCGTCGCCTCGGACGTGCTGTACGAGAAGGAGTACGGCCCGCTCGTCGCCCGCGCGATCGACATGACGCTCAAACACAACGGCGAAGCGATCATCGCCGATCCAGGGCGGATCGCCGCCGACGACTTCTTGCGCGATGCCGGCGAGCGTGGACTGCGTGTCGTCGAACGCGAGGAGTTGCCGTTCGTCGAAGGCGCGATCCGCCAGCGGATCACCCTCTATCGTTTGCGGCGGTGATAATCCGAAAGGGCGAAGTGCTGAAACGGCGCGAAGTCCCGAAAGGGCGCGAAGTCCCGAAACGGCGCGGGTCCCGAAACGGCGCTAGGTCCCAAACGGCGCGAGGTTCCAAACGGCGTTAGACGTCGTTGGGAACCTGGCGCAGTTTGGGACTTCGCGCCGTTTGGGACTTCGCGCCGTCCGGGACTTCGCGCCGTCTGGAACTTGGCGCCATTTAGAACTTCAGCTGAGCATTTGCGAGGCAACCACCTCGGCGATATCGAGGACCGGCACGCTGGATTCCTTCGCCTTCACGCCGTCACTCATCATCGTCATGCAGAACGGGCAGGCGACGGCAATCGTATCGGCACCCGTCGACAGGAGCTCCTCGGTGCGCTCGATGTTGATGCGCTTTCCCTGACGCTCCTCCATCCACATTCGGCCGCCGCCGGCGCCGCAGCAGAGTCCGCGGTCGCGCGCCCGCGGCGGCTCGACAAGGTTGACGACCGGCAGCGCGCGCCGGAGGGTCTCGCGCGGCGCGTCGTAGATGTCGTTGTATCGACCGAGATAGCAGGAGTCGTGATAGGCCACCGTTAGGCGCCTGCCCTCGTCGCTGCGCAGTGGAACGAGATCCTGCTGCAGCAGCCGGTCGATGTACGTCGAGTGGTGGATGACCTCGTAGTTGCCGCCGAGCTGTGGAAACTCGTTGCCGAGCTGGTGAAAGCAGTGCGGGCAGCTGGTGACGATCGTCGTCACCGCATAACGATTCAGTGTGTCGATCGTGTCCCTGGCGAGCATCTGGTAGAGATACTCGTTGCCCATGCGGCGCGCGGGGTCGCCATGGCAATGCTCTTCCTGACCGAGGATGGCGAAGCGAATGCCGCACGCCTGGAGAATCCGAGCAAAGGCGACGGTGATCTTCTTCGCGCGATCGTCGAAGGAGCCCATGCAGCCCACCCAGAAGAGCACGTCGGGACGCTCACCGCGCTCCGTGAGCTCCGCCATCGTCGGAATCGCCAACCCGTCTGCCCAGCGGGCGCGATCCGCGGCGTCGAACGCCCACGGCGCACCGTTGCGCTCGAGCGCCTCGAAGGCAGGCTGAATCTCCGCCGGGAAGCGCGACTCGCTGAGGACGAGGTTGCGCCGCATCTGGTTGATGATGTCGAGCTGATCGATCGAGACCGGACATTCCTGCACGCAGGCGCGACAGCTCGTGCATTGCCAGAGCTCCTCTTCGGTGATGTAGCCGTCGAGAAGACGATGCGTCGCGCCGTTGCCTAACGATTCGGCCGCCTCTCTCCCTTCGCCGTGGACAAGCTGCCCGAGAAACGCCATCCCTTCACCGGTTGCGGCGGGTCCCTTCTCCATCAGCCGCTGGCGCGTGTTGACGACGATCTTGCGTGGGCTCAGCACCTTCCCGGTGAGATTCGCCGGACAGGCGGCGGTGCAGCGGCCGCACTCGGTACAGGAGTAACCGTCGAGGAGATTCTTCCACGTGAGCTGCTCGACGTCCGCCGCGCCAAAAGTCTCCGTCTCCGCCTCGAGGTTCATCGGGCGCATCACCGCGCGCTCCGCCTTCCAGCTCGTGTTCGAGAAGTAGACGTTGATGAGCGACGTGACGACGTGCAGATGCTTGGAGTACGGCAGGTAGTTGAGAAAGATCAGAACGAGAAAGACGTGCGCCCACCAAAACAGCCGTTGCGCGTTGAGCGCGGCGCGTGGAGCGATATTGGAGAAGGGACTGGCAAGCGCCCGCGAAATGAACTTTTCCGGGCCCACAGCGTCCGGCTGGATGACCGAGAGAAAGGCATTGGCCAGGAGCAGCGTGATCATGAGACCGGCGATCATGCCGAGGATGACGTAGGCATCGAGATGCTCGATGCGGTCGCCCTCGAGCCGCCGCGGATGGAGAACGAGTCGTCGATAGAACGCGAACGCCACGGCCGCGAGCACGAAGACGGCGAACGCATCCTGCGACGCCGCGTAGAGGGAATACAGTGGATGCCAGAGTACCCGCTCGTAGGAGAATCCCCTCCACGCGCCCTGAATGAAGATCTCTACCGTGCCAGCGGTGAGGACGATGAAGCCCCAGAAGATCGTCGCGTGCATGATGCCGGCGATGGGCTCGCGGAGAATCTTGGTTTGCGCGATGCCGATCCGCAGCACGTTGACGAGACGCGCCCACGGCCGATCGGTTCGATCCTCGACGAGGCCGAGGCGAAGGTAGCCAACGAGTCGCTGGACGTTGAGCGCGAAGATGCCGCCGGCGACGACGAGGACGAAGAGAAAGACGACGCTCTGAGCGTTCATCGAATCAGTGTCCCTTCTTCGCCTCGCGGACCGCGCTCGTGAGCGCGGGAACCACCTCGAGCACGTCACCGACGATGCCGTAGTCGGCAACCTTGAAGATCGGCGCTTCCTTGTCCTTGTTGATGGCGACGATCGTCTTCGAGGTCCGCATGCCGGCGAGATGCTGAATGGCGCCGGAGATGCCGACGGCAACATAGAGCTGCGGACTCACCTGGCGTCCGGTCTGGCCAATCTGGTCGGCGTGGGGCCGCCATCCTTCGTCGGTGACGGCGCGCGTCGCCCCGACCGCTGCGTTCCCGAACGCGTCCGCCAGCTCTTCTACAAGCTTGAAATTCTCGGGTGCCTTGAGCCCGCGGCCGCCAGCGACGATGACCGGTGCATCGGCAAGGTCCGGTCGGCCTTTGGCCCCTTCGACTACCTGGGTGACCTTCACTCTGGAGGCAGCCGGATCGGTTGCCGGCTGGATGGTCTCGGCGCGCGCGGAGCGGGGCGTCTCGGATGCAGTGATCGCCGCGGGACGAATGCTCACGATCGACGGCGAACCGGTGACCGTGAGCGTCACGACGACCTTGTTGGCGTATGCTGGATGCTTGACCGTGAGCTCGTCACCGCTGACCTGCACGTCGATGACGTCGCTCGCAATGGGCGCGTCGAGCCGCGCGGCGAGACGCGGTCCGAGATCTCGACCCTGGGCGGAGAAGCCGAGGACGATCGCGCGGTAGCTCGCCGCTTTGGCGCGGGCGGCTAGCGTCGCGGCAATGCTTTCCCGCGCGTACGTCGCGAGCGCTGGGTGCTCCATCACGAGCACGACGTCCGCGCCAAATCTGCCTAACGCCTCCGCTTTCTGGGCGATGCCGGGCGGTCCCGCCAGCAGCGCGTGCACTTCGCCGCCACCTGACGCATCGGCCAGACGTCGCGCGACGGAGACAGCCTCGCCGGCGACTTTGCGCAGGTCGGTGCCACGGGATTCCGCAAAGACGAGTATGTTCGCCATTCGTTAGGCTCCTCAGAGAACCTTGGCTTCGGTCTGGAGGAGCTTCACCAGCTCCGGAACGGCGGCGGTGCCTTCACCGATGATCCGTCCCGCCGGCCGGTCCGGCGGGAGCGCCATTCCCTTCACCGCGACGCGGACTGCCCCGAGCTGGGCCGGCTTGGACTCGAGCGGCTTCTTCTTCGCCGCCATGATGCCCTTGAGCGACGGGTAGCGCGGTCGAGCGATCCCTTCGTCGATGGTGACGACGGCCGGCAGCACGAACTCGACCATCTCCGCCGCTCCCTCGAGCTCTCGCCGCGCAGAGCCTTTGCCATTAGCAATCTCTAACTTCGACGCCGCCGTGACGCACGGGAGGTCGAGCAGCTCGGCCGTGGCGGTGCCGACGACGCCGGCGGATGTGTCGAAGGCGTGCTTGCCGAAGAGAACGAGATCGAAGCCACCGGCCTTCAGCTCGGCGGCAAGCGCCTTGGCGATGGCGAGACCGTCGAAGGGAACCGCGTCGCTCTTGAGCTGGATCGCGCGGTCGGCGCCCATGCTCATCGCCTTCCGCAGCGTCTCCTGGACGTTGTCGGGTCCGAGCGCAAGCACGACCACTTCACCGGAGCCCGCCTTCTCCTTGATCTGGAGCGCGACTTCGACCGCGTAGCTCGCGAAGTCGTCCATGTCGAACTTCACACCTGCTTCATCGATCGCGCCGCCGGATGCGCCGATACGAAAGCGCGTCTCGGAGTCGGGGGTACGCTTGATACAAACGGCAATTTTCATTGAAATGCGCTCATGCCGGTCGCGGCCTGGCCGAGGATGAGTGTGTGCACGTCGTGGGTGCCCTCGTAGGTGTAGACGCTCTCGAGGTTCGCCATGTGGCGCATCGCCGAGTACTCGGCGAGGATGCCGACGGCGCCGAGGAGCCGACGCGCCTCGCGCGCGACGTCGGTTGCCATATCGACGTTGTTCCGCTTCGCGAGCGAGACCTGCTGCGGCGTGAAGGTGCCCGCGTCCTTGAGGCGGCCGAGATGCAGCGAGACGAGCTGCGCCTTCGTGATCTCCGTGAGCATGTCCGCGAGCCGCTCCTGCTGCAGCTGGAAAGAGCCGATCGGCCGATCGAACATGATGCGATTCTTCGAGTAGGAGAGCGCCTCCTCGTAGCACGCCATGGCGGCCCCGATCGCGCCCCACGAGATGCCGTAGCGCGCCTGCGTGAGGCACATGAGTGGACTCTTCAACCCACCAGATTTCGGGAGGAGCGAATCGTTAGGCAGGTGCACATCCTCGAAGACGAGCTCGCTGGTGTCGCTGGCGCGCAGGGAAAGCTTGCCCTTCTGATCGCGCGCCTTGAAGCCCTTGCTGTTCGTCGGCACGATGAAGCCGCGGATCGAGCGATCGCTCTTGTCGCCGTTCGTCTTTGCCCAGACGACGGCGATCTGCGCCGTGGAGCCATTCGTGATCCACATCTTGCCGCCGTTGAGGAGCCACGTACCGTCCGCCTGCTCGTGAGCCATCGTGATCATGCCGGCGGGATTCGATCCGAAATCAGGCTCGGTGAGACCGAAGCAACCGATGACATCCCCGCGCGCCATCTTCGGCAGCCAGGAGCGCCGCTGGTCCTCGCTGCCGAACGCGTAGATCGGATACATGGCAAGCGCGCCCTGCACTGAAGCGAACGAGCGGACGCCGGAGTCGCCGCGCTCGAGCTCCTGCATGATGAGACCGTACGCGACGTTGTTGAGTCCCGCGCAGCCGTATTCCTCGGGGAGATTCGCGCCGAAGACCCCGAGCTCCGCCATCTCCGGCACGAGCTCCTTCGGAAAGCGGCCGTCCACGTAACACTTGCCAATGATAGGAAGCACGCGCTCGTCGACGAAGCGGCGCACGCTGTCGCGAACGGCGCGCTCCTCCTCGGAGAGCTGGCTGTCGATGTTGAAGAAGTCGAGCATGGGCCGAAAGGTAGCGGAGGTCGGTGGGCGGTGGACAGTTGGCTCGACGCGCCACCGACGAGCAGTCGATCGGGACTGGAGCTGTCGGGACGCTACGGTGCACCACTCACGAGCAGTCGATCGGGGGTGCTAGGCGGCACCATGCCAAATTTGGGATGCGCGCATCGTAACTCCTTGGGAGCATCATTGCTGACATCCCAAATTTGGCATGAAGCCGCCGTCGCACCCTCGATCGACTGCTCTTCGGTCGAGATCTGTGCCTTCAAACGCCGTGCACCCCCGATCGACTGCTCTCGGTCGAAATCTCTCCTTTCACCGTTCGCGGGCCGCGCTCCGGCCGATGCGTTGGTCCCCGGTCGATCGAGGTGCTCCGCGGCTCAGGGTGCGGCGAGCGCATGGGGCGACACCGACCTCGCGTGCCTTGGCC
>DATEPP010000372.1:0-15077 GCA_035273165.1 Gemmatimonadaceae bacterium
GTTCGAAGGTATGGATCTCGACCGAAGAGCAGTCGATCGGGGTGCGAGGTTGGAAGGTAAGGATCTCGACCGAAGAGCAGTCGATCGGGGGTGCGACGGCGGCTTCATGCCAAATTTGGGATGTCAGCAATGATGCTCCCAAGGTGCCACGATGCGCGCATCCCAAATTTGGCATGGTGCCGCCTAGCACCCCCGATCGACTGCTCGTGATCGGCGCACCGTAGCGTCCTGACAGCATCCTCCCGATCGACTGCTCGTGAGTAGCGCAGCGTAGCGTTCCGGCACCCCCTGATCGACTGCTCGTGAGTGGCGCATGAAAATCCCCCGCGCGCCTTCTAACTCGCTGGCGACGCGTCGCGCGGTGGTACGTAGCGCCGCTGGCGCGCGCCGGCCAGCTTGCGCCGCCGCATCGCCGTCCGCCATCGAAAGAACGAGCCGGCGATGACGATGAGCAGACAGAGCTCGATGCCAACCTTCTCGGCGTCGAGATAATCGATCGGCCGGTCCTTCAGCGACGGATCGGACCAGATGCCATGAATCAAGAATAGCGTGGCCGTGAGATAGGTGCCGTAATGAATGATGCGCCAACGGTCGTGTCCGATCGCCGCGCGAAAATAGGACGTCGTCACGACCACAATCAGAACGTAGAGCGCGGCCGCGCCGAGAGTGTTGATCACCGGCTGCTTCGGCCCGACCATCGGATAGAGCACGTCGACGACCCGAAAGTTCGCCTCCGTCGAGAGGAGCAGCAGGATCACGTGCAGCACCGACAGCGCCAGCGCGACGTATCCGGTCCAATTGTGGATCTTGAAGTAGTTGATCCGCCGGTGCGGCCAGCTCCGCCATGGGTTGTACTTCACGCCCATCAGCAAGCCGAGCAGGATGTTGAACGTCAGTACGAAGACAGCGACAATCCCAACGTCACTGGAGAGCTCGAGTGCAGACATTCAATCAATATATGAAAGCCCGAGGGCGCGAAGTTCCAGACGGCGCTAAGTCCCAGGCGGCGCTAAGTCCCAGACGGCGCTAGGCCCCAAAGGGCGCGAGGTCCCAAACGACGTTTAACGACGTCTGGGACCTCGCGCTGTTTGGGACCTCGCGTCCTTTGGAACTCAGCGCCCTTTGGGACCTCGCGCCGTTTGGAACTCAGCGCTCTTATTCTGTTCGTAGTGCTTCGATTGGATCCACTCTGGTCGCCCGGCGAGCGGGTAGATACGACGCCGCGAGCGCGACGATCGCGAGCAGCGCGGCTGTTCCTATGTATACCGCGGGATCCAGCGCGCTCACACCAAACATGAGCGAGGCGAACAGCCGCGTCGACAGCGCGGCGACGATTGCGCCGGCGATGAGGCCCACCGCGACAAGACGCGCGCCCTGACGGAGAACGAGACGCATGACGTCGGTGGTCTGCGCGCCGAGCGCGAGGCGCACACCGAACTCGCGGGTGCGTTGCGCAACGACGAAGGAGACGACGCCGTAGAGCCCGACGGCCGCGAGCAGCGCGCCGATGACGCCGAAGAGCGAGAAGATGAACGTCCCGATCCGCCACGGCGCGAGTTGCGGCTCGATCATGCGCGTCATCGGCCGCACGGTTGCGAACGACACTCGCGCGTCGAGCGACTGCAACTCTCGCCGGAGGGTTCCGGCGAGCGCCGTCGGATCACCGGTCGTTCGCACGTACATCATCGTCAATGGTGGCATGCGTGGCGGGCGCTGCGCGATCGGCTGGTACATGAATGGCTCGGGATCGCGCGTGACGTCCCCGTAATGCGCGTCGGCCACCACGCCGACGATGCGTGCACAGGGCCCGTCGCCGGGGCCGCCCCCGCCGATGCATCCCGAGAGCGGATCCATCCCCTTCAGGTAGCGCCGAGCGAAAGTCTGATTGACGATGGCGACAGGCGCCCCGTTCTCACGATCGTCGGCGTCGAACGCGCGCCCCTGGACGACCGGAATCCCCGCCGTCGCGAAGAACTCCGGTCCGACGAAGTCCGCCGACGTCGGCCGCGGCCGCCCGTCCGGCGACGGCGCGCCCACGATGTCCACGCCGAACGTGATGTTCATCTCGAAGGGCATCGCCGCGCCTAACGACGCACTGCGCACCCCGGGGAGCGACTTCACCCGCTCGAGCGCTCGCGTCCAGTACTCGGCCGCCTGCTCGCGCGTAAAGCGCGCGCCACGCACGTCCGCGCTCGCGAGCAGCAGCCGCTCGGCGGCGAAGCCGGTGTCCACCGCCTTCACGTTGCGGAGGCTCCGCACGAACAGGCCCGCGGCGATCAGCAGAGCCAGCGACGCGCCAAGCTGGACGACGACGAGCGCGTCCCTGCCTAACGAGCGCCCGGCGCGCGAGCGACCGGCGGCGCCGAGCACCGCGCTGAGCTCCTGACGTGTCGCGCGCCACGCCGGGGCAAGACCGAACGCGAGCGTCGTCGCCGCCGCCACCGCCGCCGTGAACAACAGCGCTCGGCGATCCACCACGTCGTCGATCGGCGGCAGCGGCAGCGCGCTCGGCAGAAGCGCCGCTCCGGCCAGGGCGACAATCACGGCAGCGACGCCGCCTAACGCGGCGAGGAGAACGCTCTCGGTCAGAAGCTGGCGCGCGAGTCGGCCGCGCGTTGCGCCGATCGAGAGCCGCACCGCGATCTCGTGCGATCGATTGGTGGCGCGCACGAGAAGGAGGTTGGCGACGTTCGCGCAGGCAATGAGCAGTACCGTCCCGGTCACGGCGAGGAACCAGAGCGACACCGGCGTTCTGCGGCCTCCGCGCTGCGTCGGCCCAACGCTCCCAGCCCCCGCGACCTTTGTCAGACTCACCCGGCGTGCGGGCTCCGGGCGTGGCGGTCCGCCGCGGCCGCCACCGGGACCGCCGATCTGCACCCGCACCTCGCCGCCAGGCATCCCACCGCCGGGGCCAAGTCCCATCGGTCCTGCGTCGGCGCCTTCGTCGCGCGCGGCCAGAAGCGCGGCCTGCACCGACGCCTGCGCCTGCTCGCGCGTCGCGCCGGGCGCGAGTCGTCCGACCACGGTGAGCCACGACGCGAAGCGCGACCGCACCATCCGGGCGTCGTAGCCCAGATCAGTCGCCGTGCCGAGCGGCACCCAGATCGACGGAGCGTTCGCATCGATCCCCGTGAATCCCTTGGGCGCGACGCCGATGATCGTATAGGAATGCCCGTTGAGGACGAGGCTCTGGCCCAGCGCTCGGCTCGAGTTGCCGGCGAACGCGCGCTGGAAGTACTCCCAGCTCAACACCGCGACGGGCTGGGCCGCGCTCTCCCGATCGTCGGCGGTCCCGATGAGCCGTCCGGATGCCGGCCGAACGCCGAGCGCGGTGAAATAGTCGCCCGATGCGAGCATGACCGGCTCGCTGCGCGCTTCGTCGCCGCGTCCCACCTCGATGCTCGTGCGGGCAAAGGCGCCAACGTGGGACAACCCGCGAGCTCGGTCGCGGACGTTGGAGAAGTCCGGATACGATACCACCCCGGTGAGCTGGGGCGGCTCGTTAGGCAGCTGGAGCTCGAGCTGGAGTCGAACGAGCCGGCTCGCGTCCGCCACTTGCGCCGGCGGCCGGAAGAGCAGCGCGTCGACGATGCCGAACATCAGCGTGTTGGCGCCGATGCCGATGGCGAGGGTGAGCACCGCCACCATCGTGAAGGCCGGCGCGGTGCGGAGCTTCCGCGCGCCGTAGCGAAGGTCCTGAGCGAGAGTTGTGAACATGGGCGTTGAGGAAGAATGCACGCAGGCAACCCTTCGTCACGCCAGTCCCGCGTTTGGTTTGCTCAGTCCTCGTCGCGCCGCCGGCGATAGGCGCGCCGGCGCACGCTCCATTCTACCCTGGCCTCGAGGTAGCTCGCGATGCCGACGCCGGCGAGCACCGCGAGGGCATCACGCGTCGACCGGCGGCGTTGCCAGGTGAAGAAGCCCGCGGCGGCGGCGAGTGGAACACCGATCGGGAGCACGCGGCCCCGCCAGACGAAGGCCTCACGGCCGCGGACGAGACGCGCCTGCTCGCGCGCGTCAGCGTAGAGCCGCCGCCGCGACGGCGCCGGACGCAACGCCGAGCGTCGCATCGTGCGGACGACCGGCGCGGGCATCGGCGGCGACACGTCGGACTCGGCCACCGACTCCACCGTCGAATCCCATTCAGTCATTTCGTCTCTCCCTCACCCGGCTGCTCGTTAGGCGGCTCCCACAGCTCGATCCGATTCCCCTCCGGATCCATCACCCACGCGAAGCGACCGAACTCCGATTCGTCCACCTTGTCATCGACTGCCACTCCTTCACGGCGGAGCTCCGCGAGCAGCGCGTGGAGGTCGCGAACCCGGTAATTGATCATGAACGGCGCCGTGCTTGGCGCGAAGTACTTCGTATCCTGCGAGAAGGGTGCCCAAATCGTCATCCCGACCCGCTCCGGATCCTCCTTCTCCCGCCACTCGAAGGTGACCGGACCTTCCGCGGCCGCTCCGATCCCGAGATGACGTTTATACCAATCGGTGAGCGCTCGTGGGTCGCGCGCCTTGAAGAAGATCCCGCCGATTCCAGTGACTCGGTCCATGATCGTGCCGCCGCGTGTGATGACTCGGGTTTCGTCGCTCGGGCGGGAAGAATATGTTCTGGCGCCGCGGGTACCACCACTCCACGCCTGGAACGGGAGATTCGGATGGGCAAGCTGCTCGTTCTCATGATCACGGCGTTCGTGGACATGGTCGGCTTCGCGATGGTGCTGCCCCTCATCCCGTTCTACGCCGCAAGCATGGGCGCCACCGGCTTCATTGTCGGGCTGCTCATCTCGGCCTTCTCCGTCGCGCAGCTGGTGAGCGCGCCAAGCTGGGGCAAGGTCTCCGATCGTTTCGGCCGCCGGCCCGCCGTGATTGCGGGTTTGCTGATCTCCGCGCTGGCCTATGTCGTCTTCGGCCTCGCCGAGACGCTCTGGATCCTCCTGCTCTCGCGCGTCGTGCAGGGGGTGGGTGGTGGCACCGTGGGTGTGCTGCAGGCATATGTCGCAGACGCCAGCAAGCCCGAGGACCGCGCCAAGGGACTCGGGTGGCTCTCCGCCGCAACCAGCGCCGGCGCGGTGGTCGGACCGGCGTTCGGCTCGCTCTTCGTGCAGTGGTGGGGCCATCGCGGTCCAGGCTTCGGCGCCGCTGGCTTCTGCCTCCTCTCGATGCTCTTCGCCTGGACGTTTCTGCGTGAGTCTCAGGGGATGCGGCAGACCGCCGAGCATCAGACGCCGGTGACGTCGCTGGGTGCGGAGAGTGGAGCGCTGACGCGGGTCATCACCAACGCCGGCGACCCGGCGCCAAGGCTGATCTGGATCTACACGATCGCCATCGGCGCCTTCTACGGCACGGCTCCAATGTTGTCGCTGCTCTTTGCCGACCGGTTAGGCGTGACGGAGAAGACCGTCGGCTATTTCATCATGTATTTCGGCGCGATGGGCGTCCTCGTGCGCGCGGGCCTCCTCGGCAGCGCGGTGAATCGGCTCGGGGAGGCTCGTCTCGCGCGGCTCGGCATCGTCCTGCTCTCGGCGGGGCTGGGCCTGATTGCCGTCGCCCACAACTATCTGACGACGATCATCGCGATCACCCTCATGCCGTTAGGCACCGCGTTTCTCTTCCCCTGCATAACGGCGCTGCTCTCGCGCGTGGTGCCGAGCCGGGAGCGCGGTCTGCACATGGGCGTGCAGCAGACCTATGGTGGCGTCTCCCGCGTCGCGTTCCCGATTCTGGCGGGCTTCCTGATCGATCGCTTCGGCGTCGGCTCTCCGTACGGGGTCGCCGCCGTCCTCGTCGCCGCGACGCTGCTCATCACGGCGCCACTGGAGCGGTACCTGAAGCCGCTGTCGGCCGTCGGCTGACGTGTGGCGCGTGCATGGATGTTCTGAACTTCCCACTCGCCACCACCCACTTTTGAACTGACAGCTATCGCTGTCGACAACGATAGCTGTCAGTTCAAAAGTGCGGAGTAGCGAGTGGGAAGTGGATGACCATCGACTCCAAATGACGCTCTCTGCGCCTCACGCGCCATGCATCACGCCAGCGAATCAGTCCTCGTCGCCGAACGTGATATCGGTGTCGATCGGCTTGCCGTGGCGCCAGACTCCCTCGCCGGCGCGGGGCGGCATCACCACCTCGAAACGCACCTCGAGTGGCTGCGGCTGGTCGGCAAAAGTGGGCCGGAGATTCTCGAGGACGCTCGTGTACGCGTCGACGTGATTCTCGGCGGTGACGAGCCCAACGTGAATCGGGTGCGCGAAGCGCTGCATCTCGAGCGCTCCCGGCACCTTCTCGGCCACATAGTAGATGTAGGTCTGCATCGAGTCGGATCGGTTCGTAACGTCGCACGACGCGCTTGGCGCGAAAAGGCAACATAACGATGTGGGGATGCGGGATGTGGGATGCGGGGCTCGTGCTCGACTGATTATCGATTCTGCCGCGTCCCGCGTCCCACATCCCACATCAAGCGCTGGGACGAAATCCAATGGTACCCAATTTTATTAGGAAAGTTTTGGGACGGGATACCGAATTGGAGTTGACGGATTGGTGGCTGCGAGGGTTAAATACGCAGCCTCTCCACCACCGCGTCTCCCGTTGCTCGTTCCGACCTTGTGACGAGTCGGCCGGGACAGACGGTTTGCCGTTAGGCGCGGTCGTCACACTCCACGCCCCGGAGGTACTGGATGTTCCAGGTTCCCCGGCGAACATGTGCACTCGCACTGTTCGCCCTTCCGCTCGTGCCGGCAACGCTGTCCGCGCATAGCGTTGACCGTCTGCCAGTCGCGATTACCGTCGAGACGCGAACCGCCCCCACTCCCGCTGGAACAATTCGCGGCCGCGTCATCGACAAGGAAAGCGGCCAGCCGGTCGCGGCCGCTCAGATCACCATTGTCGGCACGTCTCTTGGCGGGCTGACCAACAATGATGGTCAGTATACGATCAACGGCGTCACCGCTGGCCAGGTGACGGTTCGTGCCGCGCGCATCGGCTATCAGCCGCAGAACCAGGTCGTCGTCGTCAGTGACAACGGCCAGGCGACGGCGAACTTTAGTCTCGACCGCGCCGTAGCGCGCCTCGAGGAAGTCGTCACCACCGCCACCGGCGAGCAGTCACGTCGTGAGATGGGCAACGTCGTCGCGACCGTGAAGGCCGATTCGGTCGTGAAGGAGGCGCCCATTACCAACGTCACGCAGCTGCTGCAGGCTCGCACCGCGGGCGTACAGGTCATCCAGGGTCAGGGCGTCACTGGCTCCGCGGCCGGGATTCGCATTCGCGGCACCAGCTCGCTGTCTCAGACGAACGAACCGCTCATCGTCGTCGACGGCATTCGATACGACAACAGCACGGAGCCGGGGAACACGAGCGCCGGCGTGCGCATCAACCGGTTCCAGATCGATCCCAACGACGTCGAGTCGATCGACATCATCAAGGGGCCTTCCGCGTCGGCGCTGTACGGCACGGCGGCGGCCAATGGCGTCGTCGTCATCAAGACGAAGCGTGGCACGGCGAGCGCGCCGCGCTGGTCGGGCTTCGCCGAGGGCGGCGTGACGTCGATGCCGACGGGGAAGTATCCGGCGAACTATTGGAGCTGGGGTCGCAATTTCAAGACGGGAGGCGTACTCGATACCGTCGCCGTGCACTGCACGGTGGCGAACGCCGCGCTCGGCTCCTGCAAGATCGACAGCCTAACGAGCTACAACCCGTGGACGAACGCACTCTCGAAGCCGTACGCCAACGGCCCACGTGGCGAGGGTGGGGTCCAGGTCTCCGGCGGCACCGACGTCGTGAAGTATTTCATGAGCGTCGATCGCGAAGACGAGACGGGCCCCTACAAGATGCCGGCTCCCGAGATCGACCGTATCACGGTCGCGCGAAGCGGCGTCGCGCCGCGGCCTGATCAGATCCGGCCGAATCGTCTCAAGAACACGTCGCTCCGCGGCTCGTTCAACTTCCCGATCGGCCGCAACGCGAACCTCGACATCTCGACGAGCTACGCGGACCGCGACCTGACGACGCCGTTCGACGGCACCTTCTTCGCCGGTCTCGCGAACCAGCTCTTCTCGGCGCCTGGATACCGAACGTCGACGAATGGCACGGCTCGCGAGTTCGTCGGCGACATCTATTCGGTGAACCAGCGCCTGACGCTGGAGCGCTTCACCGGCAGCGGCGCCTTCAACTGGTCACCGATCACGTGGCTGCAGCTCACCGCCGAGGGCGGCGTGGACAACGGCAATTCGAACAACTATCAGATCCAGCTTCCCGGCGAAGGCACGGCGAACGGCTCCGCCTGGGGTCCGACCTCGTCGCAGGGCTTCTCGGGGAAGGACATCTTCCGCACGAACAATCTGCAGTACACGACGACCTTCCGCGGCGCCGCGACGCGCCGGCTGTTGTCGAATCTCAACTCGCAGACGACGCTCGGCTTCCAGTGGTTCAAGACGGGCTCGTACCAGCTCTTCGGCGAGGGCTACGGGCTCGCGCTGGGCGCGTCGACGCCTAACGCGGCACAGCAGCGGCTCGCGTCGGAGACGACGACCGAAAACAAGACGTACGGTGCGTTCGTATCCGAGCAGTTGAGCTACAACGATCGGCTCTTCCTCACGATGAGCGCGCGCGAGGACCAGAACTCGGCCTTCGGCCGCCAGGTCGGCAACACCATCTATCCGAGCGCGAACGTGTCGTACGTCATCTCCGAGGAGCCCTGGTTCCCGAAGCTGATGCTGCTCGACAAGCTGCGTCTTCGGAGCTCGGTCGGCCAGGCGGGCCTGCAGCCCAACTCCACCGCGGCCTTGCAGTTCCTCGCGGCGCAAACGTATCCGGTCGGCGCTGCCGAAATCCCGGGTGAGTTCATCAGCTCCATCGGCAATCCGAGCCTCAAGCCCGAGATCACCACCGAGTTCGAGGGCGGTTTCGACGCCGGTTTCCTCGAGGATCGGCTGAATCTCGAGTTCACGCTCTTCAACAAGATCAGCCGCAACCAGCTGTTCCAGGCCAATCTGCCGCCGTCGTACGGCGTCGGTTCAACGCAGTGGGTGAACATTGCCCGCGTGCAGAATCGCGGCGTCGAGCTGTCGGCTGATATGCAAATTCTCAACATGCGTCAGCTGACGTGGAACCTCCACGCCAACGGCTCGCACATCAAGAACAAGCTCGTCGACATCGGCAAGTATGTCCTTCCGCAGCCGCAGGGCGTCCGGCAAGCGGTCGGCTACCCGCTCAATGGTCTGTGGGATCGGCCGTACACGTATAACGACGCGAACGGCGACGGCGTCATCGTGCCGTCGGAGATCAAGCTCGACACGGCGGATGCCTATCGCGGGTCGACGCTGCCGGAGTACGAGGCGGGTCTGTCGAACACCTTCGGCTTCTTCAACGGCGCGCTGACTTTCAATACCCTGTTCGACTACCGCGGCAAGTTCTGGAACTCGTACACCATCGGCTCGAACCGCGCGGTATCGGCGGGCAATGCGCCGGAAGTGAACGTGCCGTTCTGGGGCCTTGGCGATCAGGCGGCGGCGGTGGCCGCGGGGAGTGCCGCGCTCCGCAACACGCGCTGGGGCATCTTCAAGCCGAACGATTTCATTCGTCTTCGCGAGCTGTCGCTGTCATACCGGATCCCCGATCGCTTCGTGCAGCGTTACGCTCGTGCGAAGGGCGCACAGCTCGTTCTCAGCGGTCGCAACCTCGGGGTGCTCTGGACGAAGTACCCGGGCATCGATCCCGAGGCGAACCGTTCCATCACCAGCACCGGCGGTGGCAACGACGACCTCGGCACGCCACCCGTCATCCGGTACTGGATCACCCGCATCAACCTGAACTTCTGAGCTCGCCCACCTCTATCTCACTTCGGACGAGAGCATTCTATGAACATTCGCTCAACGTGGATGCCGACCGCTGTGCGACTGGCGAGCGTCGTGACGCTCGCCGGCAGCATCGCGGTCGCAGCCTGCACTCATGACCAGCTGCTCGGCGTGCAGACGCCCGACATCATCGATGTCAGCGTCGCGAACAGCCCCGCCGGCGCGCAGACATTTCGTGTCAGCGCCATCGGCAACTTCGCGCGGTTCGTCGGTGGTGACTTGGGTGGCAGCTCACCACTTGGACTGAACCTGACCGGCGGCATGCTCGCCGATGAGATCTTCTCGGCACGCGCCGGCACCGAGTCGATGGACAATCGCAACATCAACTCGAATGCCTTCCCCATCGATACGTGGACTCAGGTCGGGAACACCTACACGCGGCTCGTACGCGCGGTCAATCTGCTCGTGAAGTATCCGCCGGCATCTGGCGCCAACGATCAGCTGGCGGAGCTGCACGCGATGGAAGGCTTTGTCTTCACCATCGTGGCAGAGGATTACTGCAGCGGGGTGCCCTTCTGGGACGGCGTCGAAGCCGTGGACGTCAAGACGGTCACCCTTCTCACACAGGACATGTACGACCGGGCCAAGGCCCAGTTCGACAGCGCGCTCGCGCTGGCGACCACCGGTTCGAGCACGCAGTACTTCGCGCTGGTGGGCAAGGCACGGATGCTGGTCGACGTGAATGACTACGCTGGCGCGGCGGCGATCACGACTCCGGTGCCGACCAGCTTCGTCTATCATGCCCAGTACTCGAAGCTGACGACCGGCATGGTGAACGCGATCTACGACTGGATGCTCAGCACGAGGAACTTCGGCGCCTCGGACAAGGAAGGGACGAACGGTCTCGACTTCGTCTCGGGCCGCGACGCCCGCATTCTCGTTGATCCGAAGACTGGCCGCGGCCAGGATGGTACGCCGACACCGACGCTCAACCAGTATCCCTCGACCGATGCGTCCGTACCCGTGGCGACCGGCATCGAGGCGCGGCTGATCGAGGCCGAAGCGCAGCTCAAGGCGGGGAACGCGGCATGGATCACGACGCTCAACACGCTGCGGAGCACGCCGCAGAAGTATGGCAGCGTCACGACCACGGCGACGTCTTTGGCGCCGCTGGTCGATCCGAGTCCCGGACAGTTCGAGACGGCCGCGCAGGTCGACATGCTATTTCGCGAGCGCGCCTTCTGGATGTACATGACGGCGCACCGGCTCGGCGACATGCGGCGGTTGATCCGGCAGTATGGCCGCACGCAGGACAAGGTTTTCCCGACGGGGAGCTACTTCAAGGGCGGCACGTACGGATCCGACGTCACGCTCGTTCCGTCGCAGACGGAGCAGAACAACCCGAACTGGGTGGCCTGCACGGATCGCAATCCGTGACGCGTGATGCGTGACGCGGAGAAAAGGCCGGTGCTCAGCTAGGCACCGGCCTTTTCTTTCACACCACGCACCGCTCGCCACGCATCACCTCGCCGCCTTCGGGAAACTTTCTCGATTGACGACAATCACGAGTCGCCGCACATTGGCGATGCGTTCGGGAATTCGGTCAATGCCCGGGCGTGACGGTCTTCGGTGGGACGCCATCCGAAGACAGCTCGGCAGGTGTTCGGCACTGGCCGAGATGGTTGTGAGGTCGCTGGACACAACTGATTCGCTCTCCGTACAAGAGCACCTGAGTCGTGACCGTACGACAAGGGAAAGGGAAGTCGATCAGGCCACGTACGCCGTGGCGCCGAATCAACCGATCGAATCCCGCCAGCGAATGAAGCCCCGCAATGTTCGGCGTGCCGACATTGCGGGGCTTTTCTTGTCAGGTTCCTTTTGCGAACCTGACAAGCAAGCCCCCGGCGCTCGCTGGCGCTCGCGCCAAGCTTTGACAATAGCGCGCCATTCGCCACGCCCGCATGACCCGCGATAAAGCGCTTCTCATCGCCAACCAACACGCCCGGCTCGCCCGGGCTCCCGGGTGGCGCGAGAGTGCGCTCGGTGAGCTCGGGAAGCGGTACGAAACAGAATTCGTGGCCCCACGCGATGCGCGCGACGCCACCCGCAGCGCACACGAGGCGGCCGCCGAAGGCTACGCGGTTGTCATCGCGGCAGGCGGCGATGGGACAATCAACGCCATCGCCCAAGGGTTGGCGCGTACGCGAACGGCGCTCGGCATACTCCCGTTAGGCACCGCCAACGATCTCGCGCGCGAGTACGGCGTGCCGGCGCGGATCGAGGTCGCGGCACGCCGGATCGCCGAGCGAACGCCGCGATCGATCGATCTCGTCGAGGTGGAAGGTCGGGTCTTCTGCGGGGTCGGCGGACTGGCGCTCGTGTCCCGCGCGGCGCTCGCGGTGACGCGAGTCAAGCAGTGGTCGCCATCGTCGCGACGGGTCGCCGATCGTCTCGGTGGCCACGTCTACCGCATCTCGGCAACGCTCGCGCTGCTCCGGCCCTGGTCGCTCGACGACCAGCTGCGAATCGACTACCAGGATGCGGAGCGCGGGGAGCGTCATCGGTTCGAGACGCGAGCCTCGGCTGCATTCGTCACGAACCACCGTACGTTAGGCGGAGGGATGGTTCTCCCGGTCGACGCCAGCGCCGCGGACGGAATCCTCGAGCTGTGCTACGTGCCAGCGCGGCCGCGCCATTCATTGATGCTCAACTTCGCACGGCTCAGCGCGGGCGCGCCAATTCCCGATGGCGTCCTCGTTCGCGTGCGCGCCACCGAGGCGACGATCGAAACCGGCCGTGAGGATGCGTTCGTCGCCGACGGCGAGCTGCTGGCAACGGGGACGCGCTTCAGGGTTCGCGTCCTTCCCGGCGCCCTGCGAATCATTGCCTAACGGCTCTCCAGATCGCGTACCCAGACATTCCGAAAGCGCACCGGATCTCCGTGATCCTGGAGGATCAGCGGCAGCCGATCGGCGTGCTTCGCGTACGGCGGGCGTTGCTTGTGGGCCGTCGGGCCCGTGAGCACCGCGTCGTCCTGCACGAGCAAGCCGTTGTGGAGGATCGTCATGCGCGCCTTGCTCGTGACTCTTCCACTTGCGTCGAAGCGCGGGCGATGGAATACGATGTCGTACGTCTGCCATTCACCGGGGGGGCGACTGGCGTTCACGAGTGGTGGATACTGCCCGTAAATCGCGGCGGCCGCGCCATCAGCGTAGGTGGGATTCTGGTACGAGTCGAGTACCTGGACCTCGTAGATCCCCATGAGGAAGACGCCGCTATTCCCGCGCTCCTGCCCTTCTCCGTGCGCGGGCGTGGGCGCCATGAACTCCACGTGCAGTTGCACGTCGCCGAAGCCGCGCGCCGTAGCGATGTTCCCGGCGCCGGCGACGACCTCCATGTAACCATCGGTCACCTTCCACCGCGCGGGCTTGTCCGACGAGTCGGCAAGACGCCAGTTCGAGAGCGAGCTGCCGTCGAAGAGCACAATCGCGTCCGACGGCGGCGGGCGCATTCCCGGATAAGGGCCCGGGTCGACGACGCGCGGCTGCGGACGCGTCATCGAGTGGATCGGAAAGTCCGTTGGCGACTGCGCGGCGGCGGCGGCGCCTAACGATTCGACGGTGCTCATGACGACCAGGGTGGCAAGCATGATCAGACGACGCATTAGCGTTCTCACGGGCTGGGGCGGACACGGCGTTTCGCGGCGCGAATCCAATCTCCAATCCACTGGGGAAGGAACATGTCATCCGAGGTCCGCGCAATCTCCTCCTCCACCGACCAACGGTCCGCGAGCTGCGTGACGGTGCCGCTCATTGCCCGATGCTCGAGCTCCTCATTCACCGCCATTTCGAGAGCGAGCCGGCGCGTCGGTGACATCTTCATGAGAAGAGCCGGCGCCTTGTCGGGTTGATCAACCGCCAGATGTTCCCACGCTGCGAGACGGTTGTCGTGTTGCTTCCGGCAGACGTGCTCCGCCTTGTCCACTCGCTTCGTCGCTTCTTCGATCTCTGGCGGCGACGCGCCGCGCCAATTCGCATGAGGAAGCAATCGGTTGAGGAGATGGAGCGCGTCATCTTCGCTGTACGTCGCCTGGAGATCGCCAAACATGACGATCACGCACGTGACGCTCTTCGAGCGACGGTGCAGGTAGATCGATGGAAGATGCGACCGAAGGAGTGTGCGATGAGCACCGCCAGGGAGGGCGACACGCGCCACGGGCGTAAAATCGACGACGCCGCGAAGCTTGTATGCGTACACGAGGCCAAGCATTGCCAACCACCCGCCGACGAAAGTCGAAGCGCTCGCGACCGCGAGGCTGCCGATCAGGTAGATGGTTCCGGCTGTCGCCGCCGCCGCGCCGACGGCGGCCGCGCCACCAGCGATTCGGACGGCGCGTCTCCGGCGCGTCAGCCTCGGACCGTAACGCCAGTTCGCGATCTCATCGCGGAGCGCAGGTCCGATGCGAATCAGCTCGACCTCTCGTGCGCGCGCGAGACCCACGTTCGTCGTCGACACACGCGCCTCGGCGGCACCGAAGAGCGCCTCACAGTCGGCGATCGTCTCCCAGCGATCTTCGAGTGGCGTTAGGCACCATTGCCCGCAATGCGGGCAGACGACCCACAATCGCCCGCGCTCGACGTCGAAGGCGACCTTGCGGCCAATCGTCAGATGGGGGATCTCGTCATTCTCGCCGAGGGAGCGCCGGCAGACGAAGCAGTGCGTGTACACGGCTCACTCGACGTCGCTCTTCTTCACGTCGGGATCGACGACGACGGTCGGTGCCGTCTTCGGCTCGACGCCGGGTGTCTCGACCTTCGTGCCCGTCTTTCCCTCGTCGGCGCGCTTCTCCGTTCCGATGTCGGCGAGCGCGGCGTCGTCGATCCAGCCGTGCGCCGCCGCATGCCGCGCGGCGGTGAGCGTGTCGTCGGCGAGGAGAAGGGTCGAGCCGGCGGCGCTCACACGATCGGCGAGAAGGCGGATCGACGCGAGACGCTCCGGATGCGGTGAGACGTTGCGAATGTAGATCGCGAGAATCCGTCCCGGGAATTCGGAGACGAGCTTGCCGTAGATCTCGGGATCTTCCTGACCGCTGTCACCGACGAGAATGAACGGCAGCTCGGGATACGTTCCCATGATCTCGCGAATCTGCGCGAGCTTGTACTGGCGCGTGCGCATCATCTCGCGGCCGATGTCCCAATCGCGAAGCAGCATCGGGCCGACCGGTATCTCCTGCGCGTCGAGAAAGTCAGCGATGACGTCGTGAAGATTCCACGGGCTGCTC
>DATEPP010000373.1:0-14853 GCA_035273165.1 Gemmatimonadaceae bacterium
ATGTCGGTTCCGTACTCGAGGGCGTACTCCTCCGCCACTGTCTTCGCCGGAAGCTTGCCCGCCTTCCGCACCGGGACGAATCCGGCATTCAGTCGCTGCGCCACCGGCGCGCCCAGAATGAACCCGCGGCTCTCGATCGCAACGACGTGTGTAACGCGCTCGCCGAGGAATCCTTCGGCCATGGCATCCGTCGTCTCCCGGAACAGCGACGCATCCGCGAGGAGCGGCGTGATGTCCTTGAACAGGATTCCGGGCTTGGGAAAGTCCGGGACGTCGCGAATTGCTCGCCTGATGCGATCGGTGAGATCTGTCGCCGTCGCGCCTCTCACTGCCGTCATCGCAGGACGCCGAATGGGTTCATGGGTGCTGTCCCCGGTTCTCCCTGTTGTTCTTCCACGACTGTCACTCTCGCCCCAGACGGGCCCGATCCGATCAAACTTCGCAGCTGCCCCAACGCAGCTTCGTCTCCGTGCGCGAGGACCTCGACCGATCCGTCATCGCGGTTTCGCACCCAGCCCGTGAGGCCGAGAGCGCGCGCCTGCTCCCGCACGAACCACCGAAACCCGACGCCCTGCACCTTCCCTCGAACCACCACGTACAGCACGCGCTCAGCGCCTCTCGGTCCTATCCCAGCCGTGGTGCCCGACCAGCGGGACGAATCGCACTGGCGCTACTTCTTTGTGCTCGAGCTCTCCGTTCGTCCGGCGATAGATGACGAGCCGTTGCTCGTCCTTTGTACCGACAGGTACGAGCATGCGGCCGCCTTCCGCGATCTGCGCCAGCAAGGGCTCCGGCACCGACGGCGCGCCGGCGCTCACGAGTATCGCGTCGTACGGCGCGTACTCGCGCCAACCCAGCGTTCCGTCGCCGAGAAGCATCGAGACGTTCCCGACGCCGGAGCGTTGAATCGCCTCTCGCGCCAGCTGGTAGAGCGCCGGGATCCGCTCGATGGTGAAAACTTGCTCAACGAGATGCCCGAGGAGGACGGTCTGATATCCCGAGCCCGTTCCGACTTCGAGCACGCGCTCGCGGCCGCTCAACGCCAGCAGCTCGAGATAGCGCGCATGAATCGACGGTTGCGAGATCGTCTGGCCATTGCCGATCGGCAGAGCGCTGTCCTCGTACGCGCGGTGGCGAAGTCCCGTCGGAACGAATTGGTGCCGCGGCGTCTGCTCGAAGGCGCGCAGTACCGCGAGATCACGGATCCCTCGCTCGCGCAGCGTCTCGATCAGGCGAAGCCTCGCGCCACGAAACTCCTGATCTACGGGTCGCGCCACCATGTCGCCGCCCCTTCGAGAACGTTGTAGTGCGTGAGGTCGAGCTGGAGCGGCGTGACGGAGACAAATCCTTCCTCGACAGCACGGAAGTCGGAGTCTTCCTCACCCGTCCAGCTCGCATGTCCGCCGCCGATCCAGAAGATCTCTCGTCCCCAGGGATCGCGCATCGGTGTGATCGAGTTCGAATAGACGCGCCGGCCGAGTCGCGTCAAGCGGAATCCCTTCACTTCTCCGTCCGCCACCGGCGGCAGGTTCACGTTCAGGAGCGTATTCGGAGGAAAAGCGGGCAGCGACGTGACGTGCCGCAGGAGCCTGGTGAGCACGGGCACCTGCTTGGCGAGATGCGTGAGGTCGGCGCGCAGGTCGCCTCCCGCGAACGAGATCGCGATCGACGGGATGCCTAACGCGAGTCCTTCCATCGCGGCGGCGACGGTGCCGGAGTACAGGACGTCCTCGCCCATGTTCTGACCGTGGTTGATACCACTCAGCACGAACTCCGGACGTTCGCTCATCAGCGTTTCCACCGCGAGCATCACACAGTCGGTCGGCGTCCCGTCGATCTGCCACCGGCGATCCCCGCGGCGGACTGGCCGGATCGGGTGATGCAGCGTCAGCGAGTGACTCGTTGCGCTTTGCTCGCGGTCGGGCGCGACCACCGTGACTTCGCCCAGCGGCTTTGCGGCCTGTTCGAGGCAGTCGAGCCCGTGGGCGAGAATTCCGTCGTCGTTCGTGAGAAGGAGCCGCATCAGCGCTCGCCGGGTGGTGACTCGAGCATGCGGAGGAGCTCTCTCAGCTCCTCTTCCAGGCCGGTAAGCGTCTCCACGCTCAAGGCGTCGCGCGAGACGCGACGCAGCTCACCGCCCTTCCGGTGGTCATTGAGCTTCTGACGCGCTCCGTCGATCGTGTACTTCTCCGTGTACAAGAGATGCTTCACGAGGAGAATGAGCTCGATCTCCTTGCGTTGATAAACGCGGTTCCCGGAGCGGTTCTTGGCCGGACTGAGAAAGCGGAACTGGCTCTCCCAGTAGCGCAGTACATGCGCCTTGAGACCGGTCAGGTCACAGACCTCGCCGATGGAAAAGAACTCCTGTACCGGGTCGGAGCCGCTGCTCATGCGTCCTGCTCGGCGCGCAGCTCACGCGCCATCAGCTCCTGCGCCGCGAGCCGCGCGGGATAGTGATCGAAGAGAATGCGATACACCATCTCGGCGATCGGCATCTCCACGCCCTCCCGAGCGGCAAGCTCGATGGCGCTCGCGGTCGTGACGACGCCTTCTGCCACTGTCTCCTTACCCGCGCGCGCCTCGTCGAGCGTCTTTCCACGACCGATCTCCACGCCTAACGAGCGATTGCGGCTGAGCGTCCCCGTGCATGTCAGGACGAGGTCGCCGATCCCAGCCAGGCCGGCAAACGTCGCCGCGCGTGCGCCGAGTGACATGCCGAGACGAGTCATCTCCGCGAGGCCCCGCGTGATCAGCGCTGCGCGCGAGTTGAACCCGAGACCGACGCCTTCGAGAATTCCTGTGGCGACAGCCATGACGTTCTTCATCGCGCCGCCCAGCTCCACGCCCACGACGTCATCGTGCGTGTAGATCCGGAAGCTGCCGCTGCTCATGATGTCCTGGACGAAGAGCGCTGCCTCCTCGTTCTCAGATGCCGCGACGATAGCCGTTGGCTGCCGCGCCGCGACCTCCGCCGCGAAGCTTGGACCCGAGATCGCAACCACGGAGTGGTTCGGCACCTCCGCGGCGATCACGTCGGTCATCAGGGCCATCGATCCGAGCTCGATGCCCTTGGAGGCCACGGCGAGCGTCGCGTCGCGATGAACGTGCGACGCCGCGGCGCGCGCGATGGTGCGCAGATGGTTGGAGGGCGTCGCGTAAACCACGAGACCGGCGCCGTCCAGCGCCGTTGACTGATCGGCGGTCGCCCGCAGCGCGGGCGAGAGCGCCACGCCGGCGAGGAAGCGCACGTTCTCGTGGCGATCGTTTATCGTTTGCGCAACGTCGGGCTCGAACGCCCAGAGAGAGACGTCATGCCCTGACGTCGCGAGCAGATCGGCGAGCGCGGTGCCCCACGCGCCCGCGCCGATGACGGCGCACCGCATCAGATCGCGAACCGCGCGGCCACGAGAACCGCCAGCACGACTACGAGCCCGATCGCCAGGGCGGCAGCCATCCGTCGCGACGGTGCCGTGCCCCGCTTCCCGAACCGATGCTCCTCACCACGACGCAGACGCGCGATATTCGCCCGGTGTGTCCAGAAGACGAAGGCAGCCACGAGCACACTGAGCGCGAAGACAGGCGACCGCGGACCCAGTGTGACGCCGATCAGTACTGGAAGCAGAGACGCGCTAATGAGTGAGCCGACCGAGACGTAGCCACTCGACAGCAGGACGACGGCGAACACGATCAACGTGAGCAGCGTCTGAACTGGCGCGAGCGCGAGAAAAACGCCGGCGGCGGTGGCGACGCCTTTCCCTCCGCGGGAGAAGAGGAGAAAGACAGGACGCGTGTGACCCAGGATCGCGGCCACGCCGCACGCGATCGCGACCCACACCGGCGGCCACGGCGACACCGTGTAGCGCGGCAGGAGAAGCACAGGCAGCGCGCCCTTCGCCACGTCGACCGCGAAGACAACCAGGCCGAACTTCGCCCCAAGAACGCGAATGACGTTCGTCGCGCCGAGGTTACCCGAGCCGTGCTTGCGGAGATCGACACCTCGCGCCTTGCCGGCGAGATAAGCCGACGGAAATGAGCCGGCGACGTACGCGAGCGCGACGGCGAGCGCGGGATGCATGCTCCTCGCTCACCCCGCCTTGCGGCGCATGAGAATGCGCAGTGGATTCCCGGTGAAGCCCCACGCCTCGCGAAAGCCGTTGTGCAGGTAGCGCACGTAGTGCTCCTCCACCAGCTCGGGATGATTGCCGAATACCGCGATCGTCGGCGGCGACGTCTGCACCTGCGTCGCGTAGTTGAGCTTCACTTCACGCCCCGCGGCCTGCGGTGGCTGCAGTCTCGCCAGCAGCTCGCCGAGCCGCTCGTTCACCTCGTGCGTCGTGATGCGCTTCTGTCGCTCCTCGTCGACGGCGAGAATGAGATCGAGAACGCGGTTCACGCGCAACCCCGTCTTTGCCGAGGCAAACAGAAACGGCACGAAGTTGAGGTATGGAGCCTTCTCGCGCGCCTTCTTCTCGAACCGCGCCGTGGCTTTGTCGTCGCGTTCAGCAAGATCCCACTTGTTCACGACGACGATCAGCCCGCGTCCTGCTTCCCACGCAAGCGCCGCGATCTTCAAATCCTGATTCTGCAGCTCGCCCTCGATCGGCTCGACGAGCAGCAGGCAAATCTCCGCGCGCTCGATGGCGCGGCGCGTTCGCAGTGCCGAGTAGAACTCGATCCCCTCGTCGACGCGACTCTGACGCCGCAGACCGGCGGTATCGATGAAGATCAGATCCCGGCCATGGTATCGCATTGGCGTGTCGATGGCGTCGCGAGTCGTTCCAGCGACGTCGGACACCACGAGCCGCTCTTCCCCTAACAGCCGATTCACGAAAGACGACTTCCCCACATTCGGCCGCCCGATGACGGCGACGCTCAGCGCCTGGCTCTCTTCCACGGTCACCGGCGGTAGGTGCTGCACGATGACGTCGAGCAGATCGCCGGAGCCCATGCCGTTGTTCGCCGAAACGGGAATCGGATCGCCAAGTCCGAGCGAGTAAAACTCGTAGTAGTCGGCGCTGCGCGGATTGTCGACCTTGTTTGCAACGAGAATCCACGGCTTGCCCGATGTCCGCAGCAGCTCCGCGACGTGCGCGTCGCTGGGATGCACACCGGTGATCGCGTCGACGACGAAGAGCAACAGGTCTGCTTCCCCTATCGCTTGTCCAACCTGCCGTCTGATCTCGATGTCCATCGGCAGCCTCGGATCATCCGCGACGCCGCCAGTGTCGACGAGCCAGAAGGCACGCCCGCTCCAATCCGCGCGCGCGAAATGCCGATCGCGCGTCGTGCCCGCTTCGTCGGACACGATCGCCGTCTCACGGCCGACGATACGATTGAAGAGCGCGGATTTTCCGACGTTCGGTCGCCCGAGGAGCGCAACGACGGGAATGCCGGCCTCTTTCATGCCGCCGCGTCGCCTTCGCGTGCGCGAGGCCGCAGCACCTCCTCGCCTGAGAGCACGTCGATGAAGTCGTACGACGGATACACCGGCATCGGCATCGCTTCACGCACCGCGATGAACGACTCCTCATCGAGAAAGACTCCGTCGTCGTTGATCGATTCGGCTGGAATCAGCGCCAGGTCGAGATCGGCGCGACTGGAGAGCGCGCGCCGGATGTCGGCCCCGACGAGCAGCCCGGCCGTGGTGGTCGTCGGACCGAACAGCGAGTTCTCGACGCGGATGAGATCGAATTCCGCGCCCGTCGCCTGGCGCAGCTGATCGAGGAGCTCGGGCATCAGCGGCGCCATCGAGACGCCAGTGACGACGCCGATCCGGCGTCCCCCGAGCCTCGGCAGACTCGTTAGGCCGTGGCGCACACGCTCTCGCAGCGAGGTCACGGCGCCGACACCGTTCTCGATCTGCGCGAAGTCGCCGTAGTGTTCCGGGCCCGGCAACGGCTGGCCCGCGAGCAGGTAGAGCTCGTCGGAGCCGAACACCCAGCTGTGACCGCGGTCGCGCCGCGCGCGCGCCGCCCAGCCACTCGTCACCTCGAGCAGAGCGGCGGCTTTCACCGCGTCCATCGGCGTGCCCGTGTAGAGATGGGAGAATTGCGTGAGGCCAACGGGCACGATGGCGACGCTCAACACTGCGTCGCCGAGCGACCAGAGGTCGATCATCGACTGCTCGAGCACCGCGCCATCGTTGAGGCCCGGCACGATCACCATCTGGCAGTGGAACTGGATTCCGCCCTCGGCGAGCCGCGTCAGCTGCGCGACGACGTCCGGAACGCGCGGATTGTTGAGCAAGATCTTACGGGCTTCCCAGGGCGTCGCGTGTACCGACACATAGAGCGGAGAAAGCCGATACTCGAGAATCCGCTCGATGTCTCGCTCCTTCACGTTGGAGAGCGTCGCGAAGTTGCCATAGGCGAACGAGAGCCGGTAATCGTCGTCGCGGACGTACAGATTCTTCCGCAACCCCGCCGGAAGGCCTTCGATAAAGCAGAACTCACAGCGGTTCGCACATCGCCGCACAGTCGGAGGAACGAGCTCGATACCGATGGCTTCACCGTCGGGTCGTTCGATCTCGTATACGACCTCTTCTCCCGTCGGGAGCCGCGCCTCGAGCACGAGCTCGTCGTCGGCGGCGAGGAATTCCCAGTCGAGGAAATCGCGGAGCTCTCGCCCGTTCACCGACAGGAATTCGGTGCCCGGCACAATCTCGAGCTCGTCCGCGATGCTGCCCGCTCGAACTTTGCTGACACGAACCATATTGCGCCGACGACCCCGACCACCTGTGCAATGGGGGAAGATCACGCTCCGCGATCTTCCCCCAGCGCGTTCGTTACTCGCGCCGACGTGGCCGCGAGTGCTCACGTAAAGTAGGAACGCTGGATAGTGAAGGCAAGGCAATTGAGGGACTTCTGCATCGAGGATCGAGCGATGTCGCACAAAGAAAAGCGCCCACCGCATGGTGGGCGCTTTGCACCGTGGAACTGCGAGACTGCGTCAGCTCTTCGGCTTGATCGTCGCCGGATCCACGAGCGGCGCGTACCGGAAAGCGGCGATTCCCGCCCCCGTTCCGGTCACGTTGAAGCGTCCACTTTGCCCCGCGCTCACCGGGCCAACCGTCGCCGTCTGTGAGTTGACGACCTTACCCGACGCATCCAGGAAATCGACCTTGACGGTGTACGTTTGCGTCTGGTCCGAGGTGTTGCTGACGCTTCCGCCGAGTGTGGCCTTGTCGTCCTGGGTCATGAACTCGTTGAACGTGACCTTGAGCGGGAAGCCCTCGGCAATGGTGTTGTACTTGAGCGCCGAGTCGGCGACCGCCTTGGCGGAATCGAAGAAGAAGCGCGCCGAATCCTCGTACGCCTTGATCGACTTTGGCAGCTTGGCCTTCTTCGCCAGCGCATTGTACGCCTTGATCTTCTCGTTGAAGCCCTTCTGCTCGTTCGCGTACGCGATCGTGAACAGCCGGTAGTTCTCGCCATTCGACGGATCGACCGCGACAAGCTGCCGCACCACCGGAACCGACTGGCTGTACTTGTCGGCATTGAGATACATGATGGCGAGGTTGTACAGCACGTCGCGATGGTACGCGTTCTTCTTGTACGCTGCCTCGAACAGTGTCGTCGCGTCATTCACCTGCTTCGCGCGCGCCGCGGTGACACCGCTGTTGAGCAGTTGCTGAAAGCTGTAGGAGCTGGGATTCGCAAGCTGCTGCGAATAGGTCGCCTTCACGGCTGCCGTATCCCCGTTTGCTGAGGCAAGCGTCGCAAGCCCGGTACGCGCCTGGTCAGCGTAAGTGCCCGCCTTGGGATCCTGAGACAGGGTCTCGTAGCCCCATTTGGCGTCGGCGAGGTATGCGGCCTTTTCCGCGCCTGTCGCATTTTCCGCCGCGCCCGCGGCCAGATTCGCGGCGGCGAGCATCGTCTGCCGCTTCAGATCGGCATACGTAGTGTCCGTGCCGGACTTCTCGACCGTCTGCTTGAAGAAATCGATCGCCTGCCGCGGCTGGTTTCGCTTCTGCGCGAGGTTGCCTAACACCATGTAGGCGTAAGGCGAACCTGCGTTCAATACGAGTGAACGCTTGGCGAGCATCTCGGCGGAATCGGGATGGTCGGCGTTCAACTGACTGATCGCGTCGTTGATCATCGTCACCCAGCCCTTCTGCGCGCGCCACGCACTCGTCTGGCTCACACATTCGGGCATCGCCTTCTCGACCGTCGTGAAGGCCGAGTCGATCGCGTACACCAGGTCGACCTGCTGCTGAGGGTTCTGCGTGAACCCGAGCGCTCCGCGTGTCGTTAGGTTCGGCACGTTCGGCTGCGACATCCACATGACGAGTGTCTTGCCGAGCACGAAGCTCTCACCGACCGGATTCTTGGTCTTGTCGGCCTTCTCGAGCGAGGCGATAGCGTTTCGCAGCTGCTTCTGCGCATCCTCGGGCTTTGGCGCGCTCTGCGCTACCTGCAGCGCCAACATCGCACGGCCCACTTCGCCAGGCTTTCCCTCGTCGATCTCACATTCCTTCGCCTTCTGCTGAGCGCCAGCCACAGTCGTGACCGTCGCGGACAGCAGAAGGGGCATTAGAGCCTTCTTCGCTGTAGCGAGCATCAAACTCTCCTCGTTTGGCAACACGATTCTGGGCAAGCGCCCGCGGTCCTTACACCATGCGACTACTGCCGTTCCGCCTGGTCGGCGGCGCGCTGGAATATATCCCGAAGCGGCCGTCCTGTCTGCTGTGCCACACGCTGTACGTCGCTGAACTCAGGCTTGGCGCGGACGCCGCCGCCGGGCAGCTGCACGACCTTCACGGCGATGGGATGACCGAGCACATCGACGGTCCGGAGCTCCCGCGGTAGCGCCCGCCGCAAAACATCCGTACGCCTTACGCCGATGGTCGTCGTTTCGGTGAGCAGCAGGAGCTCCAGTCGATCGGCGTCCACAGGGCGCGCCAGTATCTCTACTCGCGTTCCCGGCCGCCCCCGCTTCATCGTCGTAGCGAGTAACACCACGTCGAGCGCACCGGCATCGCGCAGCAGATCGGCGGTCGCCGCCAGATACTCCGGCGACATGTCATCGATGTCGCTCGCAAGTTGAACGAGCTCCTCTGCGCTGTAAGGCGCTGCCGAGTACTCTGCGACGATGAGGCGTAAGGCATTCGCCCGGTCGGCGAATTCCTTCGTGCCGGCGCCGAAGCCGCTGCGGAGGGGGACGTACTCGCGAGGCGGGGGTCCGCAGGAGAGCACGCGCACGAGGGCGGCCCCGGTCGGCGTGACGAGCTCCCCTGCTCCCTGAGGGCCCGGCCGAACGGGGTGGCCTTCGAGCAGGCGCAGGGTCGCCGGCGCGGGCACGGGCAGCGTCCCGTGCGCTGCCTGGACGACGCCGTCGCCAGTCGCGATGGCGCCACTGAAGATCCGCTCGATCCCGAGCAGCTCGAAGCCCCAGACGCTTCCCACGACATCGAGAATCGCGTCCACCGCGCCGACCTCGTGCAGGTGCACTCGCTCCACCGTCGTCGCGTGGATCGCCGCCTCCTGCTCCGCGATCAGAGTGAACGCGCGATTGGCGCGCTCCTTCACCACCGGCGGGGCACTCGATCGCGCAACGATCTCCTGCAAGTGCCGGAGATGGCGTCCGTGCGGCTGCGGCGGAATGTCGAAGTCGACCTTCTTGCACGCAATCTCGCCGCGCTTGACGTCCGCGATGCGCACGCCAACACCGTCCAGGCCTAACGACGACGGCAGCCCGCGGAGCCATTCGGCGTCGAGGCCGACGTCGAGCAGCGCGCCTAACGTCATGTCACCAGAGATCCCGCTGAAGGGATCGAGGATGCCCACTTTCATCGCGTGCCTTGCATCAGAAGCGGTAGGAGGCGCCGCTCCCGGTATTGAAGACGACGACCTCCGCATCGTGCGGAATACGGCCGGCGGCGATGAGTTGCTCGGTCACGGCGAGTGCGCAGCCACCCTCGGGCGCGGCATCGATTCCCGTCGCTCGCGAGAGTCGGCGCGTGCCGGCCGCAATCGCCTCCTCGCTGACTGCCAGCGCATCACCACCACTCTCTCGCAAGGCGCGCAGGATCAACCGGTCGCCCAGGGGACCCGGCACCCGAAGGCCGCTGGCGTGCGTCGTCGGATTCTCCCATGCGGTGGCGCGGTCTTCGCCGGCGCGAAACGCGCGGACGATCGGTGCGCAGCCCTCGGCCTGAGCGACGATCATCTTCGGCAGCGTACCCTCCGAGTCGAGCCAGCGCCAAGCCCGCAGCTCGGCGAAGACCTTCCACATGCCGATGAGCCCAGTGCCACCGCCAGTCGGATAGACGATGTGCGTCGGCAGCCGCCAGCCGAGTTGCTCGACGACCTCGATGCCCATCGTCTTCTTGCCCTCGATGCGATACGGCTCGCGCAACGTCGACACATCGAAGTAGCCGCTCTCGCTCGCGAATGCGCGCGCCTGCTTTCCCGCGTCGCCAATGTGCCCATCCACGAGCTGCAGATCCGCGCCAAATACACAGATCGTGTCGAGAATCGGGCGTGGCGTCGTCGCGGGGGCGTAGACGCGCACGGGCAGCCGTGCAGCAGCGCCATAGGCGGCGAGCGCGGCGCCCGCGTTCCCCGCCGTCGGCACGACGAGTCCAGAGACCCCCAGCGTTCGGGCGCGGGTGACAGCGGCGCTCATCCCCCGCGCCTTGAACGAACCGGTCGGATTGAGTCCCTCATCCTTGATCCAGAGCCGGCGGACGCCGAGCTCCTTGGCCAGCTGCGGCGCGTCGTGCATCGGTGTCAACCCTTCGCCTAACGACACCGGCTGTTCGCCTTCATTGAGCGGCATCACCTTGCCGTAGCGCCACATGTCCCAGCGCTGGGTGACCGCCGTTCGCGGTGGTGCTGCCGAGTCGAAGCGGACGAGATACGGCTGGCCGCAAACGGGACATACCGTCGCGCGCGCCGAGCCAGGCTCCTGGTGCGCGCACGCGGAACATTCGAGGTGCCAGGTGCTCACGTGTCGTTGGGATCGTCGTTGTGCAAGGGCGCCATCGTCAGGCTATCCGTCGAAGACTCTGCTTTGGGCGAGACGTCTGCCGTGACCGGCGCCTCGGACCCGATCAGCGCCGCCTGAATCTTAGCTGCCGACTTGAGGCTGAACCCAGGGAGAGCGGCAATTGCTTCGGGTGAAGCTGTTCGCACTCCCTCGAGGCTGCCAAACGCCTCCAGAAGCTGGCGTCGCTTCCGCTCCCCCACACCCGGAATGCGCAGCAGCTCCGACGTCACCGTCCGAATCGTCCTGCGCTTCCGCTGGAACGTGATAGCGAAACGATGCGCTTCGTCCCGCGCCTGCTGCAAAATGCGCAGTGCCGGCGAGCGGCGAGTCAGCCGTAATGACTCGGACCGCCCCACCGTGAAGATCTCTTCCTCCCGCTTCGCGAGGCTGATCAGAGGTAGTCCACCCAACCCCAGTGCTTCGAGCGCCGCATGGGCCGCATTGAGCTGGCCCTTGCCCCCATCGATGACTACGAGATCGGGAAGCGACTTGCCCTCGTCGAGCCGGCGCCGAAAGTACCGCGTGACCACCTCGTTCATCGAGGCGAAGTCGTCGATCCCCTGAACGTCTCGCACCTTGAACTTTCGGTACTCCGCTCGATAGGGCCGTCCGTTCTGGAACCACACGCACGAAGCGACGGTGTCGGTTCCCTGCGCGTGAGAGATGTCAAAACACACGAGCGAGCGCGGCACACGCTGGAGACCGAGTTGACGCTGCAGCTCGTAGACGGGATCGCCCGCGCGCTCGTCGGTCTCCTCACCCGTGAGACGCGCCTCCTCGAGCAGATGTCGTGCGTTCTGTGTCGCGAGATCCACGAGCTCGCGCCGCGGACCACGCTGCGGCGTATATATCTTCGCGCCATCCAGTGACTCCTCGACGATCTCGCGCTCCTCCAGCTCCAGCGGAATCAGCAGCTCGCGCGCGCGCTCCGGCGCGATGCGATACGGCCCGACGAGAAATGCCTGGAGGACCGCGGCGTCGGTCTCGTCATGCACATTCTCGAAGAACTGATGGTCGCGCGCCAGCAGCTTGCCAGCGCGGATCCGCATCCACGTGACGCAGGCGTCCGCGCCGTCCCGAGCATAGCCAAGCACGTCCCGATCTCCACCCTCGACCTCGAGCACGACCGTCGGCTCCTCCATACGCTCGAGGTGTTGAAGCACGTCGCGCAGCTCCGCCGCGCGCTCGAAGTCCAGCGACTCGGCCGCGAGCTGGATACGTTCCTTCACTCGTCGCATCACTTCGTCGGCACGCCCATCGAGGAAGAGGATGACTTCGTCGATCATGGCGCGGTATTCGGCCTGCGACTGCAGCAGCACACACGGCGCCTTGCACCGGCCGATGTGATAATCGAGACAGGGCCGATCCGGTGCGACGTTAGGCAGATCGTACCGGCACGAACGCACGGTGAAAATGCGCTTGACGACATTGAGAGCGCGGCGCATGGCGCCGACGTCGGTGTACGGGCCGAAATAGCGGGAACCATCATTCACCAGCTGCCGCGTCACGTAGACCCGCGGGAATGGCTCGGTGACGGTGACCTTGATGTACGGATACGACTTGTCGTCGCGCAGGGCGATGTTGTACTTCGGCCGATACTCCTTGATGAGATTCGCCTCGAGTATCAGCGCGTGCGCCTCGCTCGGGACGACAATGGTGTCGAGCCCGGCAGCCTGCTGCATCAGGGCGCGCGTTTTTACGCTCGTGAGCGGGTCGCTGTTCACATAGCTGCGCACGCGGGAACGCAGACGCTTCGCCTTGCCGACGTACAGCACGTTTCCGTCGGCATCGCGCCAGAGGTACACTCCTGGCGATTCCGGCAAATGGGGGATCTTTTCGAGTATGGAGTCCGCGACGGCTGCCATGCCGAATTATACCCCGACGAGCACCTCTCGACTCCTGATGATCAGCGGCGCTTGCTCACCCTGTTGAGCAGCGTTCGAGCCTCTGGAATCCGAAGGGCGAGAGTCGATGCACCATAGAGCAGGCTGAACGCACCCAGGACGACGGCGCCCAGCACGAATCGGTGTAGAAAGCCGACGCCGCGATGAATCAGCACCGCGACGATCGCGGCCGCGACCGCCGAGGCCCACAACTTCGCGACGTACGAGCCCGGCAATCCCGTGCTACCGATCCGACGGTTCAGCCGGGAGCGCAGCAGGAGAAACTCGATCCAGCCCGCAATGCCGGCAGAGATCGTGAGGCCAGCAGCGCCCCATCGCGCATCCAATCCGAGCACCCCCGGAAGTGGAATCGCGAACAGATATCCGAGCACCGTCGTCAGCAACACTCTCACAATCGCAAAGCGGAGCGGCGTCCGCGTGTCGTGCAGCGCATAGTACGTTGACGAGTACAGACGGCCCAACGTGCTCGCGAGCAGCCCTACCGCGGACCCAGCGAGGATGCCCCAAGTGAAGATCGTGTCTGTCCGCGTGAAACGGCCGCTCTGAAAGAGCACTTCGGCGATCACATCGCCTAACGCGAGGAAGGCAACAGCGGACGGAACGACGAAGAACGCGATGCGGCGCAGGCCCGCGTTCAACCGTGTCCGAAGCATTGCGGCGGTCTCGGACTCGCTCCCGACTACGCTCGACATTTCCGGCAGCTCCGCCGCCGAGATGGAGATGCCGAAGAGACTGACGGGCAACGTGTAGATCGTTACCGCGTAGCCGAGCAGTGCCACCATGCCCTGCGGCAGCAAGCTCGCGAGAAGTTGATCGACGTATGCGCTGACCTGGACGATGCCGCGACTGAAGAACACCGGCGTGAAGTTCGTCAGCACCCGACGGACGTTGGCGCTCCGGTGGTCCAGTGAGAGCCGGAGATTGGAAATGAGCCCCAGCACCGTCGGCAACTGCACGAGAAATTGCAGCCCCGCACCCACGACCGAAGCCCACGCTAGGGTGATCGCAAGCGGAATCCGCTCCTGTCGTCCACCAAAGCCGAGCAGCGCGCCGATCATGGCCACGTTCCACAAGACTGGCGCCGCGTACGAGAGGAAAAACTTGCGATGACTATTGAGGACGCCGAGGCACCAGGCTGACAGCACGAACAGACCCGCGCCGGGAAAGAAGACGCGCGTCAACGTGATCGTGAGCTCTCGCTTCGGACCGGAGAACCCTGGAGCGATGACGGGGATCAGATACGGCGCCAGCAGCACCCCGAGCAGCACGAGCACTGTGGTCACGAGGGCGAGGATCGCCGCGACCGCGCCCGCCACTCGGCCCGCCTCCTCGCGCTCGTCGCGCGCAATCAAGTTCGTGTAGACGGGGATGAACGAAGCGGAAAGGGCGCCCTCCCCAAACAGATTCTGGAGAAGATTAGGAATCTTGAACGCCGCCATGAACGCGTCCGCGGCGATTCCCGTCGTGGCACCGAGGTAGCGGGCCATGAGCGACTGCCGCACCACGCCGAGTAGCCTCGACGCGAGAATCCCGGCGGCGACAAGCGCAGCTGCGCCCCCCGTGCTCCGCGGCTTCGATGTCATGCTCGTCTTCGACGGCGGCGCCGTTGCCGTCACATGCGCCCGGCAACCGGGGTGGCGGGCTCGGTGGCGCTCGTCCCAATCAACGTCGCCGCGTGCCGACTCGCCTCGTCCCGCATCAGCTCCATGAACGGCTGCCCGTACCGCGCGAGGAAAGGAACCCAGTTGAGAACACGCTCTTGACGCTTGCCGTTCGGATAGAGGCCAGCGGCGGCGGTCGCGATATCGCGCATCAGTGCATCCTCGCGTCGTTTGACACCGGCGATGTACCGACGCTCGGTACGCTCCAATCGGTGGAGCAGCGAACGCCGCAATCCCTCGACGGACGCCGGAGGTACAAGACCGTCACGATCGGCGCGCTCGAGTGCCGTCACATCGGC
>DATEPP010000374.1:0-33256 GCA_035273165.1 Gemmatimonadaceae bacterium
CTTGTTGTGCTCGATGAAGCCGATGCCGCCCATGTTCGCGGCAAGGTTGTAGACCTGGTCGATGCCGCGCGTGGCCTGGAGACAGTTGCCCCAGCGGCGCAGGTCCAGGAGCTCGAACTCGTCGGCGCGCGTGGGCTCGTATTCCGGCTCCTTGATGTCCACGCCCCGAACCCAATAGCCGCGGTCCTTCAGGTAGCTCACGAGATGATGGCCAATAAAACCGCCGGCCCCGGTCACCAGTACACGAGTCTTCGCGCTCATTCTGCCCAGGAGGAAGAGGGTTCGAGTGTTAAGCAGCGCTTCGGCGCCTCGCGCTGCATGAACGGCAAAGCGGTGATCACTTCAGCGGCGTGACCACGCGCGAGGCGTGAGCTCTTGTGCTGTGCGCGCGACATGCTCATGTAGCCCGCACAGTGGCGATTGCATTTGCAATCTCCGGGCCGATGCGAGCGGACTGTTTTTCAGGAGCGGCACCGAGCGGAGCGAGGTTGGGTCGCGTCCGCCTCATTGCGTTACGGCGATGTCAGGTTGGCGTCGCGATCCCTGCTGTGACTTCCGCCCCGGCTCGCCTCAGCCGCCCGGCGAGCGCTTCGTCGACCCGTGCCCGAAGGACGAGCTGATCGCCATCGGTGCGTTGATCGATGACTTCCCCCGATCGGTGGATCTCAGCGAGGAGTTTTCCATCCCCGGCCGAGAGGCGAATCTCGGCTAGTGGCCGGCGAGCGCGAATCGCCATTCCCAGCGCCCGTCGCAGCGGTTCCAGTCCTCCCTCCTGCAACGCCGAAACGAACACCGCGTTTTTCACGAGACGCGCGATCCGTTCCTGCAACGCCAGCAGCGTCTCCTCATCGAGTAGATCGACCTTGTTGAAGACCAGGAGCCGCGGGCGGTCGCCGACTCCGAGCTCCTCCAGCACCTGCTCGACGACGATGCGTTGATCCTCCCAGGTCGGCTGGCTCGCATCGATCACATGAAGCAAAAGGTCAGCTTCGGCTGTCTCTTCCAATGTTGCTCGAAAAGAGGCAACGAGGTGGTGCGGCAGCTTTCGGATAAAACCGACCGTATCCGTGACCAGCACCTTCGCCTCACCAACATCGACCTCGCGGGTGAGCGGATCGAGTGTGGCAAAGAGACGATCTTCTATGAAAATATCTTGTCCTCCCGTTAGGGAGGACAAGATGGACGACTTGCCCGCGTTGGTGTAGCCCACGAGCGACGCTTTGAACTCCTTCTGGCGCGACTGCCGCTGCACGACACGGCCCTTCTGCACGTCGCGGAGTCGCTCCTTGAGGAGCTTGATGCGCTGGTTGATGAGGCGCCGGTCGGTTTCCAGCTGAGTCTCACCTGGACCGCGCATGCCAATGCCGCCGCGAAACTTCTCGAGGTGGGTCCACATCCGCGTTAGGCGAGGCAGCATGTACTCGAGCTGCGCCAGCTCCACCTGCATCTTTGCCTCGGCGGTCCGTGCCCTCGTCGCGAAGATATCGAGAATCAGCTCGGCGCGGTCGACGACGCGCTGCCCGACGGCATCCTCGATGTTCTTCCCCTGCGACGGCGACAGCTCGTCGTCGAAGATCACGAGCGATGCCGAGCGATCGGCGACCATGTCGCGCAGCTCGTCGATCTTTCCCGACCCGAGATACGTGCCGGGATGCGGCTTGTCGAGCTGCTGCATCACCTGCCCTACAACGACCGCGCCCGCGGTGTCGGCCAACTCCTCGAGCTCGCGCAGATGCTCGTCGGCGGCGCGTCGCGCGCCCGCTCGCTTGAGGGGCGCGCCCACCAGCACCGCGCGATCAACGGGGGGTGCGACGACGATCGGTTCTCTGGAAATAGAATTCCTCTGCGCGTTGCGCGGGACGAGGGCCAGGAGCGAGGGACGCGGGAGCGAGTTCGAAATAGCGGGCCTTCCCCGCGTCGCCCCGCTCCTTCCGCCTAACGGCTGTTGCCGCCCAGGGTGGAATAGCGCCCCGTCTGCGAGAAGGGCACTGTGAGGTTCCCGACTGGCGAACCAACTGTCACGTCGCCCTTCACCGTGTAGTTCACGCTTCCCGTGTTCATCAACTGGCGGCCCGCCGCGCCCACTCCCGCATACGTGAAGTTGATCGGAATGTGAACCTGCTGCGATTTCTTGCCCTCGACGGTGAACCGCTGCGTCGTCGTGCCGTTCGCAAAGGGCACGGTGTCGACCAGCACGTGGTAGTTCAACTGCGTCGCGTCGAGCCGGAAATCGTTAGGGTTCTCGACGTTCAGGACGACGTCGAGCGATCCGCCATTGAGACCGACACCCGTGACCTTCACGTCCTGCAGCGTCACGACCGGATCTCTGAGCGCTGCCTTACCGAGCGTCGAGCATCCCGCAACCACTATTGCCGCCGTCGCCAACAGAATTCGTCGCATTGTATCGTCGTCTCCGTGGAGTTTTCGAGCCTCAGCTTCCTTCGTCGGATGAGGCGTCCTGCTCCGTCTTGCGCTTCAACTCCTCCCACCACGCCATGCGCTTCGCGATCTCCCGCTCGAAACCAAATTTCCCCGGCTCGTAGAACAACGAACCGCGCAACGACTCGGGGAGATATTCCTGCGGAATGTATGCCTCCGGGGCGTCGTGCGCATACTGGTACCCCTGATGATATCCCAGTTCCTTCATCAGCGGCGTCGGAGCGTTCCGGATGTGCAGGGGTACGGGTTCGGCTGGATGCGACTGCGCGGCCTCGAGCGCCGCCCCGAGCGCGCGCTTCGCGCTGTTCGATTTTGGCGCGGTGGCGAGATAGACAATCATCTCGGCAAGCGGCAGATAACCTTCCGGCGGCCCGAGATGGTGAAAGGCATCGCGCGCGGCGACGGCGATCTTGAGCGCTTCGGGATCGGCAAGTCCGATGTCTTCCGCCGCCATCGCCAGCGCGCGGCGGAACATGATCATCGGATCGGCGCCGCCCTCGATCATCCGCGCCATCCAGTAAAGCGCACCCTGCGGATCACTTCCGCGGAGACTCTTGTGAAACGCGCTCAACATGTTGTACGTCTCTTCCCCGCCCTTGTCGTAGCGCGCGAACCGCAACTGCAGGGCGTCGCGCGCGACATCGACGGTGATCGTTCCATTCGGCCCGACGTGCGTGGCCGCCGCTTCCAGCGCCGTGAGCGCGCGTCTCGCATCTCCGTCGGCTTGTTCGGCCAACAAGCCTAACGAGTCCGGGTCGGCTGTCAGCTCCATGGCGCCGAGGCCGCGCTCGCGATCCTCGAGGGCGCGAACGAGGAGCACGCGAATGTCGGCGATCGTCAGCGACTTGAGCACGAAGACGCGCAGCCGTGACAGGAGTGCGCCGTTGATCTCGAACGAAGGGTTTTCCGTCGTCGCGCCGATGAGTGTGATCGTTCCCGCCTCCACGTGCGGCAGAAACGCGTCCTGCTGCGCCTTGTTGAAGCGGTGGATCTCGTCCGCGAAGAGGATCGTGCCCCGGCCCAGACGCCGGCGCCCCTCGGCTTCGTGCACGATCTCGCGGACGCGAGGCACACCCTCGGTAACCGCCGAAAAAGGCACGAACTCACGATCGGTGTAGCGCGCGATCATGCGCGCGAGCGTTGTCTTCCCTGTTCCCGGAGGACCCCAGAAGACCATCGAGCTCACCGCGCCACGCTCGATCGCCTCGCGCAACGGCTTCCCCGGGGACAGGAGATGCTGCTGACCGACGAACTCGTCGAGTGAGCGAGGTCGCATCCGCGCCGCCAGGGGATCGGGCGTCCGCGCGGCGAAGAGTGAATCACCCTCCTCGTCCCTCCGCTGCCTCGACCGACGCTCAGGCATGTTGGGTCACGAATCGAGAGCGTTCATCGCGCCAGCGACCGCGCAAGGAGATACAGCCCACATCCGAGGAGGAATGTCCCTGGTATCGACCAGCCCCGCTTCGCCTGGAACTCGGGTACGAGATTTGACGCGCCGACATACATCGTCACTCCGGCCGCAATGGCGAGGCCATTCGTCTGGAGCGGCGCAAACTGATCCGTAAGTACAATGCCGAGAATCGTCGCGGCGCCCAGCGCACCAGCGGCGAGCAGCGCTCGCGATTTCCCTGCACCGGCGGCGAGAAAGAGGCTGGAGATGGCAAGTCCCTCGGGAAATTTGTGCAGGAGCACGGCGACGAAGACCATCGCACCCAGCGAGGCACTCACGCGGATGCCGCTCGCGACGGCAACACCGTCGACGAAGGTGTGCAGCAGGAGTCCGATCAATGCCGAGATGCTCACTACCTCGGAGACTTCGTGCGTCTCCTCGCCGAAGTGAAAGTGCCGCCCGAGCGTGTGCTGGGAGAGATGTACGAGCAGGTAGGCGCCGAGCGCGACGAACGCGGCCCGTTCGCCGCCGCGCGCGATCGCTTCGGGAAAGAGATCGAGCACGGTGACAGAGATCAGAAATCCCGCCGCCAGCGACAATACTTGATCGAGCGCACGCAAACTCCAACGCGCGCGGCTCACGACTGCCACCGCTCCGAGCACGTTCGCGCCTGCTGCCGCCACGCCGTACAGCAGCTCGGCGCGCGTCACGCCGGCTGCAAGCCAAGCCGTTCGACCGCGGCAGCGATGGCCGTCGCCAGCTCGGGCGCCGGAGGAAAATCCTCGCGCTTCATCTTCCAGCTCTTCGTTCGTACGCGCTTCTGCTCTTCGAGCCCCTTGCCCTCGAGCAGATAGAGCCATCGATCGGTGCGCGAATAGATGAACAGCTCGAGATGGGGGTTGAGCGTCAGCTGATCTTCGGAGGTGAAGATCGAGCACTCGATGCCCCCATACCGCGCGAGAAGAATCTTGAGCTTCGCCACCTGTTCCCGGACGTCGGGGAGCGCGACGCCCTCACCCTTCCAGCTCTGCCCTGCGCGCAGATCCTCGATCACGACGTCAACCGCGGGCGACAGCTGTTCGCTGAGCGTGTAGAACAGATCCACGACCCGCTCCGCGTTGGCAACGACATGAGCAGAGTAGTAATCGGCCTCTTGAAGAAACGTGAAACCATCGGCGCTCGCGCGAAATCGACGCCAGATCGACGCTTCGGGAGTCCGTCCGCGAAAGAACATGCAGCGAATGCCGTAATTAGGAGTGACAGGGACCGCGGCCGCCGGGCGCGCGTCTCACGATGGCCGCATCGTATCGTAGAGACGACGAGCTTCTTGCAATAGCCAGTCCCGCTCATTGCGCGACGGATCGACGAGCACCCCTTCGAGCAACGTCTGGAGAATCTTACCGAGCCAGGGACCAGGTGTGATACCTGCCATCCGAAGATCGTCGCCATCGACTCGGAGATCCGCGACCTCGATCGGGTCGCGTCGTGCCGATATGAGCATCCGTCGATAGAGTCGATGCCACCCGCGCCTCGCTGTGGCCGACTGCTTCCTCGCTCCATCGAGAGCGACCACAATCCGCATGAACGCGATGAGATTCAGTCGGCCAATGGCGGACACCCACATTCGGACCGTACCGTCGGACGGCGTCTCGTCCGAAACGATAGCCTGACTCATGGGTGCTCCGACCTTGCTCCATATCCTCGCGAGGTCAGAGATGCGGCGTGCCTCGTTCCGCGAGAATCGAAGGTCCATGAGTGCCGTCCTCGCTTCGCTTTCGCCCAGCCCGACGAAAAGGAGAGCGATTCGCTCGAAAAGCCGGTCGGGCTTTGCGCCTGTCGGCAGTGCGAGGCAGTCCAGCGCCTCGATGGTCGCCTCCTGAACCGCAGCGAGAGCGGGGATCACCGTCGCGAGCACGCCCGTGTTCTTCCACAGAGCGAATGCGCGTGCGGGACGACGCACCTGCTCCATGGTCTTCTGAAGCTCCTGATGGACGCGCTCGGCAGAGAGCCGATTCATGTACGGAGCACTTCGTCGGACCGCTTCGAGGGTTGCTGGCTCGATGGCGAATCCAAAGCGAGCAGCGAATCGGATCGCGCGAAGAGCGCGCAGCCTGTCCTCGCGCATTCGCTCATCCGGCGCTCCCACGGCACGGAGCAACTGCCGCCGTAGGTCGCCGCGGCCGTCGAACGGGTCGCGCAACTCGTCTCGCGACGGGGAGTACGCGATGGCGTTGATCGTGAAATCGCGGCGGGCGAGATCTTCCTCGAGCGACGCGCCGAACTCGACTTCGGCGTGTCTGCCGTCCGTTCTGACGTCGCGTCGGAAAGTCGTCACCTCATGCAACGTCCCGCCGTCGTCCAGCACTCCCACGGTACCGAACTGGATGCCAACTGGAATGGTGCGTCTCTTCCCGAAGACGGCGCGTACCTCCTCCGGCGTGGCAGAGGTTGCCAGGTCCCAGTCAAGATGCGGGTGGCCAAGTATTGCGTCCCGGACGGCTCCCCCGACGCACCATGCCTCATAGCCCTCGGCCTCGAGCCGACTGGCGATCTCGAGCACGGCGGCGGGCGGAGATAGGAGCGACATTTCTAGGAAGGCGGCCTGTGCACTTGGGAAAGGCTTTCAGGGCGTTGAGAATAATCGGGTCGGCCCGGGGCGAGAAGCCAACTGCGGGGTGCACTTAAGCCGATTGACTGGCGATATTTGTTTACCGAGAAGCCCATTAGTTACCGCCGAGGCCGGCAGCTGGAGGTTGTTCAGTTGGAGGAGCTGGAGACATTGCTCGCGCGTTCGCGCGCCGATGAGCGCTTCAAGGAGGACGTCCGCCTCCTGTTCACGCGCGGCGAAGCGCCGCGTATCCGGATGGACTCCTACATCCCTCGGGTCAAGGTTCAGCGACTGCTGAAGCAGATGCTCGCCAATGAGCCCGACCTTCCCGTTGACGGCGTCGCAGTATCCGGTGCGTCGGGATGCTCGGACTTCGTTGGCACCCTCGAAGCGCGGGCGCGGAGTGCAACGCACGTGTTCGATTTCGGGTGGTGCTGCCGCTGGCGCGCACAGCAGGAAGGGTGGACGGACTACTTCGGTTTTCCGGATCAGATTCGCGCCGCGCAGGAATTCGATTGGCGCTGCTTCCATACCTGGCGGAAGCGCGCATGACGAGGGGCGTGATCCTAGGTCTCGAATAACTCCCGAATCGCATCGACACTCAGCCCGGCGCCTAACGCGAGCATCAGGTCGATGCGTGCCTGTTGCGGGCGCCGGCTCCCACCGAGGATAGCGCCGCGATCGTGCAGCCGGCGCGCGCCTCCCGGATAGCCGTAGGTCGGTCCGACTCGACCACGCTGCACTCGGGAAGCAATGACAACCGGCTTCCCATCCGTGTGCCAGCGCTCGATGCCATCGATCATCGCGGGAGGGATGTTGCCGCGGCCCATTCCCGCCACGATCACTCCGCGCGCGTCGCGTCGAGACGCGTCGAGGAGTCGCGAATCGGAACCTGCCCAGGCGTAGATGATGTCGACCGGCCCTCCGAGCGCACTCGCCTCGAGTGGTGGCGGCAGTTCAGGAAGCGCGCGGCGAAAGATGACCTGACCATCGTCGACAACGCCTAACGGGCCTAGACCCGGACTCTCGAACGCGTCCACGGTGTGAGTGTGGGCCTTGGTGACGTCAAGCGCCGAGAAGAGGCGATCGCACATGACGACGAGAACACCATAATCTTTCGCCTCGCTCGTCGCGGCGACGCGCACCGCCGCGCCGAGATTCGCCGCGCCGTCCCATCCCAGATCACTCGACGTTCGCATCGCCCCGGTGAAGACGATCGGCTTTGACGCGGCAAGGGATCGGGCGACGAGATACGCGGATTCCTCGAGTGAGTCCGTGCCGTGCGTGACGACGATTCCCTGCACCTCCCGTCTCGATAGCTGCATCTCGAGCGCGTTGCGGAGTGCCCACATGCGCTCCGTCGTCATATGCGGACCCGGATACGCGCCGAAGTCTACGATCTCGACCGGAGCGATCTGCTCGATGGCCGGCGCGAGCGCGAGAATGTCACGGCCCGACAGCGAGGGAACGGCGCCCCCCGCGGTTGGATCGTGCCGCATCGAGATCGTTCCGCCAGTAAAGAGGAGAACGATCATCCGACGAGCACACTGCCACCATTGACGTTGAGAATCTCGCCGGTGATGTGCCGTGCAAGATCCGAGCAGAGAAAGACGATCGGGCCCGCGATATCCCGGGGATGCGCCACGCGTCCCACTGGAATCGAAGCCGCGATACGATCACGACCGCCGGCGGCGAATGGCCCCTCGCACATCTCGGTATCGACCCACCCTGGCGCGACGCTGTTCACCGTGATCCCGCGCTTCGCCATTTCGATGCATAACGACTTCACGTACGAGATCATCGCGCCCTTGGAGGCCGCGTAGTCGGCATGGTACGCCTCGCCGCGCTGACCGGCCGTACTCGATACGAGGACGATCCGTCCGTTGTCGTTCATCGCGCGGGCAGCGGCGCGGGTGGTGAAGAACATCGAGTCGACATTCTCGAGCATCGTGCGCCGCCAGCGAGTGTCGTCCATGTCCGTGACCGGAACGTCGTCTGACGGCCAGATGCCGGCGTTGCCGACGAAGAAATCGAGTGCGCCGAGATCGCCGATCGCGCTGCGCATGAGTGATTCGGCGCCGTCGCGCGAGCCGATGTCATGAGCATACGCGAACGCGCGCACGCCATGTGCCTTGGCCTCCTCGACAATGCGAACCGCGTCTTCTTTGCGTGATCGGTAGCCGATCGCGACGTCCACGCCATACTCGGCGAAGAGGAGCGCTGTCGCCGCGCCAATGCCGCGCGAGCCGCCAGTCACCAATGCTCGCTTTCCACGAAGAGAGTTCACAGCGTGCGCTCCACCAGATCACAGATGATGTGCTCGATGCAGAGATGCAGCTCCTGAGCGCGATCGGTGCGGTCGGTCGGAATGATCACCGAATGGTCCGCGAGATCGCGCAGTGGCCCCCCATCGCGCGCGCTGAAGGCGAGCACCGGGACGCCGCGGGCGCGCGCCGCTTCTGCCGCCCGAAGGACGTTGGGCGAGGATCCGCTCGTCGAATGAATGATCAGCAGGTCGCCTGGCTTGGCCAGCGCTTCGACCTGCCGCGCGAACACCGACTCGAAGCCGAAATCGTTGCCCGCGGCCGTTAACAGTGACGTGTCAGTCGTGAGCGCAATAGCCGGATACGCTCGGCGGTTTCGCATGTAGCGTACGACGTACTCCGTTGCGAGGTGCTGGGCGTCGGCCGCACTGCCGCCATTGCCGCAGAAGAAGAGAGTGCCCCCGCTCCGCACCGTGTTTTCGACGAGCCCGAGGGCGACGTCCAGTTGCGGACCAAGGGTATCGGCGACACGCGCGGCGAGGGCGGACAGGTCGCGCAATGCGTCAGTGAATCGGGCTCCGGGAGCCGGCATCGTTCTGAAGGGAAGTACGTGTCTCGTTAGGCCATCACCGACTACCAAGGAGGAGCTCCTTCAGACGACCGAACATCCCGCGTCGGCGCTCGAGCGGCGGAACGCTCTCCACCGGCTCGTTCGCCAGGAGATGCGCCGCATTGCGCCGCGTCAGAAGATCAGCCGTATCATCCGCTCCCAGCTCGAGCAGCCACTTCTTCGCGGGGAGCAGCGCCCGCGCGTCCCCGTGGGTGTCGCTGGCGAGGAGGTCTACCAGGCCGCGCTCGAGCAGCGAGGCAGCGAGGGTGCCGTGGGAGCCGCTGGCGAAGACGCCGGCGACGTCCATCTGGATCGCCGTGCCCACGCGACGCCACTCCTCGACCTGGTCCGCGGTGCAACCCCAGTAGCGCTCGGGATGCGCGAGCACTGGCACGACGCCGCTCATCCGGAGCCGGAACAGCTCCTCCGACGCGTTCGGCGGAATCATCATGCGTGGGAACTCGACGAGAACGGCGGTCGATCCACCGAGCGAGAAGCGCGGATCACGCAGATCGATGCCTGGCGTATCCAGCATGATCTCCCATCCGAGCCGCAGCTCCGGGCTCACGGTTGCGCGGGCGCGCAACGCCGAGAGAATCTCGACGTGCTGATCGTACGGTGCGTGCGCCGCGTGGGACGCGTCGAGGTGCGGCGTGCAGATGACGACCTGCACTCCATCGGCAACGAACTGCTCGAGGATCGGAATGGAGACGTCCGCGGAGGGCGACCCGTCGTCCACACCGGGCAGAAGATGCGTGTGAACGTCGATCATTGACCGCGCGAGCCGTCATTCGCCAGCGCCACCAATCGTACCATCGCATCGGCTGCCCGAACGTCGAGCTGCTCTGGCGCATCGGCCGCGGCCTCGAACGCGTACGTGACGAGGGCATCGGCCGCGAGCAACGCGGAGGCCTGACTTCGATCGAGTGGATCGCGGACGAGGAGCTCGCCCAGAAGGTCGATCGCCGCGTCGAGACAGCCTTCCGCCGCGCGCGAGGCATCGTCGTCAGCGCGCTCGCCTAACGCCGCGATGACGCGTGCCGCGAACGCGGGCGGCGGCGCCGGAGACCGTGCCCGAATCCAGTCGGCGACGGTCATGCACCATCCGAGAGCGCCGCACCGACCAGCTCCAGACCACGCCGCGCCGCATCCTCGAACCGATCGGCGTCAGGCAGCCCTGCCTGTGCCATGTGCGCCTTTCCACCCCCACGACCCCCAGCCGCCGCAGCGATCTCCTTTACGAGCACGTCGGCGCGAATGCCGCGCTCACGCAAGTCGTCGCTCACGACGACGATCAGGCCGCCCTTCCCGTCCGGAAACTTGCTGCCGACGACTCCGACTCCGCTGCCCAGGCGCTCCCGGAGCGCGTCGCCGAAGACCTGCAGCTCACGCACGTCGTCCGCGCGCACGGTTCCGGAAACGTAGCGCGCGCCATTCCCGCCGACGGACACGGACTTCTCCAGCAGGGTCTGAAGCTGGTCGCCACCGCCGCGCATCGCTTCCTCGAGGCGCCGCTCCAGCCCGCGACGTTCCTCGAGCAATTGGGCGACGCGGCGCTCGAGCTGGTCCGGCGGCACACGCAATGCCTCCGCGACCCGGTGGAGCTGCCGCTCCTCGCCGCGGACGAACTCGTACGCGCCTGGACCAGTCACGGCTTCGATACGCCTGACCCCAGCCGCGACACCGGTCTCGCTCACAATCTTGAAGAAGCCGATCTGCGCGGTATTGCGCACGTGCGTGCCGCCGCAGAGCTCCATCGAGAAGCCAGGAATGCGCACCACGCGAACCACGTCGCCGTACTTCTCATTGAAGAGCGCCATCGCCCCGGCCGCGCGCGCTTCCTGATACGCCATCTCATCGGTCGTCACCGGCGTCGCGCGCCAGATCTCCCGATTCACGATTGCCTCGATCTCCTCGAGTCGCTCGCGCTTGACGGGACCGTGATGAGTAAAGTCGAAACGCAGGCGTTCCGGGGCGACGAGCGATCCGGCCTGATGCACCGCCTCGCCGAGCACCTGGCGCAACGCGGCGTGCAACAGATGCGTCGCGGTGTGATTGCGCTCCGTTTCGCGGCGGCGCTCGCTCGGCACGCGTGCGGTCGCGCGGCCGAAGCGGAACGTGCCAGTCACAGGGCCGACTGCCGCCGGGCGGCCGTCGATCTTTCGCACGTCGTCGACCTCGACGCGCCAACCGTCGCCGAGGATCTCGCCGTGGTCGGAGATCTGACCGCCGGACTCCGCGTAGAATGGCGATTCGCGCAGGAGCACGGCGACGCGCCCATCCGGGAGATGCCTCACCGCCGTCGCCTGCGTCTCGATCTCCACCGTATCGTAGCCGACGAACGTTCCCTCCGCAGACTTCTCTCCGGGGGGCAGCTCCCACTGCGCCCAATCGGTGAGCACATCTGTCTCGACCGTCAGCTTCTTCGCCTTGCGCTCGTCCTGCGAGCGACGACGCTGATTCTGCAGCGCTGCCTCGAAGCCCGCGATGTCCACTGTGTAGCCCCGCTCGCGAGCCATGAGCTCAGTGAGATCGATCGGAAAGCCGAAGGTGTCGTAGAGGCGGAACGCGTCCTCGCCGCTCACGGTCCCGCGTACGTCGGTGCCACCGTCCGTCGTGAGCACGGGCGCAATCTGCTCGAAGCGCGACAGGCCGCCTTCGATGGTGGTGAGAAAGCCCTGTTCCTCCACGCGCGTCGTTTCGAGGATGTGCTTGGCGCGCGACTTCAGCTCCGGATACTTGTCGTGCATCGTCTCGATCACCGTCTCAACGACGTCGACGAGCGTCGGCTCCTTGCGTCCCAGCAACCACGCATGACGCACCCCTCGTCGCAGGATGCGGCGCAGCACATAACCGCGACCCTCGTTCGACGGAAAGACACCGTCGGCGAGAAGGAATGCAACCGCGCGCGCATGGTCAGCAAGCACGCGGAACGACGCTGGAGACACCTTGTTCGAAAGTACGTCGGAGCCACCACGGCCACCGCGCACATGCAGCCCCGAGCGAAGCTCATCGCTCTCGCGTCCCCAGTACGGAATGCCGACGACCTGTTCGACCTTGCGCAGGAGCGGTGAGAAGAGATCCGTGTGGTAGTTGTTGGTGACGCCTTGCAGCGCCGCCGCGATGCGCTCCAACCCGGCACCGGTGTCCACCGACGGCTTCGGCAGCGGAACGAGTGTCCCGTCTGACTGCCGATCGTACTGCATGAACACGAGGTTCCAGATCTCGAGGAATCGACCGGATTCGGCGCCTTCGACGAACGCCTCGAGGGAATACTCGTCATGCTCCTCGGTCCACTCACCCTGCGAGCCAGGCGGATAGCGCCAGTCGTTCGCCAGGTGCGCAAGGTCGACGTAGATCTCCGAGCACGGGCCGCACGGACCCGTGTCCGCCATTTGCCAGAAGTTGTCCTTGTCGCTCAGCCCATAAATGCGCGAGTCAGGTAGACCCGCGATCTCGCGCCAGAGCACGCGCGCCTCGTCATCCGCGTGATGGACGGACACGCGAATCTCGGCAGGGTCGAAGGCAAGCTCGCCGGTGACGAACTCCCAGGCGAACGCAATTGCGTCTCGCTTGAAGTAGTCGCCAAACGAGAAGTTGCCGAGCATCTCGAAGAACGTGTGATGGCGTGCAGTGTGGCCGACCTGTTCGAGGTCGTTGTGCTTGCCACCCGCGCGCACACACTTCTGCGAGGTCGTCGCACGTCGGCCAAACGAGGGCTCCTCCAGGCCGAGGAAGATCTTCTTGAACTGCACCATCCCCGCGTTGGTGAACAGCAGGGTGGGATCATCCGCGGGCACCAGTGAGGAGCTCGGACGGATTTCATGTCCGGCGCGGCGAAAGTAGTCGAGAAATCGGAGTCGGATCTCAGCGGCCTTCATGTCGGCAATATAGGCCAACGAGCGGGCGTTCGCCCGCTCGTTGGCCTGTATTGCCGCATGTCGCTCGCTTGCGCTCGCGAAAGCCTATTTGAAGTCGCGCGCGCTTTTCGCGCGCGCTCCTGCGCCTCTCGCCGCGGCCAGTTTGTAGTTACTGCTGCACTGCCTGTCAGTCGAGGGACCTGACCTGGAGCGCGTCGCTTCCGTGAGGAACAACGGCACGGACGGTACGCGCAATGTCGTCGATCTCATAGCCGCGGCGAGCGAGGAAGGCATAAAGGCGGCGGCGCTGGACCTGGGGATCGAGGCGCGCCAGTGACCTTAGCTTCTTTCTCGCGACGCGATCGATGGTCTCGGCGTCGTCAATCTCCTCTTCGGCAAACACTTCGGCGATGGCGGATTCGGCGACGTCGCGCGCTACGCCGCGGCGGGCGAGCTCCTGTTGCACGCGGCGACGGGAGAGGCCTGCGCCAACCGCCTTCGATCGAGCGAACTGGCGCGCGAAGCTGCTGTCATCCAGGAAGCCGGCGCGCAGCAAGCGCTCGATCGCAATGTCGACGACGTCCGGGGGCTCGCCCTTGCGGACGAGCAGCCGCCGCAACTCGGCGCCGGAACGCGCGCGCAACGCGATCATGTTCAGGGCACGATCGTACGTCGTGACGATCGCCGCCTCACGCGCGAGCGCGGCCTCGAGTCGGCTATCGACCACTACACCGACGGCGATCTTTAGCCGCTCGATCGCCTCGATAGATAGTGTCGCGGCAATGGAACCATCGACGACGATGTCGAAGCGCCCATTGCGACGTGGATTGGCAGTGACTGCAGTTACAAGCATCGAACGCATTTGTGGTGGAGCGCAGTGACGAGAGAAGGCGTCGGCGGCGAGAGGAGCGGGAGCGCGCGCGACAGCGCGCGCGACTCCAAATAAGCTTGTCGCGAACGAGCGAAGCGAGCGAGCGACCTCCCCGGTTTCCTTGCTTTCGCGCAGAGCGCGAAAGCAAGGAGGCCGGGGAGCAGCAGCCTGATCACGAGGGGAGTATCCGGGTCCCGACGATCCCAGGGCTGCGTCTCCCCGGCCCCGATTGTTCAGGCCAGAGATATGGCCGACGGTCAGTCGTCCAGTGCTTCCGTGTCCGCCAATCCAGGACGCGCCGTCATTCCGAGCACGCCCTTTACCTGCTCTTCCACTTCACCCATCAGCGCCGGGTTGTCCTTCAGGAACATCTTCGCATTCTCGCGACCCTGACCGATCTTCTGGCCTTTGTAACTGTACCATGCGCCCGACTTCTCGATGATTCCCGACTCGGCAGCGATGTCGAGCACCAGGCTCGCGTGGCTGATGCCCTCCGCGTACATGATGTCGAACTCTGCCTGCTTGAACGGCGCCGCGACTTTGTTCTTGACAACCTTCACGCGCACGTGCGATCCGATGACGTCTTCCTTCTCCTTGACGGGACCGATGCGGCGAATGTCAAGGCGCACCGACGCGTAGAACTTGAGCGCCTTACCACCCGTCGTCGTTTCCGGATTGCCAAACATCACACCGATCTTCTCGCGCAGCTGATTGATGAAGATTACCGACGTCTTCGACCGCGCGATGGCACCGGTCAGTTTGCGGAGCGCCTGGCTCATGAGTCGTGCCTGCAACCCGACGTGCGAGTCACCCATGTCGCCCTCGATCTCCGCTTTCGGCACGAGCGCGGCAACCGAATCGACGACGACGACGTCGATTGCACCCGATCGCACGAGAATGTCCGCGATCTCCAACCCCTGCTCACCGGTGTCCGGTTGTGAGATGAGAAGGTTCTCGACATCCACACCGAGCTTCCGCGCGTACTCCGTGTCGAGCGCATGCTCGGCGTCGATGTACGCTGCCACTCCTCCCGCCCGCTGGGCGTTCGCGACGACGTGAAGCGAGAGCGTGGTCTTACCGCTGGACTCCGGACCGTAGATCTCCGTGACGCGGCCGCGCGGAATACCACCGATGCCGATCGCGGCATCCAGATTGATGGCTCCCGTCGGGATCGCCTCGACGCGCACCTTGCTCTCGGTGCCGAGTCGCATGATGGATCCCTTGCCGCAGCTCTTTTCGATCTGCGTAATGGCCAGACTCAGCGCTTTTTTTCTGTCGTCCGTGATCGTAGAAACCGCCATCGTGCACACATCCTCTCGTTGGTCGTGAATACTCTGGCCAAGCAGAATCGTACCGGAAACGGCGTCGCTTCGATACCCGAACAAAATACGAAGACGAGGCGATTGAATCAACCCGAGCGGGCGACTTTGAACGCGTCCTCGACGTGTCGGATGCGGACGCGGTCGCCCGTCATCAACACCCCCACCACATCGAACCGATACGCGTCCTCGGCGCGTCCGTGGCGGTCGATCCAGACCTGGGCGGATTTCGTCAACTCCTTCTGTTTTCGCCAGTTGACTGCTTCCACCGGCTGACCGAACCGATCGCCTCGACGCGCCTTCACCTCGACGAACGCAATCGTCCCTTCGCGCTCGACAACGAGGTCGATGTCGCGGTGACCGGATCGAAAGCGCCGCTGAAGCACCCGCCAACCGGTCCGCCTGAGCCATCGCTCCGCGATGCGTTCGCCGAGCTCTCCGAATGCCTGCCTGGCCGCTGACATGGGGGCGAAGATAGGCCGGGGCACCCGAGACTCCGGTACCGAACCATTGCGCCCTGTGGCGAATCTGCGAACGCCCGCGGCTCACTAGCCACTAACACCAATCATCCGCCACCAGCAAGCTGCGCGCGGGCCCGAAGCATGGTCGCGGGATCGTTGGTAACGATGCCTTGCACTCCCGAACGCCAGAGCTTCTGCGCCACGTGCGGCTCGTCCACAGTCCACACATGAGTCGTCACGAGCGCTTCCTTCGCCATCCGCGCCAGCCCGCGGACAGGCAGTGGAAGCGCAACATACACGCGCGGAATGCATAACGCGGCGTACGGAAGAGACTGAGTAGGATGACCGCCTATCAGCCTCGACCACAGCGCCAGGACGTCCATCGCGGTCGCGCCGGTCGCGATACGCGCCTCGCGAAGCGGAAGAACGGCATCGCTCTGCATCGAAGCAGCAACGACGCGACCGCTGGCATTCGCCTGCCTGAGTTCGTCCACGATGGCAGGGCCGGCTCCGGGGACTTTCACCTCGATGAGCAGAGGAATCCCGTGAGTGACATCAAGGACATCCCGGAGCGTCGGTATCGTTAGGCCGCGGCCGCGATACGGGAAGGACGCGCCCGCGTCCGGGGTGAACATGGCACCCGCGTCGGCGCGCCGCAGGCGGGCAAGCGAGATGTCCGCGACGGCGTCGCCACGATCGGTGGTACGCCCGAGCGTGGGATCGTGAATCACGACGGGGACGCCATCCCGCGTGAGGCGCACGTCGAGCTCGATGGCGTCGACGCCTAACGCTGCGGCTTGCCGGAACGACTCCAACGTGTTTTCCGGGGCAAGCCTAGCATTCCCGCGATGGCCGATGACGAATCGGCCGTCGAGAGTCGTGAGCGCGTTCGAAATCGGCACGAGCGTGCCGGACGCCTCTATTGGGGAAGGCGCGCGCTGGCCGGCAGCAGCGCCGGACTGTCGGTCTGCACGAGCACCCGAGTGAGCAGAGCGCTCTCGAGCTCCGGGAGGATCTGCTCGGATCGCGCTACCACCTGACCAACCTTCGTCACCCAGAGCCGCGCCGAGGCGCGCTCCGTCTCGAGACTCACGATCCAGCAATCGAATTCCCCAGCCGGAACCGTGATGTGCTCCTCTCCCTCGATCGCGATACTGACCGGCGTGAGCGTCGCACCGCCCGCATCCACGACGAGCATCTGGGCCGAGTCGCGAAAGGCTGCCGTGAGCGGCAGTGACGCTAGCGCTGCGTCCACGGCCGCGCTGTTGACGAGGAGATCGGCGCGGTTAGGCAGCACGACGTTGAGACGACCGAGTGGCGAAGAGCTCGCGCCGTAGATGCTGTCGGCCGTGAATTCAGCCGCAACCCGCGCGACCCCGTGCGCCGCGATCCAGTGCAGGGGCCGGAGATCGTCACGACGCACGACGAGTGAGTCGCTCACCGAGGCAACGCCCTCGGTTCCCGCACGGGCGAGGAGCAATGCCGGCGTTCCAGCGTACTCCAGGGTCGAGATCGCGACGCTCTGATCACCCATCTGGGTGACGATCGTGTCGTGCGCGAGCGTCAGCCGATACTCGAACCGCGCCGGCTGGATCTTGGTCGCATCCAGAGTCAGACGGTGAGCCGGGACCGTGTCGTGCTGCTGCTGTTCCGACGCCGGTGGCGTTTGCGCGCGTGCGGCTGAGGTGAGCGTGAAAGCCCAGAGCAACGCAACGACAGAGGAGCACACCATTCGCGGTGATACGCCGCGCGCGTCGCTCTCGTTCCGCGATAGCGCCGTCATGCGGCCTGTCGACGAAGGCCGCACGTCAGGCCCGAGGCCCGCAGATGCGCTCGAGCTCGTCCAGGCCCATGAGAACGTCGCGCGGCTTCGAGCCATCGGGCGGACCGAGCACGCCGGCAAAGTGCAGTTGGTCGATGATTCTCGCCGCGCGGCCATAACCGACCTTGAGGCGGCGCTGTAGCAGCGACGTCGAGCCCTGCTGGTGTTGAATCACCACCTCGGCCGCTTCGCGGAACAGCTTGTCGCGATCGACCTCCTCCGGCTCGTCATCGTCTCGCTTTCCAGTCTCGAGCGCTTCGCGCTGGCGCACTGCCTCGAGAATATCGGGCTCGCTGAGCGCCTCGTCCGCCCCAGCGCCGTGCGCAACGAGCGTCGCACGCTTGGCCTCTCGCCGGTCCTCGTACCACTTCATGAGGTGCTCGGTGTCGTCGCTCGAGAGAAAGGCACCTTGCAGACGCGAGGGCTCCGACTTTCCAGGCGGAATGAACAGCATGTCGCCATTGCCGAGGAGCATCTCGGCGCCGGCGCCATCGATGATCGTCCGGCTGTCTACCTGCGACGCGACGCGAAACGCGATCCGGCTCGGAAAGTTCGCCTTGATGAGACCCGTGATGACATTCACGCTCGGGCGCTGCGTCGCGAGGATGAGATGGATGCCCGTCGCGCGCGCTTTCTGCGCCAGCATGGCGATTGGCGTCTCGACCTCTCCCTGCACCGTCATCATGAGGTCCGCCATCTCGTCGATGACCACGACGATGTAGGGAACCACGTCGCCGCGATAGGTGAGATCCTCGAACGCGACGTTCTCCCGCTTCGGCAATTTGAGCGGCGAACCTTCGTGCACGCGCTTGTTGAAGTCCTGCACGTTGCGGCAGCCGTTGGCGGCCAGGAGCTCGTACCGCTCGTTCATCTCCATAACCGCCCACTTCAAGACCGCCGCGGCATCCCGATTGTCGGTGATGACCTTGTGCCGGAGATGCGGGAGCGTGTTGTACACGGACAGCTCCACCATCTTGGGGTCGACCATCAGGAAGCGGAGCGTTCGCGGCGTGTGGCGGTAGATCAGGCTCGTGATGATGGTGTTGACGCAGACGGACTTTCCCGAACCAGTGGCGCCCGCGATCAGGAGGTGCGGCATCTTCGCCAGATCGGCGATGACCGGCTTACCCTCGAGATCCTTGCCTAACGCGATGGGAAGCGCGGCGCGCGCATTTTGATAATCTCGCGCTTCGATCAGCTCGCGGAAGGAGACGATCTCCGACGTGGGGTTGGGGACCTCGACGCCCACCGCGCCGCGGCCTGGAATGGGCGCGACGATGCGAATCGAGGGCGCCCGCATGGCGAGAGCGAGATCGTTGGAGAGGTTTGCGAACTGACGGACCTTCACACCGGGTGCGGGCTCGACTTCGTATTGTGTGACCACCGGTCCCGTCGTTCGACCGACGAGCTCACCCTCGACCCGGAACGTTCGCAGCGCGTCCATGAGCTTCCCGCCCATCGCATCGAGCTCGCGCCGGCCAATGTCCGCATTGCGCGGTTGGGGCGGCGAGAGGATGTCGGTCGGCGGGAGCTCGTCACCCACCATCGAGACAGGTTGTTCGCTCGCCTCGATGGCTGCGGTAATCTCGATCTCACGATCGGCAGCGGCGTCGGCGCGACTCCTCTTTCGGCGGCGCTTTCCGTCCGCCGCGTCCGTGATTTCCGCTTCCGGCTCCGCGAGGGCACCGCCGCCGACAAGACCGGGGAGCTCCTCCGGCGGCGGTGCCAGGGCAATGGCGGGCGAGAGGCCGGGCTCCTCGGCGAGGTCCTTCTCCTTCTTTCGCCGACGCCTGGGTGGCGCGAGCGGTTCGGCATCGGCAATGGGCGCGACCTTGGGAGTCCGGCGTCCGATCAACACGCGAATCGGATTCCAGGCCAACGTGGTCGCCGTCAGCGTACTGATCGCGAGCGCGAGCACGACCCACGCGCCGATGCCACCGAACCAGGCCCGCCAGTAATAGGCAAAGAAGGTGCCCCACATTCCCGCCGCGGAGCTGCGCTCGCCTGCTGGAACGCTTACCGCCAGGGCGATGGCAATCGGCAGGATCGCGACGAGCCCGGCGAAGAAGATCATCCACTTCCGATCCTGCTCGGACTCCAGTCGCCCAAAGACGCGGAGCGCGTGCACGGCCGGAACCAGCGGCGTCAGTAAGGCGGCGGGCCAGCCAAGAAGGGCAACCAGCGGCCGCGCGAGCCACCATCCGACCCATCCGACGTTGCCGCGGACGTCCACGCCAAAGCGGAGGTGTGCGAGCCCGAGGACGCCAAGGGCGGCCGCGAGAAAGAACGCGAACAAAAGGAGCGCTATCCCGGTGAGCTCGCGCTTGAGAGAACTACCCACGTGGACGGTTGGTGGTTTGACGGTTGACGGTACGACGGTGGGAGAGCGAACGGTTTACGGTCAACCGTCAACGGTCAACCGTCAGCACTACTTCAGCGCTCGCGTTCGGGGCCGAGCTTGGTGATCTGCCGATCCTGGTAGATCGGGATGATGGGATAGGAGTCGATCGCGGCGCAGTCGGCAAGGTCGTCGCCATAACCGGCCTCACTCAAGGCACGGCCATGCGCCGAAGCGGAGAAGAGCCGCATCAGGTTGTCGCTGTAGCGGCGATCGATCAGCATCGAGGCAAAGGCAGCGTCGTTGACCGCGACGTCGGTCCGGCGGCGCATGGCGTGATGTACGAATCGGCCGGCACAGGCCGCGTCTTCGAGCGAGAACTGCTTTTCACGCCCAGCACAGAGAATCGCAATGTCCGTCCCCCCTCGCAGCGCCGCGCGCAACATCGCCAGCACGGCTGAGAAGTTGACGTACGAACCAATCACGACGTCACGCGGACCCTGGAGCGACGCGATGGCGGTCGTTCCATTGGTCGTACTCAGGAGGACGGTCTTTCCTTCCACCACCTCGCGGCTGAACTCGCGCGGCGAGTTGCCCAGGTCGAAGCCCGGGATCGGACGCATCTGTCGCTCGCCCGCGAGCTTCACCTCCGACCGCTCGAATGCCTTCGCTCGCGTCACGACATCTTCGGTGCTCTCGACCGGGATCACGGCCCGCGCGCCATTTGCGAGCGCCGTCGCGATGCTCGTCGAGGCACGCAGGACATCGATGACGACGACGACACGACCAGTCACGTCGCTCGCGGTGAGACCAGCGGGACCGAAGAAGACGTCGATCCGCACTACGCGGGCTCCTTGAGCAGTTGGCTCTCCCGCTCGAGGAACTTCGTATCGATGTCGCCGGAGATGAACCGGTCGTTCTGCATGACGCGAGCGAGGAACGGAATCGTGGTGGTCACGCCCTCGATGATGAAGCTCTCGAGCGCGACCACCATGCGCGCGATCGCTTCACTCCGATCGCGGCCCTGGCAGATCAGCTTCGCCAGCAGCGAATCGTAGTAGGGCGGCACCGTGTAGCCGTCGTACACGTGGCTGTCGAGCCGTACTCCTGGGCCGCCGGGCGGGTGGTATGTCGTTATGCGGCCCGGTGACGGCTGGAAGTTGCGCGATGGATCCTCGGCGTTGACGCGCACCTCGATCACGTGGCCCCGCCTAACGGGAAGCTCCGTGACGCTCAGGCGCTCGCCCGCGGCGACGCGAATCTGCTCCTTCACGAGATCCACACCGTACAGCATTTCGGTCACGGGATGCTCGACCTGGATGCGGGTGTTCATCTCCATGAAGTAGTACGAGCCGTCCTCGTCGAGGAGCATCTCGATGGTACCCGCGCCGACGTAGTCGATCGCCTTCGCGCCGGCAACGGCAGCGTCGCCCATCGTCGCGCGAAGAGCTTCGTCCACCGCGGGGCTCGGCGACTCCTCGATCAGCTTTTGATGGCGGCGCTGCACGGAGCAATCGCGCTCGCCCAGATGAAGCACGTTGCCGTGGCTATCGCCGAGAATCTGAAATTCGATGTGTCGCGGCCGCGTCAGATATTTCTCGACGTAGACGTCGCCGTTGCCGAACGCGCTCAACGCCTCCGAGCGCGCCAGCTGAAAGGAGCGGCCAAAGTCATCCGGATCCTTGGCAACGCGCATTCCCTTTCCGCCACCGCCCGCCGCGGCCTTGATGATGACGGGAAAGCCGATCTGCGTGGCGAAGGTCAGAGCTTCATCCGAGTCCTCGACGGGACCGGGTGTGCCGGGAACGATGGGAACACCTACGGCGCTCATCGTCTTTCGGGCCTGCGCCTTGTCACCCATCGTGCGGATTTGCTCGGCGGTCGGCCCGATGAAGGTGATCTTCGACGCAGCGCAGATCTCGGCAAACTCCGCGTTCTCGGCGAGGAACCCGTAACCCGGGTGGATGGCGTCCGCACCGGTGATTTCGGCTGCCGCGATGAGCCGAGGGATGTTCAGGTACGAATCGCGAGCCGGCGGAGGGCCGATGCAGACGTCGTCGTCCGCGAAGCGCACGTGGAGCGATTCTCGGTCGGCGTCGGAGTAGACGGCGACAGTTTCGAGCCCCAACTCGCGGCAGGCGCGGATGACGCGCAACGCGATCTCACCGCGATTGGCGATCAGAACTTTTGAGAACATGAAGAAGGGCTGAGAGCTGGCTTGACGCAGGTGCTAGCTGATAGGTGCTAGATGCTAGAATTCGATGACTAGCAGCTAGCACCTAGAACCTAGAACCTCTCGAATCTAGCTACTCCCCTCCCCTTCAAATCCCGCCCAGGTGTTGTCGCTGGTCCCAGCCACACCCTGGACGCGCAGTGCGAACTCCGCGGGGCTCGTGGCGAAGAAGACCGCACTCTCGTAGGAGATGATCCCCTTCGTGTACCAGCCCATGAGCGACTGGTCGAAGCTCTGCATCCCGTACTGTACGGTTCCCTCTTTGATGAGGTCAGGGATGTTGAGCGTCGCGTTCATGTCACGGATGTTGTCGCGCACGGCCGCGCTGTTGATCATCACTTCACAGGCGGGAATTCGGCCTGGCTTGTCCGCGCGCGGCACGAGGCGCAATGAGACGACAGCCTGGAGAGCCGTGGCGAGCGAGAAACGCACCTCGGCCTGCTGGTGCGGCGGATAGAACGACAGGACACGGTTGATCGTCTGCGTTGCATCCGTTGTGTGAAGGGTGGAGAAAACGAGGTGGCCGGTGTCGGCGGCCTTGAGCGCCGTGTCCAGCGTCTCGATGTCTCGGATTTCACCGATCAGCACGACGTCGGGGTCCTGTCGCAGCACGCGTCGGAGCGCCTGGCCGAAGTTCGCCGTATCGGTGCCGACTTCGCGCTGGTTGATGTGACAGTTGATGTCGCGGTGCAGGAATTCGATCGGGTCTTCGATCGTGATGATGTTCGCGCGACGATGCTCGTTGATGTGCTGGATCATCGCCGCGAGCGCCGTGGATTTACCCGAACCGGTGATTCCCGTCACGAGCACGAGGCCGCGCGGCTTCATCGCGATCTCCTCGAGCACCGGCGGCAGGTTCAGCTCAGCGATGGTGCGTGCCTGATATGGGATCGCGCGCATCGCGTAGCAGAGCGATCCACGCTGCTGATACACGTTGACGCGGAATCGACCGATGCCGGGAACACCAATCGCAAAGTCGCACTCCTTCTCCTCGGCAAACTGCTTCACCTGCCGGGGAGTCATCAGCTGCTCGGCGAGGGCCTTTAAATCCTCGGGACGCATTGGGGGCCGGCCCAAGGGATCCAGTTCACCGTTTACGCGCAGCGTCGGCGGCCGGCCGACCTTGAGGTGCAAGTCCGACGCGTTCCGCTGAATCAGCTCCTGGAGCACGGACTTGAAGTTGAAGCCCGAGGTCGGAGCAGCTTGAGACGGTGCCGGTGGAGCGACGGTCGCGGCGGCAGCGCGCATTGGACTAGCCATTGGGATCGATTCGGAAGAGCACCTGTCCGTATTCCACGGGCTGCGCGTCCTGCACAGCGATTTCGCGGAGCACCCCTGCGTACTCCGACTCAATCTCGTTCATGATCTTCATCGCCTCGATGATGCACAGGATCTGACCCTTCGCGACCCGGTCTCCAGGGGCCACGTAGTGCTTGGCGCCCGGCTCCGGCGATTGGTAGAAGGTGCCCACCATCGGCGACTTCACTTCTAGTAGCTGTGTCTTGGACGCTTCTGCCCTACTCGGCGTTTCGGGTTCGGTTGCCGCGGGCATTCCTTCGGCCGGGGTCGCCCTCGCCGGCGCCGTTGCTGGCAGCAGCGCCGGGACGGGCAGCGGAGCCGCGACCTGGACGGTCCCCCGCTGCTGAGGACTCTTGGAGATCCGGATCTTCATCCCCTTGTCGGAGGAGATCTCGATGGAATCCACGGTCGACTCATCGATCATCTCGATGAGCTTTTTCACATAGCGGAGGTCGATCAAGGAAAGATGGGATGGAGGTTGGGGCAGATGCTCAGGGACTCAACCCGGTATCTCGATCAGTTCCCGCGTGAACTTCGTGAGGATGCGCGGCCCTGCGGCATCCAGAACGACGTCGTCCTCGATGCGCACACCGCCCCATCCGGGGCGGTACACTCCTGGCTCGATCGTGACCACGGCTCCCTCGGCGAGAGCGCCGTCGGCGGTGCGGGAGAGGCGCGGCGCCTCGTGCACCTCGAGGCCGACACCGTGCCCAAGGCCATGACCGAATAGATCACCGTAGCCACGGTGCTCAATGTAGCCACGAGCGATTGCGTCGGCGTCTCGTCCGGTCATGCCGGCGCGGATGCTGTGCGACGCCTGCTCGTTGGCTTGCCTGACGACGTCGTAGATCTCCCGCTGTTCGTCCGAGGCGCGGCCAAGCACTACCGTTCTCGTGATGTCCGCGCAGTAACCCTCGACCTCGGCACCGAAGTCCAGAAGGAGCAAGTCGCCTTCGCGCACGCGGGCCGAGGTTGCACGGGCGTGCGGCAATGCCGAACGCGAGCCGCTGGCAACGATGGAGGGGAACGGAAACCCCTCACTGCCCTCATCGCGCAACGCGCGCTCGAGCACCCCGGCGACCTGGAGCTCGGTCATCCCGACACGCACCTCCGCGAGCGTGCGCTCCAGCGCCCGAGTGGCAACGTTCGCCGCTCGCTCGATGAGTCGCACTTCCGCGGGATCTTTCCGTTCGCGGAGAGTTTCCACCAGGTCGAGCGTCGGTCGCCACTGCCAGCGCGCGCCGGCTTCCATCAGCCGCTGGAAGTCGCGATGGAGGAGATGAGCAGATTCGAAACCGAGGACCTGAACGCCTGGCTGCTGCCCCAGCTGTTGCCAGAGGCCGGCCCAGAGGCTCTGGGGCTCGATGAGGACGCGGGCCGAGTCGCCGACCTCTTCGGGGGCTTGCGTCTGATATCGGAAATCAGTGACCAGCAACGCCTCACGCTGACTCACCAGGAGCAGCGCGCTTGATCCGGAGAATCCGGTGAGATAGCGAACGTTGGCGAGGCTCGTCACGAGCAGCGCATCGACGTGCGCCGCCGTGAGACCATCGAGTAAGGCCGCGAGTCGGCGGCGCCGCTGCTCAGACACGAGCCGCGCTGCCAGCGGAAGCGCGAGATGAGAGCTTCGCGAGGAGTCCGCGAAGAGCGAGATCGTAGCCGAGGGTGCCAAGCCCGCACACTACGCCGACGGCCGCCGGGGCAAGCATCGAATGTCTCCGCTCTGGCTCACGTGCGTACACGTTCGTGATGTGCACTTCCACGAAGGGAAGTCCGACACCGGTGAGTGCATCACGAATGGCGAGACTCGAATGACTGTAGGCTCCAGCATTCACCACGGCACCCTCGACCCGTCCGCGCAGAGAATGAATGTACTCCACGAGCTCTCCTTCGCCGTTCCGCTGAACGAACTCGAGCGACGTGCCAAGCTCTCGCGCGACGTCGTGAAGTCGCCGTTCGACGTCGGCGAGCGTCTCGGTTCCGTAAATGGACGGCTCGCGTACGCCGAGGAGATTGAGGTTCGGACCATTGATGATCGCGATCCTCACGTCTTCTTCAATCCTTCGAGCCAGGCGTTGAACTGCTGGATATCATCGCTCAGCCCCGCACTCTCCTCGGTCGCCGGCGCGGCATCAGAGGCGGCTACGTCTTGCTGCGCCTGCTGCGAGAAGAATTGGTCGAAGGAGAACGAATGCGATTGGCTGCCGGCCGCGGGGGTCGCGTGACGAAAGACATGGTCGAGCGAGAGCTCGGACGCCGCCGGCTTGGACGGTCTGCCGGGCAAAGGCATGGGCTGAGCGTCCTGGTTCGCCGCCGCAAAGTCATCGGCGCGCGGCGGGGGCGCGCCGGGGCTACTCCCCTGTTCGGCGTTGGCGAAGAGTGCACCGAGCGAATCAGTGACTGACGAAGGCGCACGAGAAGGTGGCTGCTCGTTAGGCGCGTCCGCGACAGGCTGCAGCGGCTGACTGTTCTCGGAGCGCCGTCTGCCTAACGCGATGGACTCGAGGAATTCCCGGATGGTTGGACCAGCATCGGCAACGGCTTCGGGGACGGGCGCAACCGGCTCCGCCTCGGACCGGGCCGGTCGTGCGCCCGCTGCTTCGAGGTCACGGAGCCGACCGGCAAGCGCCGCGTCGTCCGGATTGCGCTGAACGAGCTGTCGATAGACGTCCAGCGCCTGCTCGCGATGACCCTGCTTGACGTATAGCTCGGCCATCGTCTCGGTGACGAACGCGCTGCTCGGGTCGGGAGCGGCGGCGCGTACCGGCTCGGGGATTTGCGGCGGCGGTGCCGAAGGCGCGGGCTCCGGTGGCGCAGGCTGCGCCGTCGTCTGCTCGGCGGTCGGCGGAGGACTCGCCAGGCCCTCGAGAAAGGGCAAGCTGAATGACGACGGGGTCGGCTCCGCGGCGGCGCCCGCATCCGAAGGCTTGGCTACGTCGCGCCCTTCCACGAGCGCGTCGAGATGAGCTCGCGCCTCCTCCGGCGTCGTCGTGTCGGTGGTGAGGACGTCCTCGCCCTCATGAATCAGGTTGAGCGAATCCTCACTCGGCTTTGCCGGCTCTGGAGGCGGCGCCGATGGCTCCGCGGGCGCGGCGGAAGTGAATAGCTTGGCGAGCTCGTCGAAGCTGCTCTCGGAAGGCGCTGGTGTGAGCGGATCCGTAACGCTTGGATCGGGCGCAGTCGCGGCAGCTACCGGCTCTTCGCTGCCAGTAGCGGCGCTGATGGCAGACTCGATCGAGAGCGAGCCGTCAGTGCCGACCGCCTCTGCTGGCTGCCCGGGGGTGCCAGCCGGTGGGGGCCCCTGCGGACCATCCGTGTCGAGCGATGCGAGGATGCCCGCGATCTCGTCGTTGCGTGGATCCGATTCGAGGACTCGACGGTACCAAGCCCGGGCAGTCTCGGCGTCGCCGTGCGCGCGCGCGATATCACCCAGGTGGCGCAATGCGATGAGGTTCTCGGGATCGAGCGCGAGCGCCGTCTCGAAGACGCTTCTGGCTTCGTCGTGTCGTCCGGACTCGAACAGAGCCTGGCCGTACACGATGTGGCCGCTCATGTGTCCCGGCTGCTGCGGCAGAAACTCCTGGCAGATAAAGATTGCCTGATCGAAGTCGCCGATTTTTCGGTACTCGTTGGCGAGCGGCGCGAAATAACGACGAGGATTCTCGTCGAATTTCTTGCGGAGCTCGTCGATGCGCGAAGTACCGGCCATGGATGACGCGAAGAGATTTGCCTGCGGAGGGAACGGGTGGCGGGAAGCGGGAAAATACATTCCGCCGAGTTGACAAGTCAATCAGGAAGTGCCGCGCTCACTTGATTTTACCTCGTCGTCACTCGTACTTTTCGCAGCTTCTACCTGCCACTTTCCCGCCTCTTTAGGAGTATCGCCCCGTGCTGCAACAAATGCGGAGCGCCGCCAAGTACATCTGGCTGTTCATCGTCATCGCTTTCGTCGGCGGCTTCCTTCTTGTTCAGACGTCCGGGCTGCTGGGTCGCACGCCTGTCACGCCAACAACGCCCGTCGCCGTCGTCAACGGCCATGAGATCCTGTACAACGATTACGTACAGCGGTATCAGACCGAGATTCAGAATCAGCAGCAGCAGGGCGGCCGGACGCTGTCGGAGGATGACATTCGCCGCATCCAGAACTCGACGTTCAACCAGATGGTGATGGACGTCCTCCTTCAACAGCAGTACGAGCGCCGCGGCATCGTCGTCACGAACGAAGAGATCCAGCAGTACGCGAAGTTCGCCCCGCCACCCTGGATTCAGTCGGCGCCGGAGCTGCAGACGGATGGGCAATTCGACATGCAGAAGTATCAGCGCCTCCTCGCCAGCTCTTACGCGAAACAGACCGGCCTCCTCGCGAACCTCGAGCAGTACTACCGGAGCGAGATACCGCGGCGAAAGCTGCTCGATCAGATCGCGAGCGGCATCTACGTCACCGACGCCGAGCTGTGGCGCATCTGGCGGGACCAGCACGACAGCGCGCAGGTGAGCTTCGTCGCGTTCCGGCCGCAGCCCGACAGCTCCGCGAAGATCTCCGACGCCGACCTCCGCTCGTACTTCGACAAGCATAAAGAGGAGTTCCGGCGGCCGGGCCGTGCCGTGCTCACCGTTGTGGAAATTCCGCGGGTGGTGACGGCCGCGGACAGCGCGGCCGTTCGCGACCACGCGATCGCGCTCCGCAACGAGATCCTCGGCGGAGCGAAGTTCGAGGACGTTGCAAAGCGTGAGTCTGCAGACAGCGTCTCGGGCGCGAAGGGCGGTGACCTTGGGCGAGGCGCGAAGGGCCGTTTCGTCGCGCCGTTCGAGCAGGCCGCGTTCGCGCTCAAGGTCGGCGAAATCTCGCAACCAGTCCTGACGCAATTCGGCTATCACCTCATTCGCGTCGACGAGCGAAAGGGCGACACTCTCGCCCTGCGGCACATCCTCCTTCGCATTCAGCCGAGCGACTCGAACGAGGCCAAGATCGACCGACAGGCGGATGAGCTGTCGAAAGCCGCGGCGAGCTCCGAGCAGGGAGCGAAGCTCGATACCGCCGCGAAGCGTCTCGGGTTGAAGGAAATCTCGGTCGTGGCGCTCGAAGACGAGCCGGCGTCGTACGACGGACGCGCGATTCCGAGCGTGAGTGCGTGGGCCTTTGGCGGCGCGCACCCCGGTGAGACGAGTGAGCTGTTCGATGACGAGAGCGGCTATTACCTCGCGCGGCTCGATTCGCTGACCGAGAGCGGCGATCCGAAGTTCGACAACGTCAAAGCGCTCGTTAGGCAGGATGTCGCCCGGGAGCGGGCGATCGACGGAGTCATGCCGGCTGCGCGGAAGCTCGCCGACGCGGCCGCGGCGAGCGGGCTGGAAGCAGCAGCCGCCCAGCAGAAGCAGGAGGTCCAGCACTCGCCAGTCTTCACACGAGGCACCTTCGTTCCGGGGCTCGGCCAGTTCAACGAGGCGATCGGCACCGCCTTCGGTCTGCCCGTCCAGGCGGTGAGCGCGCCGGTGCGGACGACGGACGCGGTGTTCGTGCTGCGCGTTGACCGCCGTGTGCAGGCGGACAGTGCGGCCTGGCTCAAGCAGGTACAGGCTCAGCGCCAGGCGCGCATGCAGCAGCTGCAGCAGCAGCGCGTCCAGATGTATCTCGCCGACATCCGCCAGTCGGCCAAGATCGACGATCGCCGGAAGAAGATCAACGCGTCGGTACGCCGGGGCGAGTCGAGCTAGCGATTACCGAGTGCCTAACGGCGCAGGCGACAGAAGCACGAAAAGTCCGGCCGCGATCGCGGCCGGACTTTTCTTTACCAATTCGTAAGGCGAGCGGTCAGCTCAGGAGGCGCTTGGGCTCCGGGCGGGCTTCCTCATCACGCCGGCTCGCCATTTCGGGCGGAGCGATGCGCTCCGAGCGTACCTCCGGCTCCGGCTCGCGGATCTGCCGGTCGACGTCGCTGATGTTGCGCTTGAACTCGCGGATGCCCTTTCCAATCGATGCGCCGATCTCCGGCACGCGGCGCGCGCCGAAGAGCACGAGCACGATCACGAGAAGCATCAGCATCTCGGTGAATCCAAAGTTTCCGAAATTCATATCTTCTCCTAGAAAAGCGACCGCGCGATCAGATAAGCGATTAAAACACCGACGAGACTCAGAAGGGACACATCGAGCGCGATTGGCCCTATAGCGAACTTGAGGATCACGAGGTCGATGTGCAATGGCCCCAGTTCAGGAGTCACGCCGGTGGTCAAAAATTCCTTGACCGCCCCTGCCGGGAGAAACCGGCGGGCGACCTGAGTCAACGTACCACCAACGACGAAGCCGATAGCGAGAACCACGGCATGAAACCCCGGTCGGTGCTTCGAGGATCCACGAGGAGGACCAATCATTAGGACCGCCGATCCATGACGTAAGAGATGGCGTCCGTCAGCGCCGACCGGACTGGGCTATCAGGAAGAGGCTCGAGGACGTCTTCCGCTTCCTGCGCGAGCTGCTCGCCGCGCTGACGAGCCCGATCGATGCCGCCGGCCTCGGCGACTATGGCGACCACGTCATTGATGAGACGCTCGTCCGGGTCCTCCGTCGCAAACAGCTCGTCGACGCGGCGTCTGCTCGCGGCCGTGAGCTGAGGTCGCGCAAGGATCAATGGCAGCGTCGCCTTGTGTTCCCGGAGATCCAACCCCGAGGGCTTCCCCGTGATGGTCGAGTCTGAGGTGTAGTCGAGAATGTCGTCGGCTATCTGGAATGACATGCCGAGGAGCTCGCCGTAGCGCTTGAGATTCGAGCGAAACTGCGGAGCTCCGCAGAGGGCGCCCGTCTCGCACGCCGCGGAAACCAGCACCGCCGTTTTCGCGCGAATGAGCGCGAAATAGTCGTCCTCGGAAAATTCGACGCCATCGAGCGCACCGAGCTGGCGCATCTCGCCGATGGTCAGCTCGTTCGCGACGGTGGTGAGAATGCGCAGGAATTCCAGATCGCCGACCTCGACGAGCGCACGATGGGCCCGCGTGTAGAGGAAGTCTCCCATAATCACCGAGACCTGGTGACTGAAGAGAGAGTTCACGGTCGGCAGTCCGCGCCGGAGCACCGAATGGTCGACCGAATCATCGTGCACGAGCGTCGCGAGGTGCATCAGCTCGACGACCGCGGCGAGGCTGATGGCGCGCTGGTCGGGCCTTCCTTCCACCGCGCTGGCCAGCAACGTCAGCGTCGGACGAAACATCTTGCCGCGCATCCGCAGCAGATGTGCGCTCACCTGCTCGATCATCGGCAGATCGGAGCTGACGATCGTGTGCATCTCGTGCACGACGAGCTCCAGCCGATCCCGAACGGGCGCCTGAATGGCGCGCAGGGCATCCGTAGCGGGCGTGCGTTGACGCGCCGCCGTACTCATCGAGCTACTCGCTCCACTTCCGCAATTCGATCCACGACGTCCCGGAATTCGATGTCGACAACGAACACTCGTTGATAATAACCGAGAGCGTCCTCGGAGTGATTCAGCGCCTGCGCGGCGCGGCCAAGCAGGTAGAGTACACCGATCATCTCCTCGTCGCTGTAACGACCCTCACCGAGGGCACGGGCGAGGACGGTGGACGCGATCCCGTACTGCTCCTTCTCGATGAAACATTGACCGAGCGCCTCGTACGTCGGCAGGCGATTGGAAGGAGCCTTTAGTGCTTTCTGAAATTCCGCGATCGCTTCGTCGACGAGACCCATCTCCTTGAACGCGACACCGAGATCGTAGTGACTCTGGTAGTCTTCCTGCGACACATTCTCGGCGATGCCTTGCTTGAACTTCTTCAGCATGTCGGCGAAGTCCGCCTCCTCGTCGCCCGACGGCTCTTCTTCGTTGACGATCATCCGGGTGCTCTTCGGTGAATCGTCATCGCGGAGCAATTCCCCCAGATTGACGAAACCACCCTCGCCTGGCGACGGCTGCGGATCGGCGCTTCGCGTCCTCACCGGCGAAGGCGTCGCGGCACCGCGGCCGGCCTGCTTGCGCGTGGGCGGCGGCGGCTCCGGCGCCGACGGCTCGACCGCGATCGACTCGAGCGCCGCCTGAGCGCGGATGTCGTCCGGTGCGAGGTCGAGCACGCGCTGATAGACGGCGCGCGCCTTTTCGCCCTGCTGGGCGTTCAACAACGCGCCGGCCAGCGCAAGGTAAGCCTCGATGAGGCGCAGCTTGTCGTTGGTACGGAACGCGTACTCGACGCGCTTTTGATGGAACCGGACGGTCTCCGGCGCCATGCGCGCGATCTCCTCGGCGAGCGACGATGCGAGATCCAGCTCGTTCGCGCGCTCGGCGCCCATCATCGCCGCCTCGAGCTCGCGGATGCCGCCCTCGCGATCACCAGACTCCAGCATCTTCTCGGCAAGCTCTCGCCGCAGCGACCAGTTCTCGGGATCTGCTTCGACGCTTGCGTGCAGCGCCTCGACCGACCGTTCGGCGGAGATCGTCTTCTGACGCAGCGAGGCTGGCCCCTGCGGAATCGGCGAGAGATTCTCTATGCCGATCGATGGATCGAGGTCGAGAAGCGAAGAGCTGCCGTCCAGATCCTGGGTGCCGTCATTGGAGGTGAGCGGATCGTCGAAGCCAATCGCATCCGACCGGAGGAGCGGCGGAATCTCGCCCGCATCGCCGAGGCTGGAGCCGAAATCGGTCGCCTGCTGCTGCCAGAAGCTGCCCTCCGACGCGGCATTCTCGTCGGGCGCCATGTCTACGCCCATCGTCGACGACTCGTGCGAGACGTTGAGCCCGAAGGGGTCGCCCGTGCTCAACTCGTAGGGAGCGTCGTCGGATGCGGCTGGAGCCTCCTCGAGGGGCGGAGGAGAGAAATCCTGCGGCGGTGCCTGCCCTTCGTCGGCCTGCTCGCCCTCCAGCAAGTCATGCTCGGGGAGGAGCGACGCGCTGGCCTCCTGCTCGATGATCGAAGGAGGCTTCGGCGACGGCGGTTTCTCCTCGAACGCGGTCGGCTCGATGTCGAGCGACGTCGAGAAGTCAGCGGCTTCGGGCGCATTACCGAGATTCGTAGGCTCCAGACCGAGAAGCGACGGGGCCTGCGGTTCTGAGGGAGCCGAGCGCGGTGCTGGCTTCTCCTCCTGCTCCTCCTCGTCAGGATCGAGCAGAGGAAGGTCGGCGACCGCTGCCGGTGCGGCTGCGCGCGGTGCGGGCGGCTGCTTCCCGGGTGGGGCGCTCGCAGGCGCCGCGGGGCGCGTCGGCCGGGTGGGGGGCGCATCACCCAGATCGAGAAAGACCAGGTCACCACCGCGATTCGAGCGCGAGCCCTCCGTTGCTCGTGGCTCAGCGGCAGGATCGATGGCCTTCATGCGGGCGACGATACCCTGTGCCTCGCCGTCCTTTCCGTCGGCCTGGAAGCGCGCCCAGACTGTTTGCAGCTGCTCGAGAGCCTCTTCCTTCCGGCCCAGCTTCGAGAGCTGGTCAGCGAGCATCAACCGAATGTCGTCCTGGCCGGGACAGAGGTCGGCGAACTCCTTGAGCGATCGGAACGCCTCATCGAGATTGCCGGCCTTTTGCATCCGGTCGGCATACTCGAGAAAATTCTGCTTGGCGTCAGTCGTGAACCCTTTGTGCGCACTGATCTTACCGAGCGTGTAGTAGACCGAAGCGCGACCCGGCGAGTGTCGCAGGATCTTGTTGCAGAGGGCGATCGCGTTGTTGAAGAAGCCCGTGTCCGCGTAGCGATCGACCGCCTTCTCGTAGTAGTCGACCGCGTCTGCCACGTTGCCCTGGCGAAGCATCAG
>DATEPP010000375.1:0-4110 GCA_035273165.1 Gemmatimonadaceae bacterium
GGCTGCTCGCGATCGACGATCTCCAGCACATCCTCGAAAGTCAGCGGCTCGAAGTAGAGCTTGTCGGAGGTGTCGAAGTCCGTCGAGACCGTTTCGGGATTCGAGTTGATCATGATCGTCTCGAATCCCTGCTGCCGAAGCGCGATCACCGCCCGCACACAGCAGTAGTCGAACTCGACCCCCTGCCCGATGCGATTCGGACCGCTGCCGAGGATGACGACGGAACGGCGCCCGCTGCGCGGCGCCTCGCTCTCTTCGTCGTAGCTCCCGTAGAGGTAGGGCGTGGCCGATGGGAACTCGCCGGCACAGGTGTCGACCATCTTATAGGAGGGCCGTACGCCTAACGACCAGCGGCGCTGCCGCACCGCGTCTTCCGTCTCGTCGCGCAGCTCTCCGAGCTGGCGATCCGAGAAGCCCATGCGCTTCATCTCCCGCAGGAGATCTACCGATGCCGATCGCGCCGTCGCATATCGCCGCTCGGCGTCGATCAGCTCCTGCATCTGGCCGAGGAACCACGGATCGATACCCGTGAGCTCGTAGACGTCGGCGATTGGCATACCGCGGTCGAGCGCACGCTTCACCTGGAAGATGCGCTCGGGCGTGGGCTGACGGAGGGCGCTCCGCAGTGCCTCGATCGAATCGTCGGCGAGACCATCGTCGGCGGCGCGAGCCGCGACGTTCCAGCCGTAGCGGCCCGTCTCCAGCGCCCGCAGCCCTTTCTGAAAGGCTTCCTTGAATGTGCGGCCGATCGCCATCGCCTCGCCGACGGACTTCATCTGCGTCGTCAGCCGCGGGTCGGCATTGGGGAACTTCTCGAATGCGAAGCGCGGGATCTTCACGACGACGTAATCGAGCACGGGTTCGAACGAGGCCGGTGTCGTCTTCGTGATGTCGTTCGCGATCTCGTCGAGCCGATAACCCACAGCGAGCTTGGCGCCGATGCGTGCGATCGGGAAGCCGGTCGCCTTCGACGCGAGGGCGGACGAGCGTGATACGCGCGGGTTCATCTCGATGACGAGCATCTCGCCATCGCGCGGATTGATCGCGAACTGGATGTTGCAGCCGCCGGCGGCGACGCCGACCTCGCGAATGATCGCGACCGCCGCATCGCGCATGATCTGATACTCGCGATCGGTCAGCGTCATCGCCGGCGCCACGGTGATCGAGTCGCCAGTGTGTACTCCCATCGGATCGAGATTCTCGATCGAGCAGACGATGACGACGTTGTCGTCGTGATCGCGCATCACCTCGAGCTCGAACTCCTTCCAGCCGATGACGCTGCGCTCGATCAGAATCTGCCGCGTGGGGGACTCGTCCAACCCATGACGAACCGCCTCCTCGAACTCAGCCCGATTATATGCGATGCCGCCGCCGGTTCCGCCTAACGTGAACGACGGCCGGATGATCGCGGGATAGCCCGTCCGCTCCACGATCGCCATTGCCTCGTCGACCGTCGTCGCGATGCCGCCCGGCGCGATGGCGAGGCCGATACGCTGCATCGCTTCCGCGAACAGCTTGCGATCCTCGGCGATGGCAATGGCGCGCGCGTTCGCGCCGATCAACTCGATCCCGAGCCGGTCGAGAATGCCTGATTCCGAGAGGGCCATCGCGACGTTCAACGCCGTCTGACCGCCCATCGTCGGGAGAATCGCGTCTGGCTTCTCCCGTTCCAGAATCAGCTCGACGTATTCCGGCGTCACCGGCTCGATGTACGTCCGATCCGCGAACTCCGGATCCGTCATGATCGTCGCTGGATTCGAATTGACCAGGATGACCTCGTAGCCTTCCTCCTTCAACGCTTTCGTCGCCTGCGTTCCAGAGTAGTCGAATTCGGCTGCCTGTCCGATGACGATCGGACCGGAACCGATGACGAGGATGCGTTGCAGGTCAGCGCGTCGCGGCATGAATGAGGTCGTCGATGATGTCGGAGCGGCTGTGGGTTGGCCGCCAACCGGTTGTCCGTGCAAGCTTGGCCGGTGAGCCGACGAGTACGGGAACGTCGACGCCGCGCACGAGCGCGGGATCGATGGTAATCTCAGCGTTCAGGCCGACTCGCAGCAAGACTTCTCTCGCCAATTCGCCCGCGCTCACGCCCTCACCACTGCACACGTTGTAGACCTCACCCGGAGCTCCCTTGTCTGCAAGCCGCAGATACGCCTCGACGACGTCGGCCACGTGAAGATAGTCGCGCACCGACTGCTGATTGCCCATCGGTAAGCGCGGGTGTGACGCGCCCCGCAGCGCCAGCACCCGTCGGACGAGGGCCGGAAGCAGAAAGTGCTCGGCGTGGCCCACGCCTGAATGATTGAAGCTTCGCGTGCAGATGACCCGAACGCCTTCGGCCCGGCACATCTGCAGGCTGGCGATTTCCTGCGCCGCCTTGGATGCAGCGTAAACGTCTTGCGGGCGCTGCTCGGCCGTCTCGTCGAGCGGCATCTCGCCCGCGTCGTGGCGGCCGTATTGTGTGGCGCTGCCAACGACGATCACGACTGGATCCAGCTTGCCCAGGGCTTTGAATGCGGCAATCGCCGCCAACAATCGGACCGCGCCCAGCACATTGATCTCGTACGCCGTTGCGGGGGCCTGCCGCGCCTCTGGGACGAAGCTCAGACCGGCGAGGTGAAAGACGACGTCGGGACGCTTCTCCTCGATCGTGCGCCTCACAATGTCGGCATCACGCACATCCCCATGACGCCATTCGACCGCCTCCACTTCATCCGCGGCGAGGATGCCAGGCGTTGGCGAATGCAGACTGACCGACACCACCGCTGCTCCTCGCGCGAGGAGACCGCGTGCCAACCATTGTCCGACGAAGCCGCCGCCGCCGGTGACGAGGGCTGTGGTGCTCACCGCCAGGTCGATCCCGCGGTCACCGCGCCGTGTACCGAGCGAGGTCCGCCTGAACCATCATCTCGATCAGCTGCTCGAAAGTCACGTCAGGCGACCAGCCGAGCACCCGACGCGCGTTCGAGGCGTCAGCGACCAGCAGATCGACCTCCGCCGGACGGAAGAACCGATCGTCCTGGACGACGAACTCGCGGTAGTCCAAGCCGACGCACCGAAAGGCGGTCTCGCAGAGCTGCCGCACCGACCACGTCTTGCCAGTACCGACGACGTAGTCGTCAGGCGTGTCCTGCTGGAGCATGAGCCACATCGCCCGGACATAGTCGCCCGCGAATCCCCAATCGCGGCGCGCCTCGAGGTTGCCGAGGCGCAGCTCGCGCGAAAGCCCGAGCTTGATGCGCGCCGCACCATCGGTGACCTTGCGCGTCACGAATTCGAGCCCGCGCCGAGGACTCTCATGATTGAAGAGGATTCCCGACACGGCGAAGAGCGCGAAGCTCTCGCGGTAGTTCACGGTGATCCAGTGACCGTACACTTTCGCCACGCCGTACGGGCTGCGCGGGTAGAATGGCGTCGACTCCCGCTGTGGCGACTCGTGCACCTTTCCAAACATCTCGCTCGAGCTGGCCTGATAGAAGCGCGCGTTAGGCGCCGCCTTCTTCATGGCTTCCAGCATCCGCGTCACACCTAACGCGGTGAACTCACCGGTGAGCACCGGCTGGTTCCACGACGTCTGGACGAAGCTCTGTGCCGCGAGATTGTAGATCTCATCAGGTTTGCAGTCGCTGACGACGTCGGTGAGCGACGTCTGATCGAGCAGGTCCGCGGACACGAGCTCGATGTCGTCGACGAGATGGCTGATCCGCTCGTACGGCGTGGTGGAGCTGCGGCGCACGATGCCAACGACTTTGTAGCCCTGCTCGAGCAGGAACTCGGCGAGGTAGGATCCGTCCTGGCCGGTGATCCCAGTGATGAGTGCGGTAGGCATCTAGGGGCAGCTATCAGCCGGCATTTTTCTGCACGTGAAGCGCGCAGAAAAAAGGGGAGCTTCGAGAGCTCCCCTTTGGTTCGCGCCGCCAGCAGAGTACGAGATCACGCCGCGGCGACGCCTCGTGGCGCCCGCTTGATCTTGCCCGCCGCGAGACAGCGCGTGCACACCTTCACCTTTATCGTCTTGCCGTTCTCGTCGAGCACGCGCGCCACCTGCAAGTTCGGCTTCCAGGTGCGACGCGTCGCGTTGTTGGCGTGCGACCGGTTGTTGCCGAA
>DATEPP010000376.1:0-2565 GCA_035273165.1 Gemmatimonadaceae bacterium
TTTGGCAGTCCTCTGCGTCCTCCGCGTCCTCTGCGGTCAAAGTTCTTCCGGTCTGGCGAAAAACCACTCGGTCAACGCCAGAACGGAATTACCCACGCCGGCGGCGCCGGTGCGGTGGGGGATGCGTCAGCCGAAGGCACCTGCCTAACGGTGATCAGGTGCTGCCCGCGCGTCAGGCTGTCGGCGGGAATGTACGTGATGACACCTTTGACGCCCGTCCCGGGGTGCTCGTAGAAGCGATATTGCAGATCCGGCCGCGGCGCGCCGTCCACGGTGACCCCATGAATGCGACCGAGACACTCGAGCACGGGAATCGCGAGACTGTCGGGGACCGGTGTGTCCGATCCGATCTGGAGCCCGCGCGACTGGATCGGATGCAGCGCCGGACAGCTCTTCGCGACGGCGTCGTTGTAGCGGCGGGGATAATACGGGATGAACAGCTTCACGTACGAGCCCGTGATGATGTCCGACTGGATCGAGGGAACGCGCCCGTAGATGTCGCCGGGATCGCGTTGGCTCTCGTAGAACCGGTAGTCGACCCCGAAGCGACTCGATGATCCGAAGTAGTCGTAGTTGTTGATCGCGAGCTGATCGTTGCGCGCCAGTCGCTCCCCGATCACGAACAGCAGGACCCCGAAGAGGGAGCAGTAGAAGATCGCCATGATCTTCTTCCGTCCCACGTTCGTGAGCAGCGGGACGAAGATCGGGCTGATGACGCCCTGGGCAGTTCCGCGGTAAGCGAAGATCACCAGTCGGCGGACGACCCGCTGCCCGCGAGGCCCGAGCCGGGCCCCGAAGCGGCGATCGACGAGCGTCGTCAGCCCCGGGACCACCGCCGTCAGACCCGCAAGAACGAGAAAGACGGTGTCCGTATTCTTGCCGCCGAGAAAGGCCTGCGCGATGCCGAACGCGACGAGACTGTAGATACTCGTTAGGCAGACCGTGAAGGCGAACAGGAGGACGAGCAGGAACGCGAACGAGAAGATGACGCTGCAGAAGTTGTCCGTCCGCGAGATGATCGCCGGAAGCGAGACGAGCCGCTCCTTGTAGACCTCGAGCCCCATTGGCCCCGACTTGAAATTCTCCCAGCGCACCCCCTTCGGAAACACCGAGTGCAGCCCGACGAGACCGACCCAGTACGCGCGCGCTACGAGATGCACCACGAACGACGCGGTGAGCGCGTAGACGATCGCCTTGACGTACAGCTCCACGAACAGGAGCACCGACAGCATCGTCGACGTCGCCTGCGGCTCGACCCGCGCAAAGAACCCGTTGAGCAGCGGCGGAATCTGAAAGAGCGCGAACAGCACCGCGCCCGAGATCAGGAGCTCGAGCTCCCACGTCGGGCTGGTGTCGGGCACACCGGAAGCCGCGAGCTCCACGTCACTCGGTCCGGCGTCGGGCGGACGGGAAGAGAAAACAGGCATGTGCGCGAGAGTAGAGAGTAGAGTGTAGAGAGCAGAGTAGAGTGTAGAGAGCGGCGAGTCATGTACAACCCTCACCTCGCCACTCGCCACTCGGCACTCGCGAAAACCCAACCCTCCGCGTCGAACCTCTGTCCTAGAGGGCATGCCCAACGCCACCCTCCAGGACATCCGCTACGGCTGGCGCGCGCTCCGCCGCGCCCGATCCGTCACCGTCACCGCCGTCGTCGCGCTTGCCCTTGGCATCGGCGGCACGTCGGCCATCTTCAGCGTCGTCAACGCGGTACTCCTCGAGCCGCTCCCGTTAGGCGACCCCGGCCGCCTCGTCGCCATTCTGCACCGGCGCGACAATCCCGTCGCTCCCGCGAATTTCCTCGACTGGAAGCGCCGCACCACGTCCTTCGCTCAGATGGGCGCGGCCGAGTCCTGGGCACCGAATCTCACTGGCGACGGCACGCCGGAGAAAGTGCAGGCGCTTCGCCTAACGACAGACGCCCTTGCGCTCGCCGGGGTCCAGCCCGTGGTCGGCCGGCTCTTTGCCGCTGGCGAGGACGAGCCAGGCCGCGACCTCGAGGCCGTGCTCGCGTGGGGATTCTGGCAGCGCCGCTTTGCGGGCGACCCGCACATTCTCGGCCGCTCCATCACCCTCGACGGGCGCCCGTACCACGTCGTCGGCGTCATGCCACCGCGCTTCGACTTTCCACTCTTTTGGGCGCACGACGTCCAGCTCTGGGCGCCATTGGCGCTCGCGCCGCGCGCCGCGAGCCGGGGAGGGCAGAGTCTCCGCGTGCTGGCGCGGCTGCGGCCAGACATCACCCTCGCGCAGGCTCGCGCGGAGGTCGCGACCGTCACCACGGCGCTCGAGCGCGAGTATCCCGGGACCAATCGCAACGTCACGGTGACGCCGCTGCGCGACCTCGTCGTCGGCGACGTCGGACCGGCGCTCCTCGTTCTCCTTGGCGCGGTCGGATTCGTCCTGCTCCTCGCCTGCGCGAATGTCGCGCACATGCTCCTCGCGCGCGCGTCGGCGCGCGAGCGCGAGCTGACGATTCGTGTCGCCCTCGGCGCCAGCCGCGCGCGAATCGTTAGGCAGCTCCTCACCGAAAGCCTTCTGCTCGGCGCGTTGGGGGGAACCATCGGG
>DATEPP010000377.1:0-1991 GCA_035273165.1 Gemmatimonadaceae bacterium
AGAGCTCCGCAGCGCTGGCTAGAGTACGAAGCCGGCGCTAGCCAATCGTTAGGTGCGGCCAGTCGCCGCCGCGCTCGAGTCCGGCCTCACGTGCTGCATGCGCGCCGAAGAGCGAAGCACCCCCATCGTCGCGATGTAGAACCAGGCGCCAAGCACGATCAGGATCAGAACGACGATGAGTCGCATGCGTGTGCGGCGCACTGCCTGCCAGACCTCACGATCGAGATAGTATCGCCCCGATCCCGGCGCGGCCTCGCGAATCACGGCGCGATTCGTGAGGCGACGCCAGCTGCGGGAGGATGTCTCGACGCCGACTTCATCCGGCGTTCGAGCCGTCGCGGCGCTGGTCGCGGCGGCCAGCTCGAACGCCTCCACCATTCGCCGCTCCGCGATAGCGACGGCGGCTGCTGCAGCACCCATAGAAATCGCTCCTGATCCTTAACGCTCGCCACTCATGGGACCACAACTCCGCGCTTCCCCCACGTCGGTGGCGGCGGCTCCTTCGTTAGGCGCTGCACCGGATGCTCCTTGAGCATCTTCAACGCCTCCGCTACGGCTCGCTCGAGCTGCGGATCGTGCCCGGCGATCACGTCCTTCGGCCAGTTCTCGACGTCGATGTCCGGCGACGTGCCGACGTTCTCCACCGCCCAGTGGCCTTCCTTGTCGAAGAAGCCGCCGCGCGGTGCGATCATCGAGCCGCCGTCCACAAAGGCCGGCGTATCCCACGTGCCGACGAGACCGCCCCACGTCCGCTTCCCGACGAGCGGGCCGATCTTCCGGTGCTGGAACATGTACGGCATCAGGTCACCGCCCGAGCCGGCCATTTCGTTGATGATCATCACCTTTGGACCCCAGATCCCCGCGGCAGGGCTCGTGAATGGGTATCGATCGCCAACCGGATTGTTGAAGTAGCCGTCGAAGTCGCGGCCGAGGATGTCGATGATGTAGTCGGCGGCGGAGCCGCCGCCGTTGTAGCGCTCGTCCAGGATCGCACCCTTCCGATCCTGTTGAGCAAAGTAGTAACGATTGAAGCTCGTGTAGCCGGGCTGCGCCGTGTTCGGTAGATAGACGTACGCCAGCTGATGGTTGGAGAGCGAATCCACGATCCGACGCTTGTGCTCGACCCAGGCGCGCGTGCGCAGTCCCTGCTCGTTGGCGACGGGCACCACCGTCACCCGGCGCGCGCCCTCGAGCGTGGGCCGGTTGCTGAGGGCGAGCACGGTCTGCCGGTTCGCCGTACCGTCGAGCAGGCGATAGATGTTGTCCGGAGCGCGCAGCTCCTGACCGTTGACGGCAAGCACGTAGTCGCCCGTGCGCGCGTCGATGCCCGGTCCCGCGAGGGGCGCGCGCAGATCCGGATTCCAGCTCTCGGCGTCGTAGATCTTCGTGATCTTGTAGCGCCCATTCTCGATCGTGAAATCGGCGCCAAGCTGGCCGACGACCGACTGTGGGACATCGGGCATGTCGCCGCCCCGGACGAACGAGTGTCCGATGGCGATCTCCGCGCCCATCATGTCGAGGAGATAGTTGAGATCCGCGCGATGGTTCACGTACGGCAGCAGCTCACCGTACATCTGCTTCATTCGCGGCCAGTCGGTACCATGCAGATTCGGGACGTAGAGATAGTCGCGCTGGTTGCGCCACCCCTCGTCGAACATCTGCTTGAACTCGGCCTTGGGGTCGACGTACGCGCGAAGCTGAGTCGTGAGGTGTCCTGTTCCTGCCTGCGGGATCATGCGGTCGGCGTCGACGAGATAGAGGCCGCCCTGCTGACCCGGTGTGCGATAGAGCAGCTTGTGTCCGTCGCCGCTGACGACGTACTGCACGACGTTCTGCGCGAACTGCGCGGCGCGGCGGTCCTTCAGCTGATAGCGATGGAGCGTGCCAGTCGGCTGGCCACCGAAGCCACCGCCCGGCACCGGCTCCGCGGTCCCGGTCGGCGGCAGGGGCTCGACGAAGAAGACGGTGCCGGCCGGACCGGCGCGCAGCTG
>DATEPP010000378.1:0-14988 GCA_035273165.1 Gemmatimonadaceae bacterium
CGGCGCGTATTCGCCGAAGACGCTGACCGTCTTGCCCTTCGCCTGCGCCGCCTCCCAGAGAAATCCGCCTGACGAGTAGACGAGCGGATCGACTCCCTCGGACGGATAGCTGCGCCCCTGATAGAGCGGCCACATCGCGTAGTCGGTCTCGTTCGCCTGGGTGAGCCACTGATGGCCGTCGGCGGAATTGCCGCCGCTAGCGAACACACGATCGAGCGTCACGAACTGCTCGGCGAGCGCGTGCTGGTTCGGCGTGACGTCGCGGCCGTAGATGACGAGGGAGCTGTCGCTGTCGCCGCGTCCCAGATCACCGAGCACCTGGTCGTACGTGCGGTTCTCCTTGATGATGTAGACGACGTGCCTGACGAGCGAGGAATCGCCGGGGAAGAGTGGGACGGCGCGTGGAGCGGCTGGCGTCCGACGCGGGGCGTCGCGCGCCGGGGCGGCGGCGAGAGTGAGGTGGTGGTCGTTGGCGGCGACGGCCGCGGTATAGGCGGCAAGCTGCGTGCGATTCGGAATCTCGATAATGCTCACGGAGCCGCGCTCGGCAAAGACGTAACGACCAGTCTTGCCCGGTGATCCGCCGGTCCGGCCCTCGCCCGAGCCCACGCCGAGGAGAGCACCGACGGCGAGATGGCGGCCGTCAGCACTCACGTCGATGCTCGACGGATACCACGCCGTCGGAATCAGGCCGGCGAGAGTGCCGCGGCCGTCGGGCGCGACGTCGAAGACCGCAACCGCGTTGAGACCGCCGAGCGCGACGAACAGCGAGCGACCGTCAGGCGTCAGGGCGACCGCGGTCGGCGCCGCCCCAATCCCGCGCTCGCGGAACGGCGTGATTGAGTACGTGCTCAACACGCGCCCGGTGCGCGTGTCGATGACGGCGACGGCGTCGTCGTTTCCCTCGGCGACGAAGAGTCGGGCGTGGGGGAAGTCCCAGGCGATTCCGGTCGGGTGACGCCCGACGCGGACCGAATCGGTGACGCGCCGCGTCGCGAGATCGACGCGCATGATGCTCCCCGAGTCGGCAATGCCGCGCGCGTCGACGCGGACGCGCTCACCACGAGGATAGCAGCACTGCTGGACGGCGCGGTCGTTCGCTCCTGGCTTGTTCCCCGCGAAGTTCGTGACGTAGGCCGTCGCACCATCAGGCGAGATCACCGCCGCGATCGGCGCGACGCCGAGCGGGATGGCGGCGAGCGGCGTTCCGGCGTCGGCATCGATGATCGTCAGGCGGTCCTCGACGGTGAGTGGCACGACCGCGACGCGGTGACCCGAGGCGTTGGCGCTCCGCGCTACCGCGGGCGCGCCGACAGCGTACTCGCCAAGCGCGCCGGTGAGGCGGGCCGGCGCGACGCGCCCGCCGCGGGCGGCGTCGTCGAAGAACGCCAGCTGCGCTGCCGGACGTGACGCGACGCGCTGGGGCATCCCCGGCATGGGCGCCTCGGACGCGGCAACGGGGACGCGTCCGACCGTCGTGACGAGGGCGCGCTTTCGTACTGGATCGAAGGTGACGGCCTGGACGCCCGCGCGGCCGTCGAAGACGCCACGGGCGAGGACACGATTGTCGGACCAGGTGAGATGGTACGCCGACCCCGGCACGGCGACCCAAAGCTCGCCTGGGGTCGATCCGAATCGGACGCCCGTGACACGACCCTCGAAGATGCTCTGCACGCCGGCGGGAGTGGCCTTCTGGAGGCTCGCGATGACGCCCGGGTCGGGGACGGAGCGGCGCGGCGCCGGTGGCTGCTGCTGCTGCGCAACGAGTAACGGTAGGGCGAGGAGAAGAGTGATCATGGGCCGAAATTACGACATCGCGGCAGGCATCGCGACCGGCGTCAGGGCGCCGTGACCCGGGCGAGACAATTCAAGTCAAGATTGTGTTCCCGCTGATTCAGAACGCATGTACGCCATCCACCAATTCAAACGCAAAGGCCGAGGACTCGTGGCGACGGAGGGGATCCCGGCCGGCACGGCGATCGTGACGTGCCCGGTGATCGTCTACGACGACGCGGATGCGGGCCGGATCTCGAAGACTCGGCTCGGCGACTACAACTTCCGCTTCGGCGATCGGCAGAACCGCGCCTGCATCGTGCTCGGGGTCATCTCGCTCTGCAACCATGCGGAAGAGCCGAACGCGGAGATCGTGTGTCACGAGGCGGAGCAGATGGTGACGCTGGTGGCGCTCCGGGCGATCGCGGAGGGTGAAGAGATCTGCATCCGGTATCGGAGGCCGCTCTGGTTCACCCCGGCGGCGTAAAGTGAGATTTCAGCTCTGAGATCCTTCCTTTTCGATTCGCCTGGTAGGCATCTCACCCTGTAGGGCGAGTCCAGGGTCGAGACGGCAGTGCCGAGACGCCAGGCGTGAGCCTCAGACCTTCGGCTCACGCCTTATAACTCGATCCTGAACTCCCGATCCTGGACTCGCTGTCGTGGGTGAAATGCCTCGGCGCCACGCAGGGTAGGAGCCGATCTCAGATCTGAGATTCGGAAACCTGCGAGCGGGCATCGGCGTAGGTCGCCTGGTCGCAAATCGGAGCCCGGTCATGGAGCATGAGCTCATTCAGGAGCTGATGGTGTTCGTCGGCCTCATGGCCGCCCTCGGTTCATTCACGAAGATCGTCCTCTCCATCATTAATCGCCGTAAGCCACTTGCCGGGCCGGCGGTGCCGGCGCTCGAGGAGATCTCGCAGCGCCTCGGGCGGATGGAGCAGGCAATAGACGCGACCGCGGTCGAGGTCGAGCGGATCAGCGAAGCGCAGCGATTCACGACGAAGCTGCTCGTCGAGCGCGGGCATCAGGCGCCGATGGAGCCTGGTCGGGCGAGGACGGTCACGCCGCACTAGGGCTCGACCCGAGCGAGATCTCGGATCTTCCGGGGAATTCCCTGAGAAAGTGGGCGTCCTGGCCGCCGCTGGAGAGCCCAGAGTTTATTGGACGCGAATGACGCGAACCAGGGCGCGAATCGCACCGGGCGCCGAGCGAGGTCCTCGCTCAACGAGCCCGGACGACCAGTCTTTGGAACGACCTCGGGAGACACCACGTGCTCGAACTCGATGGGTGTGCGTTCACAAAGACTTCTCGGCTCGTTGCGCATGGAGCTGTCACGGCCGAGGAGCGATTCGCAAAAATTCGCGTGATTCGCGTCCAATTTCTGAGTGCCCGATATGCGATCCAAGCCGTTTCGGTCTGACCGGACCCGCAGCCATCCCGAAATCCCGTAGAGCCTTCAGGTCTAGGTCTCACAGGTCTTGCGCCCCCTAGGACTCCGAGGTATATACCTCGGAGTCCTAGGGTAATACCGACCCGGTAACAGGCGCTCGCCGAATGAACGAAAGCGTGGATTTCCTGAAGGGCACCCTCGACCTGATGATCCTGAAGACGCTCTCGTGGGCGCCCACCCACGGCTACGGCATCGCGCGCTGGATCGAGCACTGCACGGGCGACGTGCTGCAGGTCGAGGAAGGGTCGCTGTATCCCGCGCTCCACAAGCTCGAGGAGCGGGGACTCATCGCGGCCGAGTGGGGGATCAGCGAGCACAATCGCCGGGCGAAGTTTTACCGCTTGACGACGGCGGGGAAGAAGCAGCTCGTTGCCTCCCACGACTCGTGGGCGCGCTTCTCCGACGCGGTCTTCAAGGTGCTGCGCACGGCGCCCGCGGGCCGCTGACGCATGGAACCGCACGCGCCCCAGGCGCACCGCGCCGCCAACTGGCGCCGCTACCTCCGCTTCTGGGGCCCGCGCGCCGAGGCCGATGTCGACGACGAGCTGCGCTTCCACATCGAGATGCGCGTTCGCGACTACATCGCCCAGGGGATGACCGAAGACGACGCGCGCGCCGCGACCGTCCGCCGGCTCGGCGACCTCGCCACGAATCGCGCCGAGTGCCTCACGATCACGACACGGAGAGAACGCCGCATGACCCGCGCTCAACTCATCGACGCCATCGGCCAGGACGCGCACTTCGCCGTGCGCACGCTCGGCCGGCAGAAAGGATGGACGGCCGTCGCGATCCTCACACTCGCGTTAGGCATCGGCGCGAACACGGCGGTCTTCAGCGTCGTCAACAGCATCTTGCTGCATCCGCTGCCGTATCCCCACGCCGATCGCGTCGCCATCCTCTTCCAGGAGCCGACACAAGGCAACCAGACGGGGATGAACGTCATGGTCTCGCCGCGGCCGGAGGTCGTCAAGGCGTGGCGCGAGAATGCGCACCTCTCCGAGGACATCGAGGGCTTCACGCAAACGGACATGACGCTCGTCCCGCCGCGCGGCGAGGCGGCGATGGTGCATACGGCCGCGATCAACCCGAGCTTCGTTCGCTTCGCCGATGAGCATCCGCTCATCGGCCGGACGTTCAGCGATGCGGACGCGAAGGCTGGCCACGTCGCGCTCCTCAGCGAAGGGATCTGGCGCTCCCGGTTCGGGAGCGATCCCGCGGTGCTCGGCACACCCCTGATGCTCGACGGCACGTCGTACACCGTCGTCGGGGTCATGCCGGCGGCGTTCCGGCTTCCTTCGCTCTTCCAGCAGTCGACGGACGTCTGGCTGCCGCTCGACATGCATAACGACAAGATCGGAATGTCGGCGATGGTGCGGCTCCGCCCCGGCGTCGATCGCGGCGCGGCGCAACGCGAGCTGGACTCGATCAGTACACGGCTCGACGGGAAGCAGGGGAACCGCGTCGGCTTCCGGACGAAGCTCGTGGCGCCGGCGGAGATGGTGAGCTTCCGTGAATCGTTGCTCCTCCTCACGGGGGCGGTCGCGCTCGTTCTGCTCATCGCCTGCGCGAATGTCGCGCACCTGCTGCTGGCGCGGGCCGCGACGCGGCAGCGCGAGCTCGCGATCCGCGCGGCGTTAGGCGCTGGCACGGGCCGACTCGTCAGGCAGCTGTTGACGGAGAGCCTCGTCCTCGCGGCTGCCGGATGCGCCGGCGGCGTCGCCGTGGGCTGGCTTGGACTCAAGGCGCTGATCGCGCTCCGGCCAGCGACGCTCTCGAATCTCGACGCGGCGCGGATGGACACGACGACGCTCCTCGTCGCGATCGGCCTCGGTGTCGTGACCGGACTCCTGTTCGGCGTTGTTGGCGCCATCCAGTCGGCGCGGCATTCGACGCACGAGGCGCTCAAGGCGAGCACGCTCTCGACGTCGCACTCGCGGCGGCAGCAGCGCCTGCGCGGGCTCCTCGTCGTGAGCGAGATCGCGCTCTCGACGACACTCCTCGTCGGTGCGTCGCTGCTCGTGCGCAGCGTCGTGCGCCTGCAGACGATGGATCCGGGCTTCGACCCGCGCGGCCTCTACGGCATGAACGTCGTCCTGCCCGAGAAGTCATATGCCACGCCGGCGGCGAAGCAGACATTCTACGCTGATCTGATCGCGCGGACGCGGAAGGTGCCGGGCATCGCGAGCGCGATGATGGCCGAGGGCGCACCGCCGTCGCGCAGCTTCCTCATCGGCGCACTCCAGCTCGAGGGCGAGGCGCCACCCAAGCCGGGAACAACGGCGTTCATCTCCTACAACGGCGTGCAGCCCGACTATTTTCGCCTGATGGGAATTCGCCTCCTCCAGGGGAGGACGTTCTCGGATACGACCGAGAAGTCGACCCAGGCCATGGTGAACGAAGGGTTCGCCCAGAAGTTCTGGCACGACGAGAACGTGGTCGGGCGCCGGCTGCGCGTGGTCTACAACGGCAAGGGCGACTGGATGACGATCGTTGGCGTCGTCGCGAATGCGTACACGAGCGGCCTGACGAGTCAGGCGAACGATCCGATGCTGTACATGCCGTTTCGCGGACAATTCCAGCCTGCGCTGATCGTCCGCGCGACGTCGGGGACGAACGCGATTGCGACCGTGAAGTCGATCATACCGGCGATGGATCGTCACCTGCCGCCGCCGAGCGTGACGAACGTCGAGGACGCGATGCTGGAGAGTATCGCGAGCCCGCGATTCACGATGCTGCTGCTCGCGGTTTTCACCGTGCTCGCGCTCGTGCTCGCGGCGGTCGGACTCTACGGCGTGCTCGCGTACGCGGTAGCGCAGCGCACGCGCGAGATCGGCATCCGCATCGCGTTAGGCGCGACGCGTCGCGCGATCGCGCGCGCGATCGTGGGACAGGGCGCGCTCCTGGCCGTGTGCGGCATCGTCGTCGGCCTCGGCGGCGCATACTGGGCGACGAAGTTCATCGACCAGATGCTGTACGGCGTGCCGCGCGGCGATCCGTACTCCTTCGCCGCGGGCGCGCTGCTCCTGTTCGGTACGGCAATGGCAGCCTGCCTCGTGCCGATGCGGAGGGCGGTCTCGGTGGATCCGCTGATTGCGATGAGAGCGGAGTAGTGGGCGCGTGGCGCGGCCTGATTGTCATCGCGAGGAGCGAAGCGACGAGGGATCTGCTTTGAGACTCGAGCTGTCGGGAAGCATCGGCGCGTGACACAGATATCGCTCCCCCTACGGCGAGCCCAGACGCGAGCGGCAAGCCGAGAGCTCACAGCATCAAGAGAACTACTTGAGCCATCCGCTTCAGGCGTGAGGGGTCAGCCCTCTCGCAGCTGAAGTAGTTCTCTTGATTCCGTCAGCTGTCAGCTTACGTCTCGCCTCTGGGCTCGCCGTCGCGGGTGCGATCATTGAGTCGTCGTTCGAAGCGGACGTTTACTGAAAGCTGCCAGCTCAGGTAGTTCTCTGAATGCTGACAGCGTCAGGATGTCTACCTGGCGCTCCTCAGGATGACAGGAATACGCATCCCGCATCAGCCGCCCACGGCAGCCTTTCCCTGGCGGGTCGCTGAGCGGAGCATCGTGAACTGCGGCGACGAGCGCGGCGGATGCGCGATGACCCGACGCAGGAACTCGACGAACGCGGCGAGATAGGCTGGTGTCGTGCCGGCGGCGCGCGTCGCGGCGCGCCAGCGGCGGCGAACGCCGTCCGGGCCTAACGAGGCGACCGAGACGAGGCCCGCGTCGAGCTCGCGCTGGATCGCCCACCGCGCCAGCACGCCGACTCCCATCGAGGACTTGATCAACTCGATCATCGCTTCCGTGAGCTGGATCGGCGTAACCTGGCGCGGACTCACGCCGGCCGGCGCGAGGACGCGACGATATACGGAGCTGTCGTCGGGCTTCGAGTAGAGCAGGACGCGCTCGCGGCGTAGCTCGGCCGGGTCGACCTGGCGTCGGCCGGCGAGCCGATGTTCCGGTGCGACGACGAGCAGCAGCTCGTCCTCGAATAGCGGTGTGAAGGCGATCCGGCGATCGCGCGTCACCGTGCTGACGATGGAGAGATCGAGCCGTCCCGCCACGAGCGCGGCGAGCGGACGCGCCGTGGCACTGGGTACGACTTCGACGTCGACCGATGGATGCAGCTGGCGAAACTCCTGCAGCACGGGCGGCAGCCAGTGGTAGCAGGTGTAGCACTCGGTGGCGATGCGAAGCACCGCCTCGCGCCGCGCGGCGGCGTCGAAGACGTCCCGCTCGACGTCGCCGAGTCGCTCCAGCAGCTCCTTCCCGTGACTCGCGAGCCGCGCGCCGAGGCGATTCGGGATCATCCGCCGACCCGAGCGCTCGAAGAGGGGCGCGCCGAGTCGTCGCTCGAGATCGGCGAGCTGATGACTCAGCGCGGACTGGGTGAGATTGAGCTGCTGACCGGCGCGCGTGAGTGTGCCGAGCTCGGAGATGGCGACGACGAGCCGGAAGTCACGGATCTCGAGACGCATGAGGCATTCGTTGAGGGAGATTGCGAAATCTGCGCTCCGGGGAGACGTGAGTCCAATGCATTCGCCTCCGCCCATCCATTGAAATCCCTCATGCATTGCCGCAAAAGAGCGCATTGGACGGATCGCTCCTTCGTTGGCAGGTTGTTCCGAGGCATCATCCCAAGGACTATGGATTTTGAGCTCACGACGGCCATCCCTCTCCTCGAGCGCACGCCCGCAACGCTCGAAGCGCTGCTCGTCGGTCTGCCGGCCTGCTGGACGGGGGTCAATGAGGGACCAGACAGCTGGACGGTGCACGAGATCGTCGCGCATCTCATTCACGGCGAGGAGGACGACTGGGTGCCGCGCGCACGGCATCTGTTGGAGTGGGGGACGAGCCGGCCGTTTCCGCCGTTCGACCGCACCGCCGGCTTCGAGGCGGCTCGGGGGCGACCGCTACCGGAATTGGTGGCCGAGCTCGCGCGCCGTCGCCGCGAAAGCCTCGACGCCCTCGCGTCGCTCCGCCTAACGAGTGACGACCTCACGCGCGAAGGCCGACATCCGGAGTTCGGGGTCGTGACATTGGGTCAGCACCTCGCAACGTGGGTCGCTCACGACCTGACGCACATCTCGCAGATCGTGCGCGTCATGGCCGTGCAGTATCGCGAGGCGGTGGGGCCGTGGTCGCGGTACTTGCGCGTGGTGCGGGGCACGGTATGAGCGACGCGCGGAGCGGGACGGGGATGCGGGATGGACCCTACTTGTCATCCTGAGCGCAGCGAAGGATCTGCACTTCGTTGCTCGTGGCTTGGACGCATCCCTGCCGAGAGAGTGAAGGGAACGCAGATTTCGCTGATTGCGCAGACTTCGCAGAAACTACAAAAGAGCGGCAACGCCTTTTTCAAAAAGTCGTTGCCGCTCTTTCTATCAGCGGTTTCAGCGATGTGTCAGCGTCATCAGCGTTCCCCTCAGGGCCCGCGCCGCAGGGATGTCTCTGTGGCGATAAGTGCAGATCCCTCGGTCGTCTCGCTTGCGCTCCACTCCTCGGGATGACATTCCTGCCCGCGTCCCTACTACGGCTTTCGCGCGAGCGCGATGCTCAGCTTCACCTCGGTCTCGCGTGCGGGGCCGATGCCGCCGACACCATTGAGGTAGGGGGAGTCGGTGGGGGCGGTGATGTCGACCCGGTAGTAGGCCGGGGCGAGATTCGCGAGGCGGTACGCGCCCTGAGCATCGGTCGTGGCGGTTGCCACCGTCACGCTCGGCCTGAGCGTATCGCCGGTGACGTCGCCGACCTTCACCAGCGTGACCACCGCATTCGCCAGCGGGACGATGCGCGTGGTGTCCGCACCCGGCTCATGGCCGGAGATTACGCCTGACAAGGCGAAGCTCGACACGACATCTGACGGCGGCGTCGCCGGCCTGGATGGTCCCGTCACAACGGCCGTATCGCCGGCGTGGGACGAACCGTCACCCTGTTTGTCGCTCGTGGGATCCGAGAGCGGACCCATTCCGCTGCAGGCGGCAACGGCCGCCGTTGCCAGGAGAACGAGAATCGCGCGGTGCTGTCGCATAAGCCTCCGGAAATCGTGATGTCCACTTGGGAGCAGAGATCGCGGTTCAGCTGGTACATGCGCGCTCTCTGGTGATGATACCTCTGCCGTCCCGTCCGGCGTCACCACTTCGGCCACCTTCGACGGCTCCATGTGACGCGGAGACCCCATGCGTGGGTAGAACGACAGGGCTCGTTATGCCGTGATGGACTCTGCCGCGGAGAAACGATGACAGTTCGACCGTTCCGATTTGCCCTGGTCATGGTTGGTTTCGTGGCGACTGCCGAGTCCGCGGGCGCGCAGCTTCCGGAGCGTCTCGACGCAGGAGCCGGTGCTGGCGCGGGCGGATCCGTCTTCGGCTGGCAGCCGCGCATCGGCGTCAACGGCGCGGTGCAGGCGGCGTCGTTAGGCAGCGCCGTCCTCGATTGGCACGGGGCGCTGGCGAGGGTGACCGCGCCCACCGTCTCGATGATCGAAGCCAGCACCGGCGCGCGGCTCGCCGTCGGCGGGTCGGCGACGGGATGGTGGATCGGAGGCGACGTCATCCGGCGGAGCGGCTTCAAGGACGCCGTGGAGCAGCCACGGATCGAGACCGGTGGCTGGCGGCGGATTGGCAATGTCGTCGTGAGCGTTTCGGCGGTGCGACGCAACGCGGCCCTCAGCGAGATGCGGCAGATCACGCGCAGCTCGACGAGCTATTTCGTCTTTCAGGACAGCCTCACTGGGCGATGGGACAGCACCCAGGTCACGCGCACCTTCAACGACAGCGCGCGCGTCGCCGCGCTGCGTCGTTGGGCAGAGACCGAGGCGGGACTCAGCTGGGACGGCCGGCGTCTGTCGGCGGCAGCGGCCTTCGGCGTGCGTCTCGCCAGCCGCGGGGTGCCGACTGGGTCGTGGGGCTCGGCGACACTCGCCCTGCGGCTGTCATCGCCGCTGTCGCTCGTCGTTGGCGCGGGCGCGGCGAGCGGTGGGCGGTTCGCTCTCGATGGTGAGCACCGCTTCGTCACCGTCGGCTTTCGCGTCCGCCCGCACTTTTCGCCGACGATGCCGGATGCGCAGGTCGCGCCCGCGGCCGCGACGCTCGGCGGATTGTCGGTCGGATCGCTCGGCGACAGCCGCTATGAGCTCAGCGTGATTGCACCGCGGGCGCGCCGGGTCGAGATCAGCGGCGATTTCACAAATTGGAAACCCCTCGCGCTGACACGCGGCGCCGACGGCCGATGGACGGCGATGCTGGCTCTGTCGCCGGGAACGCATCGCCTCAACGCGCGAGTCGACGGTGGGAGCTGGATCGTTCCTCCGGGGCTCACGACGATGAGCGATGATTTCGCCGGGGAAGTGGGGCTGCTGGTGATCGAGCGGCCGCCAGAGAAGGCAGCGAGGTGACGCTACCGGCGTCAGCGGAGGTAGATGCTGGTAGCATGTCCGATGCAGCGCTCGTGCGTCGCGTACTGGACGGTGACGCACGCGCCTTCACGCTACTCGTCGACCGTCATCTGCAGCCGTGCCTGCGCTTCGCGACGCGCATGCTCGGTAATCGGCACGACGCGGAAGACGTCACGCAAGAGGCGCTGTTGCGGGCGTACCGCGCGCTGGCGACCTACGACGAGGCAGGAAGCTTCCGGACGTGGTTGTTCGCGATTCTGGTGAATCGATGTCGCACGTCGCTGTTGCAGCGGAGCCGGTACGTGAAACGCGTGGTGACGGACGAGGACGCGATGCACGACGCGACGGCGATTGATCGCACGGCCTCGACGGAGCTGAGGATCGAGATCGAACGTGCGGTTGCGATGCTCGATCCAGACCAGCGCGAGGCGTTTCTGCTCAAGCATGTGGAACAGCTCGGGTATGATGAGATGGCGGCCGTGACCGGGGCGGGTGTCTCGGCGCTGAAGATGCGCGTGAAGCGCGCCTGCCAGCGGCTGCAGGAATTGCTAGGCGAGGTAAACGATGTCACGACATGAGATCGATTCGGACGCGACGGAGAGTCAGGCGATCGAGCGGGCGATCGCCGAGCTGCGAGCGCCGGTACCGGTGCGGCCGGAATGGCGCGCCAGCCTCGCGCGCAGCCTGGCGGCGTCACAGCCAGCGGCCGTGGCGACGCCGTCAATCAGCCGGTGGAGCTTCAGACCATTGACGGCGATTGCGGCAGCGCTGGTGTGTGTCGTCGTTGGTGCGACGATCGCCGCGGTGCTGCTCGGCCCCGGACGCCACGCAAACTCGGGCGACGTGCTCGCGACGCTCACGGCGACGACGCCGCTGCCTGGGGAGCAGGGCGGCCAGTCGACGGTGCGGTTCGTCTTCGTCGCGCCGTATGCGTCGCGCGTGTCGCTGGTCGGCGACTTCAACAAGTGGAATCCGGCGGCGATGCCGATGCGCCGCTCGGCCGATGGCCGGGCGTGGCTCCTCGACGTGCCGCTGCCGCCGGGCCGGCACGTGTACTCATTCATCGTCGACGGCGATCTCGCGCCGGATCCGGCAGCGCCACGTGCCGGTGACGACGATTTCGGTGTTCCGAGCTCGGTTGTCCTCGTCGCAGGAACGAAGACGTGAGATTTTTCCGGATCCGAGCCGTGATACTTGCGGCGCTCGCGAGCACAGTGGCGCGGCCTACGGTGAGCGCGCAGGCTGCCGAGCGACCGATGACGGCGGCGGATCTTCCGTCGCGTCTCGCGCCCACGACGCGGCAGGCAATCGTTCACCTCGGCGATTCGTTGCGCGCGGCGGGCCTCCCTGACGCGCCGCTCTACGCAAAGGCGGCGGAGGGTGTGCTCAAGGGTGCCGCCGATGCACGCATCCTGGTGGTGTTGCGCACGCTCGCCCGCGAGCTCGGGGACGCGCGTGCGTCGTTAGGCAGCGGCGCGGACGAGGCGGAGCTCGTGGCCGGGGCGAGCGCACTGCACGTCGGGGCGTCGCCGGCGATGCTGAGGCAACTTCACGATACGCACGCCGGTGCGTCTCGAGCGGCGACTTCACTGGCGACGCCGCTCGTGGCGTTCGCGGATCTTCTCGCGCGGCGCGTGCCGGCGGCCGTCGCCGCGGCGGCAATCGATTCGCTCGTGGCGCGCGGCGCGCCTGGGGACGACTTCGCGGCCCTGCGGGCGGGAGTGGGGCGCGATATCGACGCCGGCCGGGCTCCCGAGGCGTCCGTCGTCCAGCGGATGCAAGGGCTACTGAGGAACATCGAGGGGCGGAGGAGAACGCCGTGAGCGGTTGACGGTTGACGGTTGACGGTTGACGGTGGGCGGTGCAACCTCGGCACGCGCGGCGCCGTACGGTGGCTGCCCGTTCGTCCCGTCGAGCCCTCCATCCTCGAGCTTCGTCATGCCGCCTGAAGTCGTCATCGTCCCCGCGGTCTTCGCCATTCCGGCCATTGTCCTCATTGTCCGGATGTCCTTCAGGCACAAGGAGAAGATGGCGGAGCTTCGGGGACCGGCGCAGAACAACGCCGCGCTCGAGGCGCGGCTGGCGCGCATCGAGGAGGCGGTGGAGACGATCGCGGTGGAGATCGAGCGGATGGGCGAAGGCCAGCGCTTCGTGACGAAGCTTCTCGCCGAGGGGGCAGGGAAGCTCCCGGAAGCGTCGAAGAACGCAGCCAGTGCTCGCGTCCCCACGCCGCGCTGAGCCGATGGACGACACGACCGGGAGCGCGCGGCTCGACGGTATCCTCGAATTCCTGCGCGCGACCGAGCGGCTCAAGGTCGTAACCCGCAGCGCGTACACGTCGGATGGAAATCCGGAGAGCGTCGCCGAACACTCGTGGCGGCTCTGCCTGATGGCGCTCGTGCTGCGCGACGAGTTTCCGGAGGTCGATCTCGGGAAGCTGATGGCGATATGCGTCGTGCACGATCTCGGCGAGGCAATCGGCGGCGACGTGCCAGCACCGGAACAGGCCCGCCGCCGCGCGCTCGATCCTGGAGCGAGCAAGGCGGCGCAGGAGCGTGAGGATTTGCTCACATTGCTCGCGCCGCTTCCAGCGGCGCAGCGCCAAACGATCACGGCGCTCTGGGACGAGTACGAGGCCGCGTCGTCGCCCGAGGCGCGCGTCGCCAAGGCGCTCGACAAGCTCGAGACGATCCTGCAGCACACGCAGGGCGCGAACCCGCGCGACTTCGACTACCGATTCAATCTCGGCTATGGCCGCGCGTTCACGGAGGGACATCCCGCGATCGTGAGGCTCCGCGCGGTGCTCGACCGCGAGACGGAACGCCTTGCTGGCCTGCATCAGGAGAAAGCAGATCCCTCGTCGCGTCGCTGACGCTCCGCTCCTCGGGATGAGAGGAGGGGTGGAACTCCGTATTAGCTTTGCTCCGAGTGGTCGTCGACGAGGTGAGGGATGGGGACGGCAACGGAGCAAGGAGTGGCGGTCGACGTCGAGCTGCGGATCAATGGGGCACGGGCGCGGCTGTCTCTGGATCCGCGAACGACGCTGCTCGACGCGCTGCGCGAGCATCTGCGGCTCACCGGAACCAAGAAGGGGTGCGATCACGGACAGTGCGGCGCGTGCACGGTCCACGTGGACGGACGGCGCGTCCTTGCCTGCCTAACGCTGGCGGTCGCCGCTCAGGGCAAGGCGATCACGACGATCGAGGGTTTGGCGCGCGACGGCGAGCTGCACCCGATGCAGCAGGCGTTCCTCGATCACGACGGATTCCAGTGCGGCTACTGCACTCCGGGCCAGATCATGTCGGCGGTGGCGCTCCTCGGCGAGCCCTGCGGGCCTGACGACGCCGACGTGCGCGAATGCATGAGCGGCAATCTCTGCCGCTGCGGCGCGTACGCGAACATCATCGCCGCGATCCAGGACGTGCGCGGCCAGGCGCGGCAGTAGCAATGCATCCGTTCTCCTACACGACGGCGGAGAGCGCGACAACCGCTCTCCGGCTCGCCGCGGACGATCCCAGGGCGCGTTATCTCGCGGGCGGCACGACGCTCGTGGACCTCATGAAGCTGGAGGTCGAACAGCCGACGCAGCTCATCGACATCAGCGCGCTCCCACTGACGGACGTCACGACGCTGCCGAACGGTGCGCTCCGTGTGGGCGCGATGGTGCGGAATGCGGACCTCGCGCATAACGAGGAGGTGCGCCGGCGCTATCCGATGTTGTCGCAGGCGCTCCTCGCGGGCGCGTCCGGTCAGCTGCGCAACATGGCGACGACTGGCGGCAACCTGTTGCAACGGACGCGGTGTCCGTACTTCCGCGATACGTCGATGCCGTGCAACAAGCGAGAGCCCGGTACGGGCTGCTCCGCGCTCCACGGCGAGAACCGTGGGCACGCGGTGCTTGGCACGAGCGCGGCATGCATCGCGACGCATCCGTCGGACATGGCGGTCGCGCTCATCGCGCTCGATGCCGTAGTGCGGACGATCGGTCCGGAGGGCGAGCGCGCGATTCCCATCGGGGAGCTGCACCGATTGCCCGGCGACCATCCTGAGATCGAGACGACACTCCGACCAGGCGAGCTGATTACCGCAGTGGAAATCCCGGCGCTCGCATTCGCGACGCGGTCGGTCTACGTCAAGGTGCGCGATCGCGCATCGTACGCGTTCGCTCTGGCGTCGGCGGCGGTGGCCATCGATCTGCATGGCGAGAGGGTGCGCGATGCGCGTGTCGCGTTAGGCGGTGTCGGAACCGTGCCATGGCGCTCGCGCGAGGCGGAAGACGCGCTGCGCGGTCGATCGGCTGGCACAGCGACTTATCAGCGCGCAGCCGAGGCGGCGCTCGCCGGCGCCGTGCCGCGCAAGGACAAC
>DATEPP010000379.1:0-13154 GCA_035273165.1 Gemmatimonadaceae bacterium
CTGTACAGAGCATGCGTGAGGAGCAGCGCGCCGATCAGCAGTGTCGTCGACAGGCCGATCTCGCCAATGACGAGCGCGCCGCGCAGTCGGCGGCCGGCGAGCGGCGTGCCTGACGAGTTGGCGCGCAGAGCGAGTCCGGGATCGCGTCGTGCGTTGCGCAGCGCGGACGCGAGCCCGATGGCCAGCCCGGAGCCGATCGCCAGCAATGCCGTCAGCACTACGACGCCGCGGTCGTTAGGCACGAAGCTGAGGATCGCGAGCGTCTCCGGCCGCACGGCCTGCATCAACCGCAGTCCCGTCCAGGCGACGAGCGTCGCCAGCGCACCGCCGAGCAGAGCGATGACGAGCGTTTCGGTGACCAGCTGTCGGACGAGTCGCCGGCGGCTCGCGCCTAACGAGTGACGCACCGCGATCTCGCGCTGGCGGGCCGCGCCGCGAGCGAGGAGCAGATGCGCGACGTTCGTGCAGGCGACGAGGAGCAAGAGCGCCACCGCGCCCGTGAGCATCGTCAGTGCGCCGCGGAATGCGAGCATGTCCTGCGGACGTTGCAGGCGCATATGGTAGCGCATGTCGCGCCACCAGGACGAGTCAGTCGCCGCCCGATTGAGAATGCCTGCAAGCTCCTCGGTCGCCGCGTCGCGGGGGACGTTCGGCTTGAGGCGCACAGCCACGGCATCGACCAGATCCGCATCGTACGGCAGCCAGATGTCGATGCGTCCGTCTCTCGCGTCCGGCAGTGTCACCCAGGACGGCATCACGCCGACGATCGTGCGCGAATGCCCGTTCACCTGCACCACGCTGCCGATCACACTCGGCGACGCGCCGAATTGCTGCCGCCACATCTCTTCACCGAGCATGGCGAATACGCCGGGACCGTCCGGTCGCGCGTCCTCGGCGGTGAAGCCGCGTCCGATGACGGGATGCGCGCCGGCGAGCGAGAAGAACGCCGCGTCGATCGCTGCCGAGTGCATCGGAATCGTGTCGGGCGCGGTACCGATGGTACCCTGTCGGAAGAGGAATGGGGCGGCGACCTCGATCGACCGGGATTCCTTTCGAAAGGCTTCGACCACGTGCGGCGAAAACGGTGACGCGATCTGCCGCTCGGGCGCGTCGAAGAGACGGCGGAAGACGAAGACGCGCGATGAGCTCGGATAGCGGATCGGCCGCACGATCAGCGTATCGGCGACGCGAAAGACCGCCGTCGTCGCGCCGACGCCGAGGGCGATCGTGAGGAGCGCGACGGCGGTCCAGCCAGGTGTGCGGCCTAACGAGCGCAGCGTATAGCGGACGTCCGCGCGCACTCCTTCGAGTAGATCCGCGTTCCGGGCGTGCCGCTCACGCAGCTCGCCCTGTTCGACGCACTCGGCTCTCGCCGTGCCGACATCTCCGAGGCGTGTCGCGACGGCGCGGCGGGCTTCGTCTTCGGTCATGCCGCGCGCCATGTATTCGGCGACGCGCATCTCGGTGTGGAAGCGCAGCTCCTCCTCCACGTCCTCGGCGATATCGTTGCGCCAGAAAGTGAGATAGCGGCGCCAGGCGGATGTTTTCACGCGGCCAGTTCCCCCATAGGGTTTCTATATGTGAACAGCTTGGCACGCCTCACATAGAAACACAAGGGGAGCCCCCTTCTCCGCCTGGGCGCATGAGTGCGGCTGGGCCCAACGTCCATCCCGAATTGGCCTAACGGTACATGTCGGCCGCCGACCCCGGAACGGTTGATTCGATACGAAGCGCTCCGAGTGGCGTGGGCGTGCGTGTGGCACACCCGTCCCCGGGGCAGCGACGCGTCGTGCGATTGGTGACGTCGCCCGTGTTCACTGTGATGGAGGAGGAGGTTGGACCATGCCGCACCGAATCAGTCTTGCATTCAGCGCCGCCGTGCTCGTTCCGCTCACGTTCGCAGCCGCGTGTGGCAGTGACGCAACCGAGCCGGACGAGATCGCGAACGTGCGCGTCGTCAATGCATCGCCGTCCACCGCTGCCCTCGGCGCGACTACCGAGGGACGCATCGTCGCGAACAGCGTTCCGTTCCAGGGCGCCACTCAGCCAGGCACCTGCCCGACCGTCGAGCATGGCTCGGACGAGCAGATCGATTTCACCGTCGCGGGAACGAGCAACAGCCTGGGATCCGTGCAGTACAACTTCGTCGCGAAGCAGAACTACACGGTCGTCTTCTATGCACCGAACAACGCGGTCGTGTATCCCGACGTCTTCACCAATCCGGCGGCGGGCAACAATGCGATCCGCTTCATCAACGCGACGGGAACCGCCGGCGATATCTACCTGACGCAGGCGACCGCCCCAATCGTGTCCCCGGCGACAGTCGGGAATCTCGCCGCGGGGCAGGTCTCTGGCTTCAACAGCTCGAGCGCGCCAGGTGGCACGTTCGTCGAGTATGCAGCCATCAACACGCGCGTTCGCCTCTTCAACGTCGGGCAGACGACGGGCACTCCGCGCGCCGACTTCACCATCGGCACCATGCCAGCGAATCGTGTGGCGACGATCGTGTTGACGCCGCCGCCAACCGGCGGCGCGCCGACGGGCTTCATGGTCATGCCCTGCGGCAGCTGATCGACCGCTGCCAATTCGTGACGACGGCCCAGTACGGCACGGCTGCTGCTCTGTCCAGCCGGCATGCGCTTCGTCGTCGTCACCAAGTGGTTCACTGGGCTCGGCTTCGCGCTTCGTCTCCAGGACGAGGGTCACGACGTCGAGCTCGCGGTCGTCGGGATCGACGACCAGCGGCTGCAGTCCCGATACGCGCTCGTTGGGCAAGGGCTCGTTCCAAAGCGCGCGCTCGCTGACGTGATGGGCGCGCGCGCGCAGCGGCGCGACGCGTACTTCATCTGGGACGAGAACCACTCCGTCGCCGAGAACGAGTGTCTGCGCGGCGAGGGGTTCAAGGTGTTCGGCGGCGGCCGGTATGCGGACACGATGGAGCACGACCGCGATGCCTGCCTCGACTTCGTCGGCCGCTACGGCCTGCAGTCGCCGCCATCCACTGGCTTCGCCGACCCCGGGTCGGCGATTCGCTTTCTGGAGGAGCATGCGGGCACGGCGTACGTCTACAAGCCCGACGTCGGCGACAATCACGAGACGTACGTGCCTAACGCGAACCCGGCCGAGGAGGCGAACGTCGAGCTCCGCACTTATCTCGCATCGCTGCGGAATGCGTCACCGTTCGTCCTGCAGGAGCGGAAGGATGGCGTCGAGGCGAACATCGAGGTGTGGTTCGTCCGCGGCGAGCCGCGCTTCGCCTTCATGACGCTCGAGTCGAAGCGGCGGCTCACCGGCGACCTCGGCGACTTCGGCGGCTGCGCCTTCGATTTTGCCTTCGTCATCCCGCTCGAGTCGCGCGCGGTCGCCGAGACGGTGGGGCGGCTGTATCCGGCGTATCGGGAGATGGGTTACACGGGCTTCGGCGATGCCAACGTCGTCATCGCCCGCGACGGCGTCTGGTTCTTCGAGAAGTGCGAGCGTTTCGGTTACAATGCGCATCCGAATCTCTTCTGGACGCTGGCGCGAGACCCGTTAGGCGAGACGCTTGCCTCCCTCGTCGACGGGACGTTCACGCCCAACTTCTCGCCTGGCTTCGGCGCGTCGTGCACGATGTACATGGACCATCCGGCGCCGGGAAAGGCGATCCGGGTGCCTGACGAGGTACGGCCGTCGGTCTATCTCATCGACGCGTATCGCGAGGATGAGCAACTGCTAACGGCGGCGTACGCGGACAGTGTCCTTATCGTCAATGCGTTCGGCTACACGATGCCGCAGGCGTGGGAAGCAGCCGCCGGTCGCGCGGCCGAGATCCACTTTCCGGGGCGCGGCTACCGCCTCGACGGAGCTGGGACAGACTTCCCGTCCTCGCCCGTGAGGCGGTATGAAGCGCTCGCGGCGATGCGTTACTTCTGACCGGCAGCTGCTGCGATCACGGGGTCAGGTCCAACCCATACCGCGCTCGGAACGCCGCGGCGGCAGCGTTGGCGAGAATCGCGTGTCCCGCCGCATTGGGGTGGATGCCATCGAGGCTGATGTATGGCCCATACGGCGTGTTCGGGTCCGTCATCATCGCCACCGCATTGAATGGCGGCTTGAGATCGCTCCGGCCGTAGAGATCCTCGAGCGCGAAATAGGCCCAGCGATGCGCGCTTGCCTGGCTCTCGATAAACGCATTCATCTCGGCGAGCTGCGCGTTCAGGAGACCCATCTCTTCGGCCGTGAGCACGTAGTCCTCGATGCCCGTCGACGACGGCGCATTGGCGCAACTGAGCGTGTAGGGACCTGCACCAGCCCGTGCCTGTGCAACGCCCGTCCCGACGGCCACCGGCACCCGCACTGGCACGAACAGAATATTCGTGGCGTTCGTCGTTCCGCAGTCCTCACCGATCACCACGTTGAAGGGCGCGAACGTCGCGCGCGCATTCCATAATTCCTGACCGGTACGGAAGCTCGGGAACTTGCCGGCGTCCTTCACGAGGCCGACGAGCACAACCTGCTTCGCCGACAGAGAGACCGCGCCGAGGACGAGCGAGTACAGCGGCTTCCACGTCGACGTCGGAACGACAACGGTCGAGTTGTAGACACCCTTCCGAGCGCCTAACAGCTCGTTGCCGCCCAGCTCTACGGTCACCGTGCGAGGACGCTGGATGAGCATCGACGTGACCTGGGTGTAGCCCGGTGGCAAAACGCGCGCGTATTCGCCACCGCGGAGGGTTCCGGCGTAAGTCGACGTCGTACTGAAGAGGGCGTCGCTCGTCCTGGCGCCGTCGATCGCGAGATTGTTCGTCGGCAGTGTGACGCCCGCGCTGTTCGGCGCGCAGATGGCGGTGCCGTCGTCGGCGCGGCCTGCCCCCTCGCCGCTCGTCCGGAGTCCGGACGCAAGGGGTCCGAGGAGCGGCGCACCGCAGCCCGGCGGATCGATGGCGGGTACCGCGAAGGGCTTACCCAAGAGTTGAGCAAACTGCGCCGGCCACGCTACCGCTTGCGAGCTCGCGATCACCCCGTCGCCGGCGACGCCCATGCTGATGCTCGTCCCAATCGCGACATATCGGTCGGTGATTCCACGGCCAGGCAATCGGGCCTCGTCCATCGCCTCATCGAAGGAGGGCGCTGGCCGCCGATCCGCTACCGCACTTGCCGTGGTTGGGATTCGGTCACTACAGGCGCCCAGGCTGATAGCGCTCAGGACGCCTAACCAGGCAGCGTGTCTGCAACGTCGCAACATGATGCTTCCTCCAACGGTGTCGAGGGCGGCAAGACGGGGCGGGCGCCCGTCTTGCCGCTCCTCGTAATCAGATGTAGCGTCAGCTTACCCGTACCCACTCACACACCGATCACAGGCCACTCATATTGAGCCCGCAGTGGCGCCTTCGGACGCTCGGTGGCGCGAGCATTCTGCGCGATGGCGTTGTCCTGACTGGTGCCGCGGCGCAGCGACGGCGGTTGGCACTGTTGGCGGTCGTCGCCGCCGCTGGTGATTCGGGAATCAGTCGCGACCGGGTTATGGCTCTGCTGTGGCCCGAGAGCAGCGGCGATGGCGCGCGGCAGTCGCTGAACCAGCTGCTCTTTCTCGTCAGGCGAGATCTACAGAACTCGGATTTCCTGTCGGGCTCCGCGGAGCTGCGGATGAATGCCGACGTAATTACGGCCGACGTCACCGATCTGGAGCGCGCGGCCCGCGCGGGACATGATGACGCCGTCGCGCGACTCTACGGCGGGCCATTTCTCGACGGCTTTCACCTGCGCGAGGCGCCCGAGTTCGAGCGATGGCAGGAGGGGCAGCGCGCGCGGCTCGCGAAGCTCTACTTCGAGTCGCTCCATCGCCTCGCGACAAGAGAGAGCGCTGCCGGCAACGTCACTGCGGCCCTCGAGTACTGGCGGCGACTCGCGGCGATGGAGCCGCTCAACGGGGCCCTCGCCGCGAGCATCGCGCAAGCGCTAGCGGCGCTGGGGGACACTGCCGGCGCGCTGCGACAACTGAAGACCCACGAGACGCTTCTTGCGAGCGAGCTCGGCGTCCCGCCGGACGCAGCTCTCCTCGCGCTCGAGAAGGAGCTGAGGCGTCGGATCAGCGATCCGAACCGCCGGGAGCGCGAAGAGCCCCCGCCGTTGGTTCGCACAGATCAGGTCACCGAATCTCCGCCACTCTCGGCAGCCACATTCAGTCCCGGGCGTGGCTGGGTGCGTGGCTTGGTGCTCGGTACGCTGACGCTGCTCCTGCTTGCGAGCGGCGCCCTGATGATCTCATCGCGGCGAGCGCGCTTCGACGATGCGCTCATCGCCGTCGCGCCATTCGAGGTGCTCGACTCGCAGCTGGGGCTCTGGCGCGAGGGGATGATGGACATCCTCACGCTCGATCTGGCCGGTGCGGGCCCGCTTCGCTCCGTGCCGTCGAGCGTCGTGCTTCGCCAGTGGACAGGCCGAAACGATCTGGAGTCCGCCGTTGCTCTCGGTCGGAGCACGGGCGCGAACCTCGTCGTGCTCGGGAGCCTTCTTCCCTCAGGTCGGGACTCTGTTCGTGGCGCCGTCACCCTCGTCAGCGCTCGCACTGGTGAGATCCTCGCCGAGCGCGAGACACGCAACGGCATCGATCACGTCGACGCGCTCGTCGATTCGCTCGCCGTGGCGATCCTGCGCGACATTGGCGTCAGGAGGCCAATTCGCACAGTGCGCGGAGCCGCGTTAGGCGGTGCGAATCTCCCGGCGCTGAAAGCCTTCCTGCAGGGTGAGCAGCTGTTCCGCCATGGCGCGATGGACTCGGCGCAACGGTTGTACGCGCGCGCCATCGCGCTCGACAGCGGTTTTGGTCTCGCCATGTATCGTCTGAGCTGGACGCGGTATACCGCCCCGACGATCTTCTACGATTCTACGTATTCAATGCTCGCCGTCCGAGCGCAGACGTTGAATCATGGCCTGTCGCGCCGCGACAGCCTCCTGATCCTGCTTGACTCGATCCGGGTGATGGCGGAGTACAATCCGGTTTTCGAGGTCCCACGCATCTCGGTAGGAACGGCTCGGCGCCTGCTGCGCATCGCGCAGCAGGCGAGCGGGCAATATGAGCACGACGCGGAGGCGTTGTATCAACTGGGCGAAGTCTATTTCCATTTTCGTCAGCTGTTAGGCACCACTGCTCATGACGCGCTCACCGTGTTCGACAGGGCCATTGCCGCCGACTCGGGTTTCTCGCCGGGCTACGAGCACGTGGTCGGGCTGGCACTCGATCAGCAAGATACTTCGGCTGCCCGGCGTTACCTCGACGCCGCGCTCCGTCATGCTGGGGCGACGGACGTCGGTCGCATCGCCCCACTCGCGCGGGAGTTGCTCGCCGGAGCAACGGACCGCCGACTAGCGGCGTTCCTCGACTCGCTGCCACTCAAGTACGCGGTCGCCTCATTCGAGACTTTCGGCGGCTGGATGGACTCGGCGGAGACCGCGTCTCGAATCATGCGATACATCAACGGCCGCGCGCGGCGCGAGGAGCCGGCGGCCGTGCAGTTCTCGCTCTTTGCGCTGGCCTTCATGGTCGCCAGGCGCGGCCATCTCCAAGAGGCCCATACGGCGTATGTGAAGAGCGGCATCGAGGAACCGCGCCTCTTTAGCGAATTGGTACTTCTTCGTGCCGTGCCCGATAGCAGCGCCGCTCGGACCTTCGCAGAGTGGCTCGCGACACCGGATCTGTTGCGCGCGTCGCGGGCGGCGCCCTGGTGGGCCGTCCGCCGCGACACGCAATCGCTCGCCACTCTACGATCGCGGGCCGCACGTCGAGATCCGAGCGACAGCCTGGATGTGGGCCGCTACGTCGACTGGAGCGCGAGTCTCTATCTCGCCCTTGCGCGCGGCGACACGACGGCGGCGCTCGCCGCCTGCACCGGCTCCGCGGACGAGACATTGCCGCTCCGTTTCGTCGAGGATCTCGACTGCGGCCGGTTGCTCCTGGCGCGTGGCCGCAATGCGGAGGCCGAGCGCCGACTCCGGCCAGCAGATTGGGTCGGTGGTCCACTGCGATCGGTCGAGCGCACGCGTCTCTGGGCCGAGGCCGCCGAACGCGCGGGAGACCGTGCGTCCGCCGCCCGCGGCAATGCATTCGTTCGCGCCGCGTGGCGCGATGCCGACTGGGCGCGTTGAGCCTCGGGCGCGTGGCGCGCGCCAGTCGTGGGTCCCACCACAGCTCTCGTGCGGTTCTGATGGCGGTCGTCGCCGGACCCCGACGATCGTGATCTCACCATTCGCAAAGGTCGGCTTCGTGGATCACACGAGCTAACGACACGACATCAGTCCTCGCGCTGATCGAGCACCGCTTCGGCCTAACACGGCTCTCGACGCGCGACGCGCACGCCGCGGACCTGTGCGCGTACGCCCGATTTCGGGAGCGAGAATTGAAGGTGTTCCTCCTGCTCTGGTGATCAACGTGGGCGCAGCGTCACCTTCTCGTTCGCGGCGTTGTAGCGGCACGTAACCCGCAGCGTCTCGGAGCCGTCGCGCCGCACGGTCACGGCGACATCCCACTGTTTCGCGCCGTGCCGAACGGGCGTACCGACCCGCCGCGCGTGATATCCGGGCCTCGTGTCGATCGCGTTCCGGCAGGCCTGCTGCGCCTCAACCTGCATCCTCGTCAACGGCCGCTGCTGCGCCTGCGCGCGGCCACTCGACATCGGGATACAGGCGACGGCCGCGGTCAGCGCGCTGCACCGGATAATGAATGCGATGTGCACACGGGCAGGGACCCGCCGATGGAGCCTCGAGTCACGCGTGGTGGCTGACATCGACGCCATCGAAAAGCTTCGCCATGGAGATGGGGCCGTCATCAAGGCTACTGAAGGGGCGCGTAGCGGATCGTCAGGCAACCCGCGACGAGCTTGGGGCAGTAATAGCTCACCACCGCCAGCTTCCACGTCGTGCTCGCCGTGCGGACGGCGAAGAGATGTCCGTTCGGTTCGAGCAGGTGTGTGAGCAAGTTATAACGATACCAATGCTCGATCGCGGCGTTAGCGGGCTGTTTGGCGAACGTCGTCGGAACGAACGATGCCGCGCCCGCTAACGGAGCCCGTTCGAATGGAACTCCCCCCAGGTCGGCGATCGCGCCGTACGGCGGCGTGATCATCCGGTAGCGCTGCACGGCGATGTCCCAGCCGCTGGTGTCTGGCGGCGTCAGCACCTGCCCGCGAGCGAGGGAGACGTACTGCCAGTGGTCGCCGTCGGTCGCGTCGATGGTGAGGGTGTCGCCGACCGTTTCCCATCGCGCTGGACGCACGCGTTCACGTGGCGAGATCGAGTACACCGGTGCGCTGCGTCGCGTGAGCGACGCCGCGACGAGGTATCCGATCGCGGCGAGAAAGAGCCCGAAGACGATGAGCAGCGGCAGTGGTGCGGTGCGCGTCGCGATGAGAAGGGTCCGCCAGGAGACGGTGCAAAGAGTATCGCCGAGAGCGGCCGCAGGCCATCGTCGAGCGTGGCAACGCGGCGTGACAGGCGCGGCGTTCACCCGTCCTTTTCACGATGCTGCGCCGCCTGATAGTTCCCATCTTCCTCATCCTCGTCGTAGCCGGCGTGGGGAGCATGTGCACAGCCATCAGCGGCGCGAAGGCGAAGCGCCGATTGCTGCAGCACGTTCGGGAGTCCGCGTCCACGTCCACGGCCGGACCGGCACCAACGGCCAGGACCTCCAAGCGCGTGGACAGCAGCGAGGCGCCGATTGTCGCATGCCCTGAGCGGCTCCTCGACGTCTCCTCCTGGCGCAGAATGTCGGCCGACGGAGAACGCATCGAGATCCCCGTGCCGCCGGACTTCGAGGTCGTGTCGCAGTCCAGTCCCGAGGCGGTCCCGCCCTTTCTCGTTCTCCGAGCGACGAACGGAGACGAGTACCGCCTAACGCACACGACCCGCGGCATCCACGCCACGGATTTCCGGGACTACGAGAGCACGAGCACGTGCCGCATCTCGATCAGCAACATTCTGTTCGCGGACCTCGAGACGGCCCGCGATACGTGGCGCGGTGGTGAACACCGCGCGGTGCTCGCGTCCTACTTTCTCGGTACGATGAACTTCATCACGGTCTACGGGACGACGGAGAGCCGGGAGCATCAGCTGCAGCTCGTGGCGGCAATTCATGGAGCGAGCTTCCGGGCCCGGTGAGCTCGCGGTGCCGGTCGATCCAGTAGCCCCAGGGTACGAAGAGCCAGAGGCCGAGCGCGCCTAACGCGACGGCGCGACCGTTCGGTGGCGGTGCCGATGTGAAGCCGCTGACGAAGATCAGCAGAAGCACCGCGACCATGGCCCAGAGCGCCCAGCTGCCGACGCGGTCGCGGGCCCGCGTCGTGCGCAAATACACGACGAGGCCAAAGCCGAAGACCGCGAGCTCCAGAAAGATCGTCAGCGGGATCGACCGCCACGCGCCGAGCCCGATACGTGTCGTCGAACCTGGCCAGAGGGGCAGATCCGGCCGGTGCATCGGCGCGTCGAGAAGCCAGTGGCTGAGCACGAGCAGTCCGACAACAGTCGCGCTCCTCCGGTCACGTCGAATCCCGAAGTAGATGCCGCCGAGGAGGACGCTCCAGACGATGGCGCCGGCGAGACTGTGTGAGTACGGGTAATACTCGAAGTCGAGTGGGTTGGCCGCCATGAGGCCGGGCGCCACACGCACGCGCTCGACCCCTGCGAGCACCAGGATGGGCCACAGCTCATCGAGCCACTGAGCCGCGAACGCGAACGTGCCGAGCGAGGTGCGCGGCGCCACACGCTTCGCGGCGAAGGCAATGCCGTAGTGTCCGAGAATCATCTGGCTTCCAGGTGAGTCAATTCTAATTCTATTGACCGCGGAAGACGGTCGCCTTGTGGAAAGCGGCCGGAACGAACAAGATCTCCCCCGTGAGCGAAGCCCTGGCCATCGAGCAAAAAGTCGCGCGCGAGCTCAAGTTCCGGCAGGCCGCATTCGTATACCTGCACGCCGCCATTCTCCGCGAGGCGTCGGCGTACGAGATGTGGCGCGCCGGGCTGCTGCCCTTCTCCCCGCTCGGCTCGCCCGGGCCGTGGCTCCTCCTCGGCGCGGTCGTCGCGGTGCTCGTCTTCTTCGGCATCCTCCGCTGGCGGAACGTCGTGTTCGTGCGCATCGTGTGGGCGCTGGACGCGGTGTTGCTCTTTCCGCTCATTCGCTACGCGTTCTTCGCCGGCGCCGACCGGCCTATTCCACGGTCGTTCTATGTCGTCGGCATCGGCGTGATCGTCATCACCCTCTGGATGCTCGCACGCGCGGGATGGGACCTGTGACGCATCGGACCTATTTCGAGGTGGAAGGCGACGACCGATCCGCGTTAGGCGAGCAGGTCGGACGGCAGCGGGCGCGCGTTCTCGATCGGCTGCGTGAGGTGAAGCGGGTCGTCGCAGTGATCTCGGGCAAAGGCGGCGTCGGCAAGAGCTACGTTACGGCGGCGCTCGCGCGATCGCTCGCACGGCGTGACGCCCGAATTGGCGTGCTCGACGCGGATCTCCAGAGCCCCACGGTCGCCCGTCTCCTCGGCGCCGCGGGCCCGCTTCGCGTGGCCGACGACGCCGTCGCGCCGGCGTCAGGCATCGACGGCGTACGTGTCGTCTCGACCGACCTCCTGCTCGACGACGGCCGCCCACTCACCTGGCGCACGGCCACCGGCGAATCACACGTGTGGCGTGGCGCAGCCGAATCGAGCGTGCTGCGCGAGTTTCTCGCGGACGTCGCCTGGGGCGCGCTCGACGTGCTCTTCATCGACATGCCTCCGGACGCCGGGCGTCTCACCGATCTCGCGATGCTCGTGCCAAGCAAGTTGGTCGCCATCGCCGTGACGATTCCAAGCGAGGAGTCCGCGCGGTCGGTGCACCGCGCGCTTGCGGCGGCGCGCGACACAGGCGTCCCGGTGCTCGGCATCGTCGAGAACATGAGTGGATACGCATGTGGTACCTGCGATACGATCGGTCCTCTCTTCGCTGGAGACGCCGGTTCACGTTTGTCTGCCGCGTTCGACGTGCCCTTACTTGCGCGCATCCCGTTCGCGCCGAAAGCCATGGGAATGACCTGGCTGCCTGGCGCGGTCGTCGACGCCGTGCTCCGACCGAGGAGCGACGGATGAAGTTTCTTTGCATCGACTGCGACACGCAGATGACCTTCGAGGAGCGCCAACAGCCAGGCGACGGGACCTTCACCGCGTCCTTCACCTGTCCGCGCTGCAGCCGCCGCGTCGCCATGCTCGCAAACCCGATGGAGACGCAGCTCGTGAGCACCCTGGGCGTCGAGATCGGCGGCCGAACGCTCGACGAGCAGCCCCTCGAGTTCACGCGCACCGCCATCGCCGGTCGCGACGGCGCGTTCGTCGAAGACCCGACACCCATGTCCCGCGCCCCGCGGCCCGATTGGTCTGCCGAGGCGCAAGATCGACTCGCGAAAGTGCCGAGCTTCGTGCGAGGGATGGTGAAGAAAATTTACAGCGACTACGCGCGTGAACGATCGATCGACGAGATCACTCCCGCGGTCATGGATCGGGCGCGCGAGGAGCTCGGCCTCGAGGGGATGTGAGCGACGAGACGGTCACGTCGCGCGAGGAGCGGGTGGTCGGCGGCCTGCGGGTCCGCATCGATCGGACGCTCTGCGTCGGATTCGGCGACTGCGTCACTGCCGCACCGGACGCGTTCGTCCTGGACGATGAGGACGTTGCCGTCTTCCGCGCGCCCGAGTCGGTCGACCGCGCGTGCCTCCTCAAGGCCTGCGAGAGCTGCCCGGTGGACGCGCTCACCGTCTGGGATGAGGATGGGGACCAGATCGTTCCCTGATTAGTCCTCCCTCACAATCCGGGATTCCACCGACAGCGCCGGCCGATTCCCCCGACAGCAATCTCGCCATTCCAGCGCCATCGTTCTTCCGAAGCGATTCTTTCGCGCGGAGGGGTCGATGCGCAGTCCACTTAAGAGAGTGCTCAACTTCGCTGGCGGAGCGGCGAGTACTGTTGCTTCGGCCCCGATGCAACGGGCTCCGGCACTCGTGTTCGCCTCCGCGCGCGACGCATGGGCCTTCCGCGGATGGATGCTGGGGCACCTCGCCGAGATCCGATCGGCGGCGGAGGCGGCTACGTCCGGGCTCGAGCTGAATTGCATAGAGAGCCACGTCTCAAGCAACGTCGCGCGCCTTCGCTTCG
>DATEPP010000380.1:0-3501 GCA_035273165.1 Gemmatimonadaceae bacterium
GCGATCAGCCGTGAGCGCAGCGAACGGCAGATCGGCCCTCAAGCACGCCCGCGCTTGCGCGGGCGTGCTTGAGGGAACGATGCGCGGCGCCGTAGGTTATCAGGTACCGGCTGTTACCAGCCACCAACCATCAGCAACTAACCCCCAGCCACCAGGCTGTGCTCAAGCGTCTCGTCCTTCCCCCAGTCTTCATGGCGCTCGCGGCGGTCACCGCCGTGGCGCAGAATCCCACGCCGCCGGCCGCAGCTGCCCCTGCGGCGGGAGTGGCCACGATTCGTGGATCCGTCATCGACAGTCTCCACGACTCCCTCCTTCGCGGCGCACTCGTCCGTATCGAGAACACTACCCGCGACGGGATCACCGACTCACTCGGCGCATATCGCATCGACAGCGTACCCGCGGGGACGCATCGGCTGATCGTGATGCATCCCTTGCTCGACACGCTCGGGATCTCGCTCGTGACGCCGCCGCTGAACTTTCCAGCCGGCGAGACGCGCATCGTCGAGCTCGCGATCCCATCGGGCGAGACGCTGGTGTCGCTCTTCTGTCCCCCAGCGCGGCGGGCGCTCGGTCCAGCCGCCCTCGTCGGCTTCGTGCGCGACGCGGACACGGACGGCGCCGCGCAGGGCGCGAAGGTCTCACTCCTCTACTACGAATCCGATCCGCTCGGCCTCAAGAAGACACCGCGCGTCCGCGAGCAGCAGATCGGCCCCGACGGGCGGTACCGCATCTGCGGCCTTCCGCCGACGATGAGCGGCAAGCTTCAGGTCTTCCGCAACGGCGTACAGACGGGCGAGGTCCCCGTGGAGCTCGGTGGCTCCGGCAATACCGACCAGCTGCTGGCGATGCGCAGCATGAGCATCTCCTCATCGGTACAGGTCGTCGCGGCCGCGCCTAACGACACGGGCCCAAAGAAGCCGGCGTTGGTCCGCGGCAAGGCGCGCGTCGTCGGGCGCGTCCTGAACAAGTACGGCCAGCCGATCGCCGGGGCACGCGTCGAGCTCCAGAACACGGGCTCCGCGACGAAGACCCGCGCCAACGGCGAGTTCACCCTCGACAGCCTCCCCTCCGGAACGCAGACGCTCGAGGTGCGCCAGCTCGGCTTCTCCCCGACGGAGGTCGCGGTCGAGCTCTCGTCCTCGGCGTCGCAGAATGTCACGGTGAAGATGGCGGATTACGTCCCTGTGCTCAGCGCGATGCGCGTCGAAGCCCAACGCACCCGCGGGCTCAGCGACGTTGGCTTCGCCGATCGCAAGAAGACCGGGATGGGCTACTATCTCGACGCCGATCAGCTGAAGATGCGGCAGACGAATCAGTTCAGCGACATGCTGCGCACCGTGCCCGGAGTTCGCGTCGTCCCGGGCGGCAACGGGACGAACATCATCACGAGCTCGCGCGATCCAACGGGTGGCTGCGTGACCTTCTACGTGGACGGCTCGCCGTGGCAGCAGATGACCCCGGGCGATCTCGACACGTACGTGCGGCCCGAGGAAGTCGCCGCGCTCGAGGTCTACAATGGCTCGACGACCCCGCCGCAATTTCAGCAGCCGGGTCAGACGGGGTGCACGACGGTCGTCATCTGGACGGAACGAAGGATCAATCGCAAGCGCTGACAGGCACTGAGTTCTGAGATCTGGGCATCTTCCGATGCGCCTGATCGGCATCGCACCCCTTATCGCGAGTCCAGGATCGAGATGGCAGGTCCGAGACGGCAGGCGTGAGCCTGAGGCCTTTCGCTCACGCCTTACATCTCGATCCTGACCTCCCGAACCTGGACTCGCCGTCGTCGGTGAGATGTTCGCGCGCCAACTCGAAAAGGATCGTTCTGACTCCTGAGACCTGAGATCTCAGTCTCGAGAACCGGATTGAAGAATCCCCCTCCTGACCCGAACTTCGAAGACCGAGTCCGCCACAGCTTCGCCGAGCAGCGCGTCATGGCGCTCATCGGCGCGTCGTTAGGCACGGTCGCGCCGGGTGAGGTCGACGTCATCCTCCCCTTTCGCGACGACCTCACCCAGCAGGACGGATTTCTCCACGCTGGCGTCGTCGCCGCCATCGCGGATAGCGCGTGCGGCTATGCCGCCCACTCCTTGATGCCGGCGGCCGCGCGCGTCCTCAGCATCGAGTTCAAGCTGAACCTTCTCGCGCCGGCTGTCGGCGAGCGACTCGAGGCCCGGGGGCGTGTGATCCGCGCCGGCCGCACGATTACCGTCTGTCGAGCGGACGTCGTCGCGGTCACCGGCGCGACGGAGAAGCTCGTCGCGGCGATGACCGGTACAATGATGACGGTGATGTGACGGTCGCCCGCCGAGCGATCAGTCCTCGTTGCTCTCCCGCGCCTCGATCTCGGCGTCGGTCACTTCATTGATCTCGTCGAGCGGCTCGCCGCCGCCGTCGACGACCCGCTGACGCTCGCGCGTCTGCCCCTCTTCCGTATTGGCGATGTTGGCGCCCGCGAAGCTGCGCCCGCGCATCACGTCCTTCCCGCGGGTCTCGTTCTCGGCGTCCGAAGGATCGCCCTGTCTGTCTACTCGGGATGCGTCGTTGGCTTTCTTGCGATCGGTCATTGCCCGTCTCCGCTCTGTGGTCAGGGATTGGTCGAGTTGACGTCACGGGAGGCAGCAACCGTTCCACGAAGCGTGGGCGCTCTGGCGCGCGCCCTGCTCAGTCAGCTTGAGTGCACGCGCCCGCCAATCGACCATCGACTGGTCTCGACCGCCCATGGTGGCGTCAACGGTGGCTGACGATTCTCGCCGGCTACTCCTTCGCCTTCCTGATCGGGATGGCATTCGCGGCCTGGGCCGAGCGATTCGGCAATTGGCAGCATGGCGCGGCTTGGGAGCGCTCGCTCCTCCTCTGGACCCAAGCGCACAAACCGCCGCCATGGCTCGACGCGCTGATCTACGCTTCGCCATGGCTCGGAACCAACATCTCCCTGATTCCTGGCGTGTTGCTCGGCGTATGGTGGCTCTGGGCTCGCGCGAAAAAGCCGCATCTCGGTATGCGCCTCCTCATCGTCCAGATTGGGAGCTACATCCTCAATCCGGCGCTCAAGGCGCTCTACGGCAGGCCTCGGCCTGATCTCTTCCCGCGCCGCGGCTGGTATGGATGGTCCTCGTACCCCAGCGGCCACGCCATCGCCAGCATCTCCGTCCTGTTCACTGTCGCCGCAATTCTCTATCGCGAACGCGGCTGGACCTGGCCTTACTGGGTACTCGTCCCGATATCCCTGATGAGCCTCTACTCCCGCATCTACCTCGGCGTCCACTGGCCGATCGATGTGGTAGCCGGCACCGTGGTTGGGATCGTCTGGCTGCTGATGACCTCGATCGCCTTCCGTGAGGACCATGCGCGTGGTAGGGCGCGGGATGTGGGGTGAGGGACGCGGGAGGCGGGACGCGGGAGAGTACGCCTCTTCTCAGTCGCCTCTTCTCAGTCGCCTCTTCTCAGTCGCCTCTTCTCAGTCGCCTCTTCTCAGTCGCCTCTTCTCAGTCGCCTCTT
>DATEPP010000381.1:0-5118 GCA_035273165.1 Gemmatimonadaceae bacterium
GCCACCGTCGAGCTGCACGAATGGCTCGAAGATCGTCTCGATCTTGTCGCGCGGAATGCCGATGCCCGTGTCGCGTACCCGAATCTCGACGTCGCTCGTCGCCGTGCGGAGTGAAGCGGCGATGGTGATGCGGCCACCGGCCGGCGTGAACTTCACCGCGTTGGAGAGCAGGTTGAGCACGATCTGCTGGAGCTTCTCGACGTCGGCGTAGACGGCGAGCGCCGAGTCGCAGGGCTCGAGACGATAGTCGATCTCCTTCTGCTCCATCTGCGGGGCGATGAGATCGCTCATCGAGGCGAGAGCCGCGGAGACGCGAACGTCTTCGGGCTCGAGGCGAATGCGACCCGCGTCGATCTTGGCGAAGGTGAGAACTTCCTCAATGAGCGACAGGAGGTGCCGCTCGTTGCGGTGGATCGCCTGGATGTCGGCAAGCTGTGCTTCGGTGAGCGGGCCGCGGAGGCCGATGGTGAGCAGCTCCGCGTAGCCGGCGATCGCGTTGAGCGGCGTCCGCAGCTCGTGCGACATCATCGCGAGGAACTCCATCTTCGCGCGGTTCGCGAGCTCGGCTTCGGCGCGCGCCGTACGCTCGGCGTCGAGCAGCCGCGCGCGTTCGATGGCGTGGGCAACGCGGTCGGCGATGAGCTGGAGGAGGATGACGTCCTCCTCGCTGAATTCGCGCGCCTCGATCGTACCGGCGTGGATCACGCCGACGAGTCGTCCGGACGCGCGCACGGGCGCGCCGATGAGCGACGTCAGTTGCTCGCCGAGGAAGCTGCTCATGACCTCGGCCTCGGAGATCTGCGAGACGACGATCGGCGTCCGCGCGAGCGCGACTCGGCCCGCGAAGCCTTCGCCGAGCCGGACGCGCGTTTCCTGGGAGACATCCCGCTGCAGACCGACCGAAGCGCGGACCACCAGCTCCGAGCTCTCGACCTCGAGAAGGAGCACAGTCGCTTCATCCGCCTGCAGCGCGAGCCGCAGCCCCTCGGAGAGCGTGTGAAGCATGTCGTCGAGACTCGCCTCGGCGCTCGCGGCATCGGCGACGCGCCAGGCAGAGCGAAGGCGATTCATCGCGCGCTCGGCGGAGCGGCGCGCGTGGCGCTCGGAGTCGAAGAGTCGCGCACGCTCCTCTGAGGCACGCTTGGTGGCGTCGATGTCGCTGTGGGTGCCGATCCACTCGCGCACCGTCCCGTCGATCTCGAGCACGGGCGCGGCGCGGACGGCAATCCATCGGTACGTCGCCTCGCGGGTGCGGAGTCGGTATTCGGCGTAATACGGTGTCGCCGCCTCGACGGCGCGACGCCAGTTCTGCTTCACGCGAAGCCGATCGTCCTCGTGAACGACGTCGAGCCATCCCCAGCCGAGGTATTCGTCGAGCGATTGGCCGGTGAACTCTTCCCATCCCTGCTGTCGATCGACGAACTCACCCGCGGCCGAGCGCGTCCAGACCAACTGCGAGATGGCCTGGATGAGTGTCCGGTACCGTGCTTCGCTGACGCGAACGGCGTTCGCGGCGAGCGCATCCGTGGGCGAGCGGAGGGAATCCGCAGCCACGGGAGGGCGAGGCATGGGGGGCGTGGAGGGGTGGGGTTGGTGAGGCAGAGACACGCGCGGCGCGGCGGTCTTCATGGAGGGATGCGACGGGTCAAAATCGGGGTTGAGCGAGGCGAGCGCAATAGAGGACCCGCGAGGGGCGCTGTCGTAACGCGGGACGCGGCAGGAATGTCACCCGAGGAGTCGAGCGCCAGCGAGACGACCAAGGGATCTGCACTTGTTGGCATACGAAACATCCCTGCGGCGCGGCCCCTAAGGGGAACGCTGATGACGCTGACACATCGCTGAAACCGCTGATCGAAAGAGCGGCAACGACTTTGTGAAAAAGGCGTTGCCGCGCTCTTGTAATTCTCTGCGACATCTGTGGAATCTGTGTTCATTCGACTAACTCGTCAGGGATGTCTCCTCCTGCGAAGAGTCCATAAGCAGATCCGTCGCTTCGCTCGGGATGACAGGGTCTGGCGTACGTTGGCGCGCCTACGGTTCGCCCAGTACCCTCTGGGTCGCGCGCATGGCGGCGTCGAAGATGGCGTCGCGGAGCCCTTCGACGTTGCGGGAGTTTGCATAACGAGCGCCGTCGATGAAGAAGGTCGGAGTCGCGTTGACGGAGCTCGCGCGCCCGGAGGCGATGTCGCGCTCGATGCGGGGGACGAGCTGGGGATCATCAAGGTCCGCACTGAAACGAGCGAGATCGAGATCGATCGAGGCGGCGTGTGCGTGCAGCGCTTCGCGGTGCAGCATCCCCGGGTTTCGAAAGAGCTCGTCGTGCATCTCCCAGAACTTGCCCTGGCGCGCGGCGGCCTCCGTAGCACGCGCGGCGAGCGCCGAGGCGGGGTGCTCCCAGCCGAGAGGAAAATGGCGGAAGACGACGCGCAGCGTACCGCGAAACTCCTCGAGATACCTAACGAGCAAGGGAAAGGCGCGGGCGCAGTGGAGACACTCGAAATCCGCGTACTCGACGATGGTGACGAGCGCCGACGGCGCGCCACGAATGTGATCCGCGTCGTCCACCGGCGCCGCGAGCGGCGGTCCGCCAAGGAGAATGCCGGTGCGATCCGGAGACAGGGGACGCCACTCCAGCGGTTGATCATTCTGCGACAACATATTCTCCATCTTCATGAGGCACCGCCTTGCGCGGCGGCAGGTTGAGCGAGCGGCAAGCGGACCACGAACCGCGCACCAGCGCCATCGGATTCACAGGTCACGGTGCCGTGATGATGGGCGACGAGGCGCCTGACGATGTCGAGGCCCAGTCCTGTGCCCTTTCCCGCGGCTTTGGTCGTGAAGTGTGGCTGAAAGATCTTGGCGGCGAGCTCCGGCGGCACGCCCGGCCCGCTGTCGCTGATCTCGACGCTGATGCCCCCCTGATCGGGTCGCGTGCGGACGCGGACGACACGCTCACCGCGATCGGAGGTGGCCAGCGCGTCGGCGGCGTTGTCGAGCAGGTTGGTCCAGAGCTGGTGCAGCTCGGTGCCATAGGTCTCGATGCGCGGGAGTGATCGGTCGTATTCACGCACGATCTTGGCGCGCGCCTCGCGCAACTTGTAGCTCATGAGGGTGAGGCTGCTCTCCAGCGACTCGTGCACGTCCACCGAGCGGCGGGTCGTGTCGGTGTATGCCTGACTCTTCACGGCGCGAACGAGCTCACCGATGCGCGCCGCGCTTCGCGAGACGTCGTCGAGAAGCTCCCGGATCATCGTGAGACGGGAGAGCCATGCCATGGCGTCGCCGACAACTTCGGGACTGCACCCGGCGGCGAGCTTCGCCAGCTCGTCGGTGGTGACGCCCCGGTCGACGAGCGCCGACGCGAGCTCCGGCGACGAAGGCACCTGATGGGCCTCGAGCCAGGTGATGAGCAAATCCTCACGATCGGCGCGGTCGACGACGTCGAGCTTCGCCGTGATGTCCTGGGTCGCTTCGGTCGTCGCGCCCAGTCGAGCGAGGAAGCGCAGCTCGTCCGCGGTCCAGCTGTGACTCGCAATCTGACGAATGACGGGATCGATGAGCGCGATGCTCTCGCGGAGCTGGTCGACGGAGCGGCCGATGGCGATCGCAGGGTTGTTCAGCTCGTGCGCGAGGCCGGCGGCCAGCATGCCGAGCGCAGCCATTCGCTCGCGCTCGACGTCGCCGTCCTGCTTCCGCGTCTCCAGCGCCGCATCACCCATCTCAGCCCTCGGCGAGAAAGCGATGGGTGAACTGGACGGCGATCGATCCTTCACCGACGGCCGAGGCGACGCGCTTCACGGACTGATGACGGACGTCGCCAGCACAGAAGACGCCGGGGACGTTCGTCTCGAGAAGGTAGGGATCGCGGCTCAACGGCCAGCCGCGCGGCTTGCCATCTTCCATTGGCAGATCGGCGCCGGTGAGGAGGAAGCCATGCTCGTCGCGCTCGAGGATGCCGGCGACCCAGTCGGTGCGCGGCTCGGCGCCGATGAAGGCGAAGAGCGACGTCGCTTCGACCTGGCGCTCCTCGCTATCGCAGGCGACGGTGACGGCACGGAGCCGGTCGTTGCCGTGCACGGCGGTGACGCGCGTGCGCGTCATGACGGTGATGTTGGGCGTGGCCTCGACCTGATCGACGAGATACTGGGACATGCTCGCGCCTAACGACGACCCGCGGACGAGCATCGTGACATGGCGCGCGTACTGCGCGAAGTAGAGCGCCGCCTGGCCCGCGGAGTTCCCGGCGCCGATAATGAGCACTTCCTCATCGCGGCACGACCGTGCCTCGATGAGTGACGCGCCGTAGTAGATGCCGGCGCCGGTGAGTGCCGCCGCGCCGGGAACGTCGAGGGTGCGGTACGACACGCCGGAGGCGATGAGGAGCGCGCGCGTCGACACCTCGGCGCCGTCGGCGAGGGTGAGGACACGATACTGGCCGTCGATCCGGAGCCCGCATGCTTCCTGCGGCGTGAGAAGCTCCGCGCCGAACTTGCGCGCCTGGGCGACGGCACGACGGGTGAGGTCCTCGCCGGTAAGCCCGCTCGGGAAGCCAAGGTAGTTCTCGATCCGCGAGCTCGTGCCGGCCTGGCCACCAGGGGCCTCGCGCTCGAGGAGGAGGGTGCGCAATCCCTCGGATGCTCCGTAGACGGCAGCGGCGAGTCCCGCCGGCCCGCCGCCGACGACGACGAGATCGTAAAACGGCTTCTCGGCGCGCGAGCGAAGGCCAAGCCGGCCAGCGATCACCGCGGGCTCGGGTGCCTCGAGGACGGGCCCGTCGGGAAAGACGACGAGTGGGAGCGCTGGCGCATTGCCGCCAGTTGATAATTTGCTCAACTCGTCACGGGCCTCGGGTGACACGTCGAGGTCGAGCCACTTGAACGGGACGAGGTTGCGGCCGAGGAAGTCGCGCAGCTCGTGGGACTTCGGAGACCAGCGGTGGCCGATGACGCGGATACCGTCGAAGGGCGCCTCGAAGCCAGCCTGCCAGTCGTCGAGGAGCTCGTCGAGCGAGGAGAAGAGCTGTTCAGGCTCCCACGGCTTCATCAGGTAGTTGTCGATGCGCGCCTTGTTGATGGCGTCGATCGCGGCGTCGGTGTCGGCGTAGGCGGTGAGGAGGAC
>DATEPP010000382.1:0-13115 GCA_035273165.1 Gemmatimonadaceae bacterium
TTTGAGCTTGGCTGCAAGTAGCGAAATTCGCGCCGCCGCCGCTTTGATTTCCCGGTATTCGACAGCGGCATCGCCGCCGCGTCGTCCAAAGGCACGAATGGCTTGGGTTCGGACTTTCTTCGGACTATATTCACACCGCACGAGTCGATCGGATGAGTCTATCTTCGCCTGGTCTGTGTATCGTCTAGCTCAAGTGGATCAGTGAGTCTGATGTCCCGCGCCGAGATCACCACCCCGGAAGCGCTCGCCGAGGAGTCCGTCGTCGAGCTCTCCCTCCGTCCCCAACGCCTCGCCGAGTTCATAGGCCAGGAGAAGGTCAAACGGAGCCTCAGGATCTGGATCGATGCCGCTCTCGCCCGCCGGGAGCCGCTCGACCACGCGGTCTTTTACGGCCCCCCCGGTCTCGGCAAAACGACTCTCGCCGAGCTCATTGCCAGGGAACTCGGAGTCAACATTCGCACCACGTCGGGTCCCGCGCTCGAAAAACCGGGTGATCTCGTCGGTACACTCACGAATCTTCGTGAGGGCGACATCCTCTTCATCGATGAGATCCATCGTCTGAAGCCGATCATCGAGGAGTTCCTCTATCCGGCGATGGAGGACTATAAGATCGATATCCGGCTTAGCGAGGGACCGAAGGCGCAGACGATTACAATGCCAGTCGAGCGCTTCACCCTCATCGGGGCGACGACAAGATTCGGCATGCTCACGCCGCCGATGCGGGCTCGCTTCGGCATCGTCGAGCGGCTGAACTACTATCCCGTAGAGGATCTGGAGCAGATCGTCACCCGATCCGCACTCGTTCTGAACGTCGAGATCGACAGTGGAGGGGCTCATGAGATCGCCCGCCGGTCGCGGGGCACCCCTCGCGTCGCGAACCGGCTCCTCCGACGCGTGCGCGACTACGCCCAGGTGAAGGCAGACGGCGTCATCACCAAGGAAGTGGCCGCCCAACTGCTCCGCATGATCGACGTCGACGAGTTCGGACTCGATGACATGGACGCTCGAATTCTCAAGACGATCATCGAGAAGTTCGAGGGTGGGCCGGTGGGACTCAACAACATCGGCGCGGCGATCGGTGAGGACTCGACGACGATCGAAGAGGTCTACGAGCCGTTTCTCGTCCAGCACGGCTTTCTCCAGCGTACTCAACGCGGCCGCGTCGCGACCCCGCTCGCATACCGGCATTTTGGCTACACCCCTCCGCCTACGTCCGGGCAGCCTTCTCTTTTCTAGCTATCAGCCCATAGTCGATAGCTATCTGCGAATTCGGAACGAAGTCTCGAGTGGGTTGTGGCGTTCACTTACCACTGGCCACTTCTCCACTTCTAGCACTGACTGATGCTTTTTTCGGTTGCAGTTCGCTGAACCGCTAACCAAAAAGTGTAGCTCTCAGTGTAAGAAGTGGGGGAGTGGGATGTGGTAAGTGGTCAACCCAACGATCATCCATTAGACGTTCGTTCCGAATTCGCAGATGGCTATGGACTATGAACAGATAACTGAGTTAAAGACCTCCGATTTCGACTTCGATCTCCCCGCTGAACTGATCGCGCAGCGGCCGCTCGAGCGGCGCGACGAGAGCCGGATGATGGTCGTCGATCGAAAGTCCGGTACCATCGCGCACCGATTGTTCTCGGACCTCGCCGACATCATTCCCAGCGGCGACGCGCTCGTTCTGAATCGCACACGTGTCGTCCGCGCACGACTCCTCGGCACCCGAGACTCCGGCGCCCCAGCGGAGATTCTCCTCCTCAAGCCCCTGGGCGCGAACCGATACGAGGCCATGGTGTCGCCAGGCGGGAAGCTCAAGCCCGGACGGCATGTGACCATTGCACCCGGATTTTCGGCTGAGATCCTCGAAGTCACGCAGCGTCGCACTCGAATCGTGAGCCTCGTGGGAGACGAGCCTGTTGACGTGCTGCTCGAACGCCACGGCCATGTCCCGCTCCCGCCATATATCGATCGACCGGACGCGTCTGACGACGCGGAACGGTATCAGACGGTGTACGCGCGCGAAGCCGGATCGGTAGCCGCACCGACGGCCGGGCTGCACTTCACACCCGAGCTGCTCGAGATCCTGAGACGAAGAGGCGTTAGGCGGGTGGAGATCCTGTTGCACGTCGGAGCCGGCACTTTCAAGCCGGTCGAGGTCGAGGATCCGGCAGTGCACGTCATGCACGAGGAGCATTTCGAGGTGAGCGAAGACGCCGCGGCGGCGATCACCGCGGCGCGCGGAAACGGCGGATCTGTCTGGGCAGTAGGGACGACGACGGTCCGCACTCTCGAGAGCATCGCCGACGAGACCGGTCATGTTGCCGCCGCGGCTGGTGACACGGCTATTTTCATCCGGCCTGGCTATCGCTTTCGCGCCGTCGATCATCTGATCACGAACTTCCACCTGCCGCGCTCGACATTGATCATGCTTGTGGCGGCGTTTGCGGGATACGAGCTGACGATGGCGGCGTACCGTGAGGCGATCGAGCAGCGCTATCGCTTCTACTCGTACGGCGACGCGATGGCGATCATCTGATATCCGCATCCTCCGCGACGCCACCGCACGACTTGCATGAACTTTTCGTTCAACTTGTTGGCGCAAGAGGGCCGCGCGCGTGTCGGCCGCTTCTCGACGCCGCACGGCGACGTCGAGACGCCGGCATTCATGGCGGTCGGCACCCTGGCCACAGTGAAAGCCCTCGATCCCGCAGAGCTCGAGGCGATGGGCGCGCAGATGATTCTGGCCAATGCCTATCATCTCCATCTGCGGCCTGGCGACGCGCTCATTCGCGAGCTGGGGGGTCTCCATCGGTTCATGGGGTGGTCGCACCCGATTCTCACGGACTCTGGCGGGTTTCAAGTCTTCTCACTGGCGTCACTCCGCACGGTGGACGAGGACGGCGTCGATTTCCGTAGCCACATCGATGGCTCGAGCCACCGCTTTACGCCGGAGTCGGTGATGGAGATCGAGGTCAACCTCGGAGCGGACGTGATCATGCAGTTCGATCACGTCATTCCCGGCCAGAGCGATGCCGCGGCCGCGCGCGACGCGAGCGAGCGGAGCGTTCGCTGGCTGGAGCGATGCGTTCGGGCGCTGAAGCAGCTGCATGGCGATGGCGAGCGCCTCACGCAGGCACTCTTTCCCATCGTGCAGGGCGGCATTCACGAGGAACTTCGTATGGCGGCCGCGCGCGCCATCGTCGACCGCGGCGACTGGATCGGATTCGGCATTGGCGGCTTGTCGGTTGGCGAAGCCAAGGCCGATATGTATCGCATCCTCGAGATCGTGGACGGGACCCTTCCTTCCAATCGACCCCGCTACCTGATGGGCGTGGGCTTTCCGGAGGATCTCGTGGAGGGCGTCCGGCGCGGCGTCGATCTCTTCGACTGTGTCGCGCCCACACGCATGGGACGTAACGGTGCGGCGTTCACGGCGGACGGACGCATCAACATCAAGCGCGCCGAGTTTCGAACGGATACGCGGCCGCTCGACGCGGATTGTGAATGCTCGGCGTGTCGGCGCTTCACGCGGGCGTACATCCGCCATCTCTTCGTCGCCGACGAGATCCTCGGCCATCGCCTGCTCTCACTGCACAATGTACATTTCCTCGTTCAATTGATGCGAACCGCGCGCGACGCGATTCGCATGGGCAACTTCGGCGGATGGAGCCGCGACTGGCTCGCCCGCTATCACTCTCGATCGACGATCCCGGCATGACGACCACGGCTGCCTTCTATCTGCTGCAAGCTGCCGGTGGTGGCGGCCCATCCCCGCTGTTCCAGTTAGGCATTCAGTTCGCGCTCATCCTCGCGATCTTCTATTTCCTGATGATCCGGCCGCAGCAGAAGCAGAAGCGACTGCACGAGGAGAATCTGCGCAACTTGCAGAAGGGCGACGATGTCGTGACGACTGGCGGTATCATTGGCCAGGTCGTGCACATTCGCGAATCGATGAAGGACGGCGTGGCGGTGAAGTCGATGAGCGATCAGGTGACGATCAAGTCGGCGGAGTCGCGACTGCTCGTCGAGCGCGGTCGCATCGCCAGCGTCACGAGTGCGAAGCGTGCCGAGGCGACGTCGACGACGTCCGCCTCGTAAGGCACGACGAACGTCAAACCAGACTCTAGCCGTGAGCTTGCTGGATATTCGCGTCCTCGGCGACCCGGTATTGCGCCAGGAGACGAACGTGGTAACCGAGGTAACGGCCGAGCTGCGCCGCCTCGTGGACGACATGTTCGAGACGATGTACGAGGCAAAGGGAATCGGCCTTGCCGCGCCACAGGTTGGACGCTTGGAGCGCCTGTCGGTGGTCGATGTGGATGGAGCGCGCTTCGTGCTCTTCAATCCCGAGATCGTCGAGATCGACTCGAAGCGCATCAAGGGCGAGGAGGGCTGCCTCTCGATTCCCGAGATATACGGCGACGTCGAACGCTCCGCGCGCGTGGTCGTGCGCGCGATGGATGTCGAGGGCAAGACGTACGAGGTCGAAGGCCGCGAGCTGCTCTCACGCTGCCTGCAGCACGAGATCGACCATCTCCATGGCCGCCTCTTCATCGACTATCTCAGCGCGCTCAAGCGACGCGCTGCGACCAGCAAGTGGGCGAAGGAGAAAGAGAAGTATCCGGGCAACATCCGGCGCCTAACGCCAGGCGAGATCGCCGAGCATCACCATCGCGACGAGGAGCTCTGATCGATGCGCGTGCTCTTCTGGGGCACGCCGGAGTTTGCGACGCCTCCGCTGCGCGCACTCATCGGTGAAGGATTCGATGTCGTCGGCGTCGTCACGCAGCCGGATCGGCCGGTCGGCCGGTCTCGCTCGACGCTGCAACCGTCCCCGGTAAAGCTCATCGCGGTCGACGAAGGAATTCCGGTGCTGCAGCCGGAGCGTCCGCGCGGAGAGTCGTTCCTCGCCGAGGTTGCCCAGCTCGATGCTGACCTCTCCGTCGTCGTCGCCTACGGACACATCCTGCCGAAGTCGATCATCGATCTTCCCCGTCGCGGAACGCTCAACATTCACGCGTCGCTCCTCCCCGCGTTGCGCGGCGCGGCACCGATACAGGCAGCGATCCGCGAAGGTTTGCTCGAGACCGGCGTGACGATCATGCGCATGGTGCCGCCGCTCGACGCCGGACCCATTGTTCTGCAGTCGCGGACGCCAGTGCTCGAGGATGAGACTTACGGCGAGCTTGCGCTGCGGCTCTCCGAGCTGGGCGCGCTGGCGCTCATCGAGGCGCTCTCGCTCATCGAGTTGGGAGACGCGAACGAGCGGCCACAGGACGAACGCTTCGCGACATACGCCCCCAAGATCGATCGCGCATCGACATGGATCGACTGGGCCGCGCCGGCCAGCACCGTCTGCCGGCTCGTTCGCTCGCTCGATCCGAAGCCCGGGGCACTCACGATGCTCCGCGGCGCGGAGGTGAAGCTCTTCGGTGCGCGACTCGCTCCGCACGCCTCCTCGGTGGCCGCGGGGCAGATCCAGTCGATCGACGGGGACGGTATGACGGTGGCCTGCGGCGAGGGCGCGACGCGGATCACGGTGGTGCAGCCGGCCGGCAAGCGGCGACTCACGCCTAACGAGTGGATGCGCGGGCGCGGCGTTGCCCTCGGCGATCGCTTCGACGCATTGCCGGCGACGATCGCCTGACCGATCGTGGCCGAGAGCTCGCCGGCTGTCAGGCTCCCCGTCCTCCACGCCGTCACGAACGACGAGATCGTCGGAAGGCCGAATTTTATCGAGCGAGCACGGGGCGTGATCCGCGCGATGGGTCCGCGTGGCGCCCTGCATCTGCGCGCGACGCGCATGGCACAGGACAAATCGGCGCGCTTCGTCGAGCTCGCCCTCACACTCGTCGAGGAGCAGGAGCGCACAGGCGCGTGGCTGGTGATCAACGACCGCGTCGACGTCGCGCTCATTGTCTGCGCGCGCGGCGTGCAGCTCACCCGACACTCGCTGGACGTTCCGGACGCGATGCAGGTGCTGCTCCAGAAGGGAGGTCCGGGCGGTTCGCCGGCCTGCGCCATCGGGGCGAGCGTGCACTCGCTCGAGGAAGCAATCGCGGCGCGACTCGCTGGAGCGGAGTGGGGCGTCGTGAGCGACGTGCTTGCTGCTCCCGCGAAGGGACGCGACGACGGCGCTATCTCGAGGACAAGGGATGAAACTGGCCCCGTATTCCTCGAGCAACTCGTGAGGTACAGCGGGATACCGATCGTGGCAATCGGCGGCGTCACTCCGAGTCATGTCGCGGCGCTGCGGCGCGCCGGTGCATACGGCGTTGCTGCCATTCGTGGGATCTGGGACGTCGAACATTCCGAGCGTGCAGTCCTCGACTATCTTTCCGGCTATGACTCGGAGGTGGAACGATAGTCGCTCGGCGATCGGCGGATCGGGTGACGGTGGCGCGGACGCCTCCCATAGCGACGCACCAGCGCGGCTCGCGACGCCTGCCGGAGTAACGGACGCGCGCGCCGCCGCCGCGGCCATCTGCACCGACCTCCGAGCTGGGGAGCTTCTCGATGCGTCATTCGATCGGCGCGTCGGCGACGAATACCACCTCGACGCGCGCGATCGACGCTGGACACGCGAGCTCGTGTACGGCATGCTGCGTCGCCGCTCCCGTCTCGACGCGTTTCTCAACGAACGCGTGCGCAACGGCATCGCGCGCCTCGACGCCGACCTCCTCGATCTCCTTCGGCTCGGCGCGTTCCAGCTCCTGCACATGAATAGCGTTCCCGCGTACGCGGCGATCGCGCAAACGGTGGAGCTGGCGAAGCGACGTCATGGGATGGGCGCGAGCAAGCTCGCCAACGCGGTCCTGCGTCGGCTCGACCGCGAGCGGGACGGACTGCGACTTCCGACGCCGTCGGATCCGCTCGACGCGCTCGCGCTCGAGTATTCGCATCCGCGCTGGCTGTTGGCGCGGTGGGTCGCGCGGTGGGGCGAAGAGGAAACACGACGCCTCCTCGAGGCCAACAATGGGGAGGCGCCCCTCGTCGCGAGGCCGTATCACGCCGTGCGCGAGCAGCTCGAGGCGATGCTCGAGGCCGCGGGCGTTCGGGTGGAGGATGCGCCGCTCGCTCGCGACAGCATCGTCCTGAACAGTCCCGTCTCGTCGCTCACCGATTTGGGGGCCTTTCGCCAGGGCCTGTTCCACCTCCAGGATCCTGGCTCGACACTGGTGACGCAGTACGCGTGCGTTCCAACGGGCGCGGTCGCCGCGGATCTCTGTGCCGCCCCGGGCGGCAAATCGATCGAGCTATCGCGCAACGCGTCGCGGGTGTACGCGAGCGACCTCTCCTTCGGCCGTCTGCGCCGCGTCGTCGGCAACATCAACCGACTGGAGATCAGCACCGTCTTCCCGTACGTTGCCGACGCGCGGATGCCGGCAATCAAGCCCGTGGACTTCGTGCTCATCGATGTGCCGTGCACGGGGACGGGTACGTTCCGCCGACATCCGGACGCGCGGTGGCGTCTCAAGCCGTCCGATCTCGCGGTGCTCGGCGCGCTCCAGCGCGCAATCTTCCGCGCGGCGGCGGATGTCGTGCGGCCGGGAGGGCTGCTCGTGTATAGCACTTGCTCATTGGAGCCGGAAGAGAACGACGACCAGCTCGAGGCTTTTCTCGCCGAAAATCCCGGGTGGCGCCTCGAGCCCCCACCGGATGGCACGGTGCCCGCCACCGTCCTCGACGCGGGCCGTCTGCGGGTGCTTCCGCAGCGGCATGGGATCGATGGCGCGTTCGCCGCTCGATTGCGAAGGACGGGGGGGGAGCAGTGAATTGGCGCGGCGTCATCCGCCGCCTCATTCCGTATCTGATTGCGATCGTGGGCGGCTTCCTGCTCGCCTATCTGATCGCGGCATTCGTCTTCTTTCCATCCGGCGTCATCACGCAGGATCTCAAGGTGCCTAACGTGGTGGGTCTCGACATCACCACGGCCCAGCAGCGACTCCGGCAGTCCGGCTTTGAATCCGAGCAGGGGGAGACGCGCTTTCACGCCACCGCGCCGAAGGGCACGGTACTCGATCAGAGCCCGCCCGCTGGAAGCAAGGACGCCGCCGGCACGAAGGTGACGCTGGCGGTGAGCGGCGGACAGCGAATGGGGGTCGTGCCCAACGTCGTAGGGATGGCGCGGCCGGATGCAGAGCGCGTACTCGACCAGGCCGGCTTCGATGTCGGGGACGTCACCGAGCAGCCGAATCAGTCGGCCCGCGGCGAGGTCGTCGACACCAAGCCGCGTCCGGGAACGGAGACTCCCATTCCAGGCCCGGTGCAGCTCGTTCTCAGCGGTGGGCCAGCCACGATTCAGGTGCCGGACGTCGTCGGACGCTCCTTCGCGCAGGCACGCCAGCTTCTGCAGCAGTTGGGTCTTGCCGTCGGCGACGTGTCGTCGCCTAACGGCGGCTCGCCGGACGGGAGCGCCATCGTGGCGTCGCAGTCGCCGGCCGCGGGCGCGCAGGTCACGGCCGGCTCGCGCATCGCGCTCAAGGTGGGCTCGTAATGACGATGTCGCTCCATGCCACTTCGCCGCGCATCGCGCCGAGCATCCTCTCGGCGGACTTCGCACGGCTTGCCGACGAGATCGCGATGTGCGAGGCCGGCGGCGCGGACTGGATACACGTCGACGTCATGGACGGCCAGTTCGTCCCAAACATCACCTTCGGGGCGAAGGTCATCGAGACCGTCCGCAAGCTCACGGACCTGCCCCTCGACTGCCACCTCATGATCGTGCAGCCGGAGCGGTACTTCGAGGATTTCGTCGCGGCCGGGGCGAGCGGCATCACCATCCACGCTGAAGTGTCGCCACACCTGCAGCGCCAGCTCGTGCGGCTTCGCGAGCTCGGCTGTCGCGCCGGCGTGGCGTTGAATCCTTCGACGTCGCTCACGGGTATCGTCGAGGTGGTGCCGGACCTGGATCTCCTCCTCGTGATGACGGTGAATCCGGGCTTCGGCGGACAGAGCTTCATTCCTCACTCTCTCGACAAGATCCGGCGAGCGCGTCGCGTGCTCGCCGAGGCTGGGAGCCGAGCCGTGCTCGAGGTGGATGGCGGCATCGCGCGCGATACGATCGGGGACTGCTGGCGCGCCGGCGCGGATACGTTCGTCGCCGGGAACGCAATCTTCTCGGCAAAGGACCCACAGGCGGAGATCGGCATCCTGCGTGAGCAGTGCGGGATTACCGTGTGACGCAGAGCGCGCAGAACGTGAAGTGAAAGCACATGACCGTTAGGCAGCAATGGCTCATCGTCGGCATCGTCGTCGCCGTGCTCGGCGGGGCGTTGCTCGCGGGAGTGAGGCTCTTCGCCGACGATCTCTTTCCGGTGGGCGTGGGATCGGCCGCGCCGTCCTTTACGGCGAAGGACGTGCACAGCGGTGCGATGCGCACCCTTGCCGATTATCGGGGTCAGGTCGTGCTGCTGAACATCTGGGCGACATGGTGCGAGCCGTGCAAGGTCGAGATGCCGAGCATGGAGGAGCTGTACCGGGCATACGGGCCGCGGGGCGTGCACATCGTCGCGGTGAGCATCGACGACGTCGCGGGCGAGGACTCGATTCGTGCCTACGCGAAGGGGCTCGGATTGACGTTCGAGATCCTGCACGATCCGACACACGCCATCGAGCGCGCGTATCAGACAACGGGCTATCCCGAGAGCTTCGTCATCGATCGCGGCGGCACCATTCGGCGGAAGTGGATCTCGGCGACGGACTGGAACGCGCCCGCGAGTCGGGCGCTGTTCGACGAGTTGTTAGGCGCGCCGGCGCCGACACGGCCGGTCGCGGCCACGGAGCGTTGAACGATGTCGCCCGCGTCACGCGAGCCTGACGAGGGAGCCGCTGCGCGCGCGGTGCCGACGTGGCGCCGGCGTCTCGCCGAGGCATTCACGCAGCGTCTGGCGCTCAAGGGCACGGCGCTGCTGATCGCGATCGTGCTCTGGTTCATCGTCACGGCGAAGGAGCCGAATCAGGATCTCGTCGAGGTGCAGTTCGCTCCACAGCTCGACAGTTCCCTCGTGCTCAAGGATCCGCCCCCGACGATTCACGCGCTCGTCGTGGGCACACCCCAGGAGCTGCTCAAGCTGTTTGCGCATCCACTCGTCATCCGGCGCCAGATCGCGGCGAACTCGCCGGACACCGTTGTCGTCGATCTATCCACTTCGGACGTCGAGCTCCCAGCCGGTGTGGACGCCATCGTGCGGGCGGTGCAGCCACGCAGTGTGACTCTGCGCTTCGAGTCGACGAGCTCGCGCGTCGTCCCGGTGCGCTCCGGCGTGCAGGTCGTTTCCGACACCCTGCACCCATCGCCACCCGTCGCCGTGCGACTCGAGCCAGACCGCGTGGAGGTGAGTGGTCCGCGGCAACGCGTGCTCAGTCTCGAGTACGTCGTCACCGCACGCGTAGCGATCCCCGCCACTGATTCCCTTCCCCATCTCGTCGACATCGATACGACGCGGCTCGGCCTTCGTGTCAAACCGTCGCAGGTGAAGGTGCACCTCGTTCCGACGCCAGCGGCGACCGCGAGCGCGGCGACGGGAACGACGAAGCCCTGACCGCACCGATGCGCGTGCTGGGGATCGAGACGTCGTGCGATGAGACGTCGGCAGCCGTGCTCTCGGGGAGCGGAGACAATAGCTCGCTCTCATCGCTCGTCATCCTCTCGCAGGACGTTCACGCGATCTTCGGCGGCGTCGTGCCCGAGATCGCATCCCGCGCGCACGTTACGGCCATCGTCCCCGTCGTCGAGCGTGCGCTCGCGGAAGCGCAGCTCGACCGACACGCGATCGATGCCGTCGCTGTCACCAATGGCCCGGGACTCGTCGGTGCGCTACTCGTCGGCGTGAGCTTCGCGAAAGCGTTCGCTTTCACCCTCGGCGTGCCCTTAATCGGTGTCCACCACATGGAAGGACACCTCTTCGCGACCGCGCTCGAGCAGCACGACGCAGTGCCGCCATTCACTGCTCTACTGGTTTCGGGAGGGCACACGCTGCTGCTCGACGTCGCCGCGTGGGGCGAGTATCGCCTTCTCGGTCGCACGCGCGACGACGCCGCCGGCGAAGCCTTCGACAAGGTCGCGAAGCTGCTCGGTCTTCCCTATCCCGGGGGACCGGCCATCGAGCGAGAAGCTCGCGCCGACGCCGCCGAGAATAGAGCAAACGCTTATCGCTTCGCGAGACCCATGCTCCGCCGCGATCAGCGGCCTGGCGATCCCGATTACTACGACGTCTCGTTCAGCGGATTGAAGACGGCCGTCCTCAATGCGGTTCGCGCCGTCGATGCGTCAGGACCACTCGAGCCCACGGCGCGCGGCGGAATTGCGCGGGCGTTTCAGGACGCGCTCGTCGAGACACTCGTCGAGAAGACGGCGCGCGCGGTTCAGCAGTTCGGACGCTCGCGCGTCGTGCTGGGCGGTGGCGTTGCGGGCAATCGCACGCTCGTCGAAGCCATGCGCGATCGAGTGGCGTCGCTCGGGGCGGAGGTCTTTGCGCCGAGCAGCCGTCTCGCAACCGACAATGCGGCGATGATCGCCCGGGCCGGTCTCTTTCATCTCGAGCGAGGCGAGCGCTCCGGTCTCGACCTCAACGCCTTCGCGTCGATTCCGATCCCAGGGCTCGCCGACTGAACGCTGCCCCCATTACAATCACTGCACGCACATGACGCTCGCCGACCCCATCGTCCATCACCCGCTCTCCTACACGATCGGGCCCCTGAACTTCACGGGGTTCGGGGTCGCCGTCCTCATGGCGTTCGTCGTGGCACAGCTCATTGGCCAGCGCGAGCTGGCGCGGCGTGGCCACGATCCCGAGCCGGTGAGCGACATGATTTTCGCGGCCGTCATCGGCGGTCTCCTCGGCGCGAAGCTGTACTACGTCGTCGTGCTCGGCAACTGGGACGCGCTGTTCACGCGCGGCGGCTTCGTCTTCTGGGGCGGCTTGATCGGCGGGATGCTCGCGGTGATGGTTGTTATCTGGCGGAAGAAGATTCCAATGTTGCGAATCTTCGATGTCGGTGCACCCGCGGTCGCCGCCGCGTATGCCGTGGGACGCACGGGGTGCTGGGCGGTTGGCGACGACTATGGGAAGCCGTGGCCAGGTGGGTTTCTCTCGGTCCAGTTTCCGGAAGGCGCGCCGCCGTCGACGGTCGGTTTCATGAGTCACGACTTCGGCGTGCAGTTTCCACCCGGGATGCCGCCCAACACGGTCGTTGCCGTCTACCCGACGCAGCTCATCGAGGTTGCGCTGGGGCTCGTCATGTTCGGCATCCTCTGGCGCCTGCGCGACCACAAGCACGCTGAGGGTTGGCTCTTCGGCGTCTACTGCGTGCTCGCCGGCGTCGAGCGCTTTCTCGTAGAGTTCCTCCGAGCGAAGGACGACCGATTTCTCGTGGGAGGCGTCCTCTCGACGGCACAGCTCATCGCCATCGTGTTCACGCTCGGCGGCTTCGCGTGGATCTGGTGGCGACGCGATGTCACCGCGACGAAGCCGGGGATCTATGCCTCGGGCGTCACCCGGACAGCGCCACTCTCATCCTGAGCGACAGCGTCCTCGAGAGCGGAGAGTCGTGCGCGAAGCCGCTCGTTCTCCTGACGTAGCGCCGCGAGCTCGCCGACGACGTCGAGCGTGGGCTTGGCATCCGGGGGCACCGTCGGGAGGGAGACCGAGCGCTTGGGCCAAAAGGTCTTCGCCACCGCGAAGACGAACAGCGCGAGCAATACGAGCTGCGCGAGCAGTGTTTGCCAGGTGGGATACAAGCCTAACGCTTCCACGTGCGGGAAACCGGGAATGAGCGTGATCGGCATCGCGTTCCCTTCCTGCAGCTCTCGCACGCCCTTCCCCATGAAGACGAACGCCATGTAGTACAGGAGCACGCTCGTCACGCTGAAGAACGGCCGCAGGGGTATGCGCACGCCATAGCGGTAGAAAAGCGTGAAGATCACAGCGAGCGCCGCGAACCCGAGGAGAATGCCGAGTGAGATCGGCAACGCCACGCGCGGCCCTTCGTCGAAGAGTGCCTGGTAGAAGAGCGCGGTCTCGGCACCCTCGCGATACACCGCGAGGAACGCCACGAACGCGAGCGCCTTCCCGCCCCCGTGCTCGAGCGCGTTCGTCACCTTCTCGCGAATGAATTGC
>DATEPP010000383.1:0-8629 GCA_035273165.1 Gemmatimonadaceae bacterium
AGCCGAGAGCTCGCGGCATCAAGAGAACTACCTGAGCTATCAGCCAGCTTCAGGTGTGAGGGTGTCAGCCCGCTCGCAGCTGAAGTAGTTCTCTTGATTCCGTCAGCTGTCAGCTTGCGTCTCGCCTCTGGGCTCGCCGTCGCGGGTGCGATCCAGGACCGCCACTTCGAAGCGTACGCCCGCCGAAAGCTGACAGCTGAGGTACTTCCAGGGCGTCACGCGCCCCGCCCCACTACTTCGTCCCCAGCACGAACTGATTCCCATCAGGATCCTTGAAGATGGCGGCGGTGCCCCAGTCGGCGGCTTTGGGCGGGGCCACGAACTCGACGCCGCGCGATGTGAGCTCCTCGTACGTCTTCTGCACGTTGTTCGTCCAGAAGCTGATCGATTGAAACGTACCGATGCGATCTTCGTGTCCGTCGGGCGTGAAGAGCACTATCCCCGTGTCCGCGCCAGGGATGCGGAGCTCGATCCATCGCTGCTTGTCGTTGAACGGCTGGTCGGTGACGACGGTGAGGCCCAGCTGCTTCGTGTAGAACTCGAGCGCGCGGTCCTGATCGCGCACGGGGACGCCGATGAACTTGATTCCCTTGATCATGGAGAGACTCGGGTGAAGGGTGGGCCGCAATGTCGAGCGGCAGGCCACCGGGAACAAGGCGCGCTCGCGTTGCTGTGGCACTCCGTGCTATACTCGCGGCATGGTGACCAGAGCCTCCAGCGAGACGATCACGTTCGACGCGTACGTCATCGACACGCTCATGCACGATCTCATCGGCCACGACCGCGCCGCGTCCGCGTTCGTCGTCTACCTCTATCTCTGGCGTGAGTCGTTAGGCAGAGAGCTCGTCACCGTGCAGACGAGTCTCCGGACGATCGCCGAGGGGACCGGCCTCTCGAAGCGCGGGGTGCAGGACGCCCTCAGCGTGCTGTCTCGGCGCAAGCTTATCGGCATCGCGCGACAAAGCATAACGGACATTCCCGTTTACACGGTTCGGCGGCCGTGGAGACGGTGAGGCTGGTGACTGGTGACTGGTGACTGGTGATTGGTTGGTGAGTTCTAGGCACAGATGCCTAGGTACTTGGTACCAACTGCGGGTCCGAATCACTCGGCAATCGCCGCTATCAACGAGTCACCAGCCACCAGCCACCAATCACCGGCACGGCTTTCCGCGCCGCGCGCGCGCGCTGGCCCGATTTCTGTCTTGCTGAATTGGTGTCGGCGTCAATCCCGACGCCTGACGAGTTCGGGAAGGCTCCCATGGTACACGCATTCGTCAGCTCGCAAGTCGCTCGGTTCGGCGCCGCCCGGTTCGGTGTCGCGTCTTTCAGCGTCATCACCCACGCCAGCCTCATCACCTTCGCGGTCGTTGCCAGCGGCCCGCGGCCAACCTCGCTCCCCGATGCGCGTACCATGCCGGTCGAGGAGCTTCGCTTCGTGCGCATGCCGGAGCTCGTGCATCGGGTGTCGACGGGCACCAAAGGCGCCGTTGTCCACGCGGTGAAGAGGGCCGTTCGATTGCTCGTGCCCGACATGTCCCAGCTGCAGGCCGTGACCGACGCGTCGCTCGTGGCGCTCTCGAAGCTCCCACCCGTACCGACGGAAACGGATCTCTCGTCACGCATCACGAGTCAGAGTGACTTTGGCGACGTCGACACCGGTGCGCTCGTCAACGCCTCGGCGATGTGGGCGTTGACCCACCCCGGAAAGCACGGCGCATACACCCAGGACGTCGTCGAGCGCGTCGCGTGGCCGCATCGGGACAATCCTCGGCCCCGCTATCCGTCGGACTTGCAGCGCGCGGGAATCGAGGGATCGCTGGTCGTCCAGTTCGTCGTCGACAGCACGGGCCGCGTCGATGAAAAGACGCTCACTTTCCCGAGCGACGCGCAGCCCGGCTTTCTCCGCGCCGTACATGACGCACTGCTCCGCTCGCGCTTCTTCCCGGCCGAGCTCGCCGGGATCAGGGTGCGGCAGCTCGTGCAACAGCAGTTCACCTTCGTCATCGCTCGTTAGGCGATATCGGAAGGACGCGCCGCGCTACCACCGGCTCGGCGGATGGGCAAAGAAGAAGCAGGCGATAAGTGGCGGCTTCGTGCCGGGCGACCAGAGGACGGCGGACGCAGTCCTCTGGTCATGTCCGACGATGCCGAACGAATGCCGATCGTGCGCGTTTCGGGCCCTCTCGAGACGGGCAGAGAGCCTCCACGCCACGCTGCCATTGACGAGTGTGCCGCGGCGGAAGAGAATCCCCTCGCGTCATCAACCGGGGAGCTTCGATGGGCCGCCTCTTCTACTCGCTTGCCGCGTCATTTCTGGGCGCGGCCACCCTTCACGCACAGACTGTCGACGAGCTGGTCGCGAAGTACGCCCAGCGCATCGGCGGCGCCGACCGCGTGCGGGCGATCCAGAGTGTGCGCCGTAGCGGAAAGTTCTACGGCGGCGGTGGATTCGAGGCCAAGATCACCAACGAGAACAAGCGCCCAAACAAGGTCCGCGAGGAGTTCACCTTCGGCGGCATGACGGGTGTGAATGCCTACGATGGACGCACCGGGTGGAAGATCGAGCCGTGGCAGGGGAAGAAGGATCCCGAGCCACTGGGCGAGGACGAGATCAAAGGCATCATCGAGGATGCGAACTTTGATGATCCTTTGCTCAACTATCGCTCGGCTGGCAATACCGCGGAATTCATCGGCGTCGACCAGCTCGAGGGCACCGACGTCTACAAGGTGAAGCTCACCCTCGGGAGCAACGGCGACGTTCGCACCTACTACCTCGACGCCGATTCAGGCGTGCCAATCAAGTACGAGGTCAAGCGCACCGTCCGAGGCGCCGAACGCGAGTTCGAGGTGGAGTTGGGCGATTACAAACCCGTGAACGGCGTGCTCTTCCCGTTCGCGGTCGCAACGGGCGCGAAAGGGAGCGCAAGCGCGAGCAAGGCGCAGTACGCGTGGGAGCGGATCGAGACGAACGTCGCGCTCGACGATGCGCAATTCAGCAAACCGGGCACCGCTGGCAGCGGCGAACAGGCAGGCGACGCGAAAGACGCGGCGAATCAGCAGGCCAAGCCAGACGCGGCGAAGCCGGAGCCGGCGAAGGCCACGGCGCCGAAGAAGCCGGATGCCGTAGAGCAGGCGGGTGCCCCACGGATCGTCTCACCGCCTAACGGCGCCCGCGTCGACTCGGAGACCACCGCCGGACTCGGCGCCCGTAACATCGGCTCGGCGGTGATGAGCGGGCGAGTCGCTGCCGTCACCGCGGTGAAAGAGGATGGCCGCCTCACGATCTACGTCGGTGCGGCGAGCGGCGGTGTCTGGAAGTCGACCAACGGCGGCACGACGTTCAAACCGGTCTTCGACAAGGAGCCGGTGCAGTCGATCGGTGCGATCACTATCGATCCCACGAATCCGAAAGTGGTGTGGGTCGGCACGGGCGAGTCATGGATGCGGAACAGCACGTCGATCGGCAACGGCGTCTACAAATCCACCGACGGTGGCGACAACTGGACGCACATGGGACTCGACCAGTCTGAGCGGATCGTCAAGATCCTCGTCGATCCGACGGCGCCGAATACGGTGTATGTCTGCGTACCCGGGAAACTCTGGAGCGACAGCGACGACCGCGGCGTTTACAAGACGACGGACGGCGGCAAGAGCTGGTCGAAGATCCTCGCTGGTGGCAATGCGTCCACTGGTTGCTCGCTGATGGCGATGGATCCGGCGTCACCGAAGACGCTCTACGCCGGGATGTGGGATTTCCGCCGCAAGGGCTGGACGTTCCGCTCTGGCGGCGACGGACCGGAGGCGCCGAGCGCGAGCGGACTGTTCAAGAGTGTGGATGGCGGTGCTACGTGGAAGCAATTGGACGCGAAGAGTGCGCCGGGATTGCCTCCCGGCCCCTGGGGGCGCGTTGCCGTGGCGGTCGCGCCGTCCAAGCCTAACGTCGTTTATGCCTTCGTCGAGGCGGTGCCGCCGCTCAACGCGCTCTACCGCTCCGACGACGGCGGCGCGACGTGGTCGATGCGCGACCGGAGCCAGAACATGATCTGGCGGCCGTTCTATTTTGCTAATCTCACAATCGATCCGAAGAACGAGAATCGCCTGTTCAAGCCCGACGGCTCGCTCATCATGAGCACCGACGGCGGCGCGAGCTTCAGCGTCATCGGCTTCTCCACCCACGGGGACCATCATGACATCTGGGTCGATCCCGACAACACCGACCATTTGATAACGGGCGATGACGGCGGTTTGTGGTACTCGTACGATGGCGGCGACAGGTGGTGGAAGTCGGAGGTGCTGCCGATCTCACAGTTCTATCACGTGAGTCTCGACATGGACAAGCCGTACAAGGTGTACGGCGGACTTCAGGACAACAGCTCATGGGTTGGCGAGTCGCAGTTCCCGGGCGGCATCGCCAAGAGTCAGTGGGAGAACATGTACGGCGGCGATGGCTTCTGGATGTTCGTCGATCCAACCGATCCCGAGTATCTCTATGCCGAGGCTCAAGGTGGATCGATCGGCCGCGTCAACCGCAAGACGCACGAGACGCGCGACATCCAACCGCTGCCTCACTACAAAGAGGGCAAGCTCCGATTCAACTGGAACACGCCCATCCACATCAGCCCGACGCGCAACGGCACGATCTACATCGGCTCGCAGTTCCTCCATCGCTCGCGCGACTTCGGCCAGACGTGGGAGCGCATCTCGCCCGACCTGACGACGAACGATCCCGCGAAGCAGAAGCAGGAGGAGTCGGGCGGCGTCACCGTCGACAACTCGTACGCCGAGATGCACACGACGATCTACGGCATCGGCGAGTCGCCGAAGAATTCGCAGGTGATCTGGGTCGGTACCGACGACGGCAACCTCCAGGTCACGCGCGACGGCGGCAAGAGCTGGACGAACGTCGTCGGCAACATTCGCGGCCTGCCGAAGAATGCGTGGGTGTCGAGCGTCGAGCCGGGGCATTTCGCCGCCGGGACGATCTATGCGACGTTCGATCTTCACACCTTCGGCGACATGCGGCCGTACGCGTACCGCTCGACGGATTACGGCAAGACGTGGACGCCGCTCGTCGGCGCCGATTCGCCGGTCCGCGGCTACGCGCACGTCATCAAGGAGGATTTAGTAAACCCTCAACTACTCTTCCTCGGCACGGAGTTCGGATTGTATGTGTCCGTGGATGGCGGCGAGGAGTGGTCCCGCTACAAGGGCGGCGACCTCCCGGCCGTGGCGGTGCGCGACGTCGCCATTCATCCCCGCGACAACGACCTCGTCATTGCGACGCACGGCCGCGGCATCTGGATCGTGGACGACATCACGCCACTCCGCGCGCTCACACCGGACATGCTCGCGCGACACGCGAGCTTCGTCCAGACAGCGCCGGCCGTCCAGTCGATCCCCGCCGGCGGCGGCTGGGCGAATGGCGACGCCGAGTACGTTGGGCCGAATCCGTCGGGCGACGCGGTCATCACGTACTACCTCCAGAAGCGGCACATCTTCGGCGACATGAAGCTCGAGGTGCACGACTCGACGGGCAAGCTCCTCGCGACGCTCCCGACGACGAAGCGGCGGGGGCTGAGTCGCGCGAGCTGGTCGATGCGCATGCCCCCCGCGCGCATTCCCCCGGCCGCGTCCGCGGCGTTCGGCACGGGGCCGCGCTACATGCCCGGCACGTACACGCTGCGTCTCGTCGAGGGCGACTCGACGTACACGACCCCGTTCGTCGTCAAGCGGGATCCACGCGTCAAACACACGCTCGCCGACCGGAAGGCGCAGTTCGATCTCTCGGTGAGGCTTTACGGACTGCTCGACAACATGACGAGCGTCGTCGAGAAGATGAACGGCGTACGCGGCGCGCTCGAGGATCGGGCGACGAGCGTGGCGCAGTCAGACTCGCTCGTGAGGCGGCTCCGCCAGGCATCCGATACGGTGGACGTGCTGCGCAAGAAGATCGTGGCCACGAAAGAAGGCGGTATGGTCACGGGCGAGGAGCGCCTGCGGGAGAACCTCACGCAGCTGTACGGCAGCGTCGTGTTCTATGAGGGTCGTCCTTCCGCGACACAGGTCGAGCGCGCCTCAGCGATCGAGCGCGAGCTCGGTGACGTCTCCCACGAGTTCGATCGGTGGATCGCGAACGACCTCGCCAAGCTCAACGCAGTACTCGTTTCGATGAACTTCAAGCGGATCGAGCCGATCGTGCCGTGATGGATGTCATCCCGAGGAACGAAGCTCCCCTTGTCATCCCGAGGAGCGGAGCGACGAGGGATCCGCTTTTCTTCGCGCGGCGGAGGCGATGAGCGCATTTGGGCGAGCGGTCCCTGACAACACTGACACGACTCTGATACCACTGACAAGCTTCGCGCGCAGCGATCATCCGGTCGACGATGAGTCAGGAATGGCAAGTGACGCGTCCCGTTCATGGCGCCGTTTCCTCAGTGGTTTCAGGGAATCGTCAGTGGTGTCAGTGGCCCAAAGACTCTCTTCCTGCACGCCCCGGAATTCACGGATGAACTTTTGTCTGGAGCGCGCGACGAAGCGTCCAGGCAATCGCCGGGGCGGCGAACAACACGTACGTGAGCAATCCAATGATGCTCAACATCGGCTCCTCGAGATTGCCGCGGCTAACCACCGTCCGCATGACGAGCCACATCACGGTACCGAAGAGGACCGACACTGTGGCGAAGCCGCCGATGGATTGCATGCGCCGGCGGATGGAGTCTTGCATCCCGTAGACGATCGCAAACGCCACGGCCCAGCCCATTGCGAACACGAACGCCCGTGACGAAAAGAAGGTCATGAGACCCGGAATCGGTCGGCTGTCCCGAAAGAGCGGGGGATGCACAACGTTGTGAACGCGAAGGTAGACGTTGTAGAGAATGGCGGCGCCAGCGCAGTCGGCGAGGCCGCCTGCCAGTCCCGCGGCCACGACCGGGACGAGCCATGGCTCGATCGACGACGACTCGTCGTTGTTGGATGACTCGAGATGCGCCGTCGGTTCCGTCATGTTGAGCACACTGTAAAGTGGAGAGTCATCGCGACAGGATCAGTGCCAGCGCGATGACGGCGACGAAGATCAGATACGGAGTGGCGCGTGCCCAGCGCTGGCTCGGACGGCCACGAGCTTTCGACAGGCCGCCAAGGATCGCGCTCGCGCCCACGACAGCGACCACCAGCGCGGGAAAGCCGACAAATACGATGCCGATTCCCAGGCCGCTCGTCGTGAAGGCCCAGAGCAGCACGAGCAACGCCGGAAGGATGGCCGTCAGACCAGTCCGGATCTCGCGCCTGCCTTCGCGTAGCGCGTCGCTCGTGCCATCCGTCGCGAGATACGGGCGGACACTCCAGACGACCACGGGCCCGCTGATCAGTGCAAACGTCAGCCAGGACGCGAGCGTCACGCCCGCCGGCGCGGGACCGGTGATCGGAAAGAGCGCTCGCAGCGCGATCCACATCAAGGTGCCGAGCGCGGCACCGACAACGAGCGCGCCTCTGGGCCCCTGCAGTTGCTGCCTAACGGTTGGCAGCCGCGGATATGCCATCATGAAGGCCTCCGCCGCGAACCCATGCGCGACGAAGAATCGCACCGAGATGCCGCCGAGAATCCACGACACGGCCGGCACTGACGAGTCGCGCTTTGCGAGCACATCAACGATCACCTGGAGCAGGACGCGACCGATGGCGCTGGCACACATCGCCACCGCCGCGGCGACGAAAATGCCGGCGAAGGGTGCGGCGCCAATGGCCGTGGCGTTAGGTTGCGGTCTCATGGAGCGACGCCTAACGACCGAAGAGGGACCAGGCGCCAGCGGCCGCGAGGAGCAACGGCGACAGCCGCACCACCAACAGACCCGGCAGGCCGAACCTGGTCCAGATGCCGCCGAGGATCAGGCTCGTCGCTATGGCGAGTACGCCGATTGCACCGAGGCCGACGAACAGCGCGAGGATCATCAGAAAACCGGCGCCCGGCGTCGTGAGCCAGTACAGGCAGAGCAGCGCTGGAACGGCGATGGCAATTCCGCTCATGATCTGCCGGCGGCCGCTCTCCGGCGATCCCGCTGTGCGGGCGAAGATCGGACGTGAAGGCGCCAGCGGACTGAATCGTCGCACTGCCCAGACGACAGGCAGTCCGGTCAAGAGGCAGTACGAAAGCCAGCCCAGCACCTCTTCTGGCGTCTCTCCGAGCTTATGCGGAAAGATGGCGAAGTGCATCAGCGCCCAGAGCAAAGTTCCGTAGAGGATGCCGACGCCGGCCATGCCGGAGGCCCTGTCGGTGAGGCGGCGCAGCGCTGGCCACTCGCGATAGCTCAGGCCGAACAGCAACGACCAGGCGATGGAGAATAAGAGTGTGCGGACGCTGAAGAAGGATGTCAGCGTCATCGGGCCGTCCATCGTGTTGGGCCTCGTGCCCCATCGATGGCGGTAGTAGACGATGTACATCATCGCCGTCCCCACATTGCTCACGAGGTCGCGCGCGAGCGCCGCGACCACGATCGGGGTCAGCCACGCCTCGATCGGGGGCGTGGCGGCGGAGCTGGCACTCGTTGGACGTGCATCGGACGTCGTCATCTCGGAGCCTCTCGCTGGGACGGGGGTGCACCAGCCACTTCCATATGACGATTTGCGACCGCCC
>DATEPP010000384.1:0-7558 GCA_035273165.1 Gemmatimonadaceae bacterium
GCGGCTCGTCCGCGACGCGTCGCGCGCGTTAGGCAAGCGGATCGAGTTCACGATCGACGGGAAGGACATCGAGCTCGATCGATCGATGCTGGACGAGATCGGCGATCCGATCGTGCACCTGTTGCGGAACGCGATCGATCACGGGATCGAGTCGCCGGAGGAGCGCGTGGCGGCTGGGAAGCCGGCGGCCGGCAAGCTCCGACTGAGCGCCGCGCGTGATCGATCAGCCGTCGTCATTCGCGTCAGCGACGACGGGAAGGGAATCGACCGTGATCGCGTGTTGGCGAAGGCAAAGGCGACGGGGCTCATCGACCCCAACAAGACTTCGCTCAACGACGACGAGCTGCTACGGATCATCGGCCGGCCTGGCTTCTCGACGGCCGAGCGGGTCACGGACCTCTCCGGACGAGGCGTCGGCATCGACGCGGTGTACACGCGCGTCCGCGCGCTGGGCGGCGCCGTCGACATCCGTTCGCAGCCGGGACAGGGGACGACGGCAACGCTCCGGCTGCCGTTGACGCTCGCGATCGTGCGTGCGCTACTCGCGCGCGTCGCAGACGAGGTGTACGCGATTCCGTTGACGCACGTGTCCGAGACGGTGGAGCTGCAGGACGCGGCGCTGCGGACGCTGCAGGGGCGCGAGGTCCTCGTGCTGCGGTCCGACGTGCTGCCCGTGCTGCGGTTGCGCGGGCTCGTGGGAATGGGCGCGCGCGAAGTACTGGCGGGTCAGCCTAACGAGCAGGTCATCATCATCGATCTTCCCGACCGTCGCGTCGGTCTCGTCGTCGACGAGCTCGGGGGACAGCAGGAAATCGTCGTCAAGCAGTTCGACGGCGTGAAGGACGGACTCTCATTCTTCGGCGGCGCGACGATCCTCGGGAACGGCTCGCCGGCACTCATCGTCGACGTCAGCAGCTTCCCATGACCATACCCATGGACGACATCCGCTCGCTCAAAGCGATCCAGCTCGATGCGCTGAAGGAAGTGGCGAACATCGGCGCCGGGCACGCCGCGACCGCGCTCTCGCAGATGATCGGCGGCACGATCATGATCAGCGTGCCAACGATCAACATTTCGCGTCTCGAGGAGATCCCGCCGCAGGTGGCCGAGCCCGACGAGCCTGTCGCGGCCGTGTTGATGCACATGCTCGGCGACCTCACCGGGCGCACCATGCTCGTCTTTCCGCGGCCGTCGGCGTTGAGGCTGGCGGAGCTGATGCTCCATCGCGAGGCGGGTACCTCGCAGGAGCTGAGCGAGATGGAGCAGTCCGCTCTCAAGGAAGCGGGGAACATCCTCAGCTCGGCGTACATGAACGCGCTGAGCGAGTTCATGCACCTCATGCTTCTGCCGTCGCCCCCGAGCCTCGCCGTGGACATGTCAACGGCGGTGCTGACGACGGCCTATCTCCAATTCAGCTCGCAGAAGGACTACGTGTTCTGCGTCGAGAGCGAGTTCATGATGGTGCAGATGGCCGAGAAGCTGCGCGGCTTCTTTCTGCTGCTTCCCGACCCGGCCTCGCTCCAGGCCCTGCTGCGCGCGGTTCGCGTCGCCTAACGACCGCCGGGCCGATGACGACCACGATGCCGCCGGCGCGACTGCCGTCGCTCACGTCCCACCGTGATCGGGACGTGCTGCGGTCGTTCGCCCAGCGCATCGACCCGGCCGACGCGGGCGCGCACAACAATCTCGGGGTCCTCTACTACAACAAAGGCCTCCACGAGGAAGCCGTCGCGGCATTCATGCGCGCGCTCGAGCTCGACCAGAAGATGCAGGTCGCGCAGCGCAATCTGGAGATCGCGTACTTCAATACGGGCTACTACGACAAGCGAATTCCGGAGCTCCGTGAGCGTCTGCGGCAGCGTCCCGACGATCGCGAGGCGCGGTGGGAGCTGGGCCGAACCTACGCCCTCGTCGGCCAGCAGCCGCAGGCGATCGAAGAGTTCACGTCGCTTCTCCATTACTATCCTAACGACGTCGGTGCGCTCCTCCAGCTCGGGCTGGCCGAGAAGCAGGCGGGCGACATCGGGCGCGCGCAGCAATGGCTCGAGCGCGCTCTCGCCCTCGACAAGGACAGCTCGATCCTGCACTTCTACCTCGGTGAGGTGCTGTACAATCGCGGGTTGAACGACGAGGCGCTGACGGCGCTGAAGCGCGCGATGGAGCTCAATCCCGAGAATCACGACGCCCTCTATCTCATGGGATTCGTGCTCGGCGACATGGGACGTCACGAAGAGGCACGCGACGTCACGAAGCGGGCGATCAAGCTCAATCCAACGCTGTCGCGGGCGCAGGCGAATCTGTCGCTCGAGAATGGCAAGCCGCAGCGGTACGAGGAGGCCGTGGCGGCGCGCGAGGAGCGCCGCGGGCGCGAGATGCAGGTGGCGGGCGAGGGCCGTCTCGCGCGCTACAATCTCGGCCTCGCCTTCCGGCAGAAAGGCTACTTCGTCGAGGCGCTGCGCGAGTATCGTCTCGCCCTCGATCAGGGCGAGGATCGCGATCTCGTGCTGCAGGCGATGGCCGAGGTGCACATTCTCCGCAAGGACCCGCGGGCGGCAATCGAGCTCTATGAGCAATTGCTCAAGTCACAGCCGAACAGCCCGAAGCTCTGGAACGAGCATGGGGTCACGCTCCACCAGGATGGACGCTTCGAAGACGCGGAGGCGAGCTATCGCAAGGCGATCGCCGCCGATTCGCATTACGCGCTCGCTCTCAACAACCTCGGCATCGCGCTCTACCATCGCGGCGACGTCGAGGGCGCGATGAAGGCGTTAGGCGCGTCCGTGGACACCCAGCCGGCGTTCGTGAAGGCGCGGCTGAACCTCGCTCTGCTCCTCTACAAGGGGAAGCGGCTGCAAAAGGCGCTCGAGGCGTATCGACAAGCGCTGGCGAGCGCGAGCGAGCACCCCATCGCCTGGAACGGCATCGGCCTCGTGCTCGCGGACCTGAAGAAGTACGAGGACGCGAAGAATGCATTCGCGCGGGCGATCCAGGCGCGACCGACGTACGCCGAGGCTCACTACAATCTGAGCTTCACCCTCTCCAGCCTCGGCGACTTCGAGGGCGCGTTGCGGGAGACGAAGCTCGCGCTCGAGATCGACCCCTATTACGTGGGGCAGAAGTTCGAGCTCGCGATCGATCTGCAGCACGAGGATCCGGATCTCTCGATCCAGCCGGATCTGGGATCCGAGAAGCGCGCCGACGAGCCGATCGAGGAGTTCAGCTTCGATTCAAAGTTGCTCGACACGCTGTTCACGGAGCTCGCACCTCCTGCTCCGGCGAGTGGAGGGTCGCTGCCGGCGAGCGGGAGCGAGCCGGCTGCCTATAAGATGGCCGCGGACTATCTCACGAAGGGGATGCACGACCGCGCCGCGGCCGAGATCCGTCGTGCAATGGCGCGCGGAGCGGATCGCGCGGAGGGGCAGGCGTTGCTCGGAAGCATCTTCGCGAAGCAGGGGCTGCACGGAGAGGCACTGGAGCGTTATCGGGAAGCGCGGCGCGAGGCGGGCACGGCGGCGCCGCGCCTCGCGCTCATCGGCGAGGCGTGGTCACTCGTGCGGCTCGGACGCGCCGCGGAAGCGCGTCCGGTTGCCGAAGAGTTGCTCGGCCGCGAGCCGGAGGACATCGAAATCCTCATGCTCGTGGCTACAGCGCGCGGCGACGCGGGCGATCCCGCGGGAGCGCTCGCTGCCCTGGAGACCGCGCGGCGCGTCGCACCGATGCGCGCCGACGTGCAGCAGAAGGTCGGAGACATCGCGCGCTCCCTCGGTGACATCGAAGGGGCGATTGCGGCGTACCGGCATGCGCTCACGCTCGACCCGGATTTCGCTGTCGTGCGATATCAGTTGGCGCGACTTCTCGCCGCCAAGGGGGCAGTGAAGGAGGCCGAGCAGGAGTTGGTCGCGGCGCTCGACGCGGTGCCGACGTACGCCGAGGCAACGCTCGAGCTGGCCGCGCTGCGCCGGCAGGTGGGCCGCGCCGGAGATGGTCTGCCGTTGCTGATCGATCTGCTGCAGCGGGACCCGTATCACTTCGATGCTCTCATCGCGCTAGGCGAGACACTCCTCTCGCTCGGGCGGCAGCGCGACGCCGTTACGGCGTTCACTCGCGTGCTGCGATTCGATCCTTCCCACGTTGGCGCGCTCTATCATGAGGGTGCGCTCCTCGCGGAGCAGAAGCGCTATCGCGAGGCGATCGGGCGCTGGGAGAAGGTCATCGCGAATGCCCCGACGAGCGACTACGCCAAGCGGGCGAAGAGGGAGATGCGCACCGCCGCGGACCTTGCCCGCATCTTCGGCGACAAGCCGTCAGGTGACAAACCGCGACGCACCAGCGCCGCGACTCCCACGCATCCGCGGAGCTGACGCATGGCGATCGAAGGCCCGCTTCGCGAACTGGGAATCCACGACGTCTTCCAGCTGCTGGATCTGAGCCGGAAGACCGGTGTACTGCGCGTCGCGTCGGAGCTGCGCGACGACGAGGGTGTCGTGTATTTCGACTCGGGTCGTGTCGTGCACGCGCACGTGCGGTCGAAGGCGGTACCACTCGAGCTGACGCTGCTGCAATCCGGAAAGATCAGCAAGGACGATCTCGAATCCGCGCGCGGCAAACGTACCAACGGGAGGGCGGACGCCGATCTGGTCGATCTCCTCGTCGAAGGTGGCGCGGTGACGTCGAAGGAGATCGAGCGCCAGCTGCGGATGCAGATCGAGAGCGTCGTCTTCGAGCTCATGTCGTGGCGCGAGGGATTTTTCTCATTCGAGGAGCGCGCCGCGAACGAGCTCGTACACACGCGCGAGGCACGAATCCGTGTGTCGACGGAATCGCTGCTCATGGAGGGGGCACGCCGGATCGATGAGTGGTCGCGAATCGCGGACAAGGTACCCAGTCTTGCCGTGATCCCCGTCCTCGCGCCCGTGCGCGACGACGGGGAAGCGTCTCAGCTCGACCTGCTGCCGCCCGAGTGGGAAGTGCTTTCGATGATCGATGGCTCGCGCGACCTCCGCGCGATCGCTGGATCGTTAGGCAGGCCGGAGTTCGACGTGGCGCGCGTCGTGTATGGACTCGTGACCACGGGCGTCATCGAGGTCCGGACGCCGGACCGGGCAACGCCGATCGCCGAGGATCATGGTACCGAGCCGGCGCTGGAGCAGGCGCGGGCGGCGCTGGCGCGTGGCGCCGTCGACGAAGCGCTCACGGCAACGCGCGGCGTTCTCGCGAAGGAGCCTGGGAACACTCGTGCCCATCTGCTCGCGGCGCGCATTCTCGGAACGCTGAGCCGTCGTGATGAAGTCGTGGACGAGCTTCGACGCGCCGTCCGCGCCGACCCCCTCACCCCCGAGGTGCACCTCGAGCTGGGCTTTGCGGCGGTGTATGTGGGCGACTTCGCGACGGCGCGCTCCAGCTGGGAGCACTATCTCCGGCTGGCGCCGACGGGACCAGAGGTGGGCCGTGTGCGCGCGGCGATCGAGGCGCTAACGCGACTGATGCACGTGCTCGAAGCCCACGCCGAGGCGGTGGCCAGTGGCTGACGACGTCCGCCGGTGGAGCGACGAGCTCGCGCGCGATCCCGCCAGCCTGGTGTTTCTCCCGCTGGGAGAAACGCTGCGCCGGCAGGGGCAGCTCGATCTCGCGCTCAAGATCGCGATGCGCGGCCTCGAGCGGCACTCGCACAACACGGACGCGCACGATCTGCTGGCGCGGATCGCGGTCGATCGGGGTGAGCTGCAACGCGCGTTCGACGAGTGGGACATGGTGCTGCGCCTAACGCCCAGTCATCTCGGTGCGCTCAAGGGCATGGCGTTCGTGCGCTTTCAGCAAGGCAATACCGCGGAAGCGGAGCAGTACCTGCAACGCGCTGCCGAGCAGGGTGGCGACGCGGAGGTCGTGGCGGCGCTGGCAAATCTTCGCGGGACGCGGGACGGGCGACCGGCGCGGGACGTGGGGAGCGGGACGGGGGACCCGGGACGCGGGAACGGCGCGAACCCCGCATCCCACATCCCGCATCCCGCACATGATCCCCGCGCCCTCTTCGCGGACATCCTCGGCGAGCACGAACAGACGGCGCTGCTGCTCGACGATCAGGGGTTGGTGTTGGCGGGTATCTACATCGGCGACGACGGTCGGGACGTGGCCGCCGAGGTTGGCGCGGAGCTCAGTGGCGTCACCGATTCCGCTCGCCGAGCCACGAAGCATCTCAACATCGGTGAGTGGCGCGCGATCGTGCTGGAGACGGAGGCGGCGGTGGTGACGATGGCGCCGTCCGCCGGCGACGGTCTACTCGTCGTCGCCGCGTCCAAGGCGACGCCGCTCGGACTCGTGCGTCGCGTGCTCGACCGATGCCTCGAGCGCGCGCGGCAGTGGCTGGAGGGCTCGCGATGAGTGCCTCGCCTTTCGGCGCGATCCTCTCCGCCCTGACCCGACAGCGCGGTGTGCGCGCGAGTCTCGTCGTGGACGAAAACGATGGGATCGTGATTGAATCGAACCTGCAAATCGGGCAGGACGGCGATCGCGTGGCTGCCCTTGCGGCGTCGCTTTATCGCAAAGCGAGGCTCTCGGCAGGCGCCGCCCGGCTCGGCACCGCGACGTTCATGCAGCTCGAGGCGGAGCGGGGCCGAATCTGTGCCGCGGGCCACAACGACCTCGTCCTCGTAGTGGTCGCCGATCCCGCGGCGAACATCGGGATGATCCGCGTCGAAATGATCAAAGCCGCGGGGTCTCTCCCATGACCATCACTGCGGTCGAGACATGGGTGGAGGCCCCGCTGCGCAAGTTTGTGGAGGAAGCACGAACGGTGCTGGGGCTGCTGCTGCATCCGAGCGGGCAGGTCGTCGCGCAATTCGGATTCGCGCGCGCGGTGGACGTCATGTCTGCGTGCGCGCTCGCGGCTGCCATCCATGCGTCATCGGGCGAGTTGGGAAAACAGCTCGAGGGAAAAGCGTTTCGCGGACTCCATCATCCGGGTCGCGATCGTCAGTTGTATCTCGCCGAGGCGGCGACGCCGCGCGGGACGTTCATCTTTCTCACCGTCTTCGATCAGGAGAGCTCATTCGGACTCGTTAGGATGTACTTCGACGCCTTCTGCAAGGATCTCGCGGCGGCCGCGCCGGCCATGAGCCCGCAGCCCGAACCGGTGCTCGAGGACCGGTTCGAGCATGAGCTGAACCGCAACCTCGCGGCACTCTTCGGAAGAGGATAGGCCTCTCCCCATGTCTCTCGTCAACTACGCCACCCGCGAGATCACGTGCAAGATCGTCTACTACGGACCTGGTCGGTCCGGAAAGACGACGAACTTGCACTACATCTATGGGCAGGTGCCGGAAGACCGAAAGGGGAAGATGGTGTCGCTGGCGACGCAGACGGACCGCACGCTGTTCTTCGATTTCCTTCCACTCGACCTCGGCACCATCTCGGGCTTCACGACGAAGTTCCAGCTCTACACCGTGCCGGGACAGGTCTACTACCAGACGACGCGCAAGCTCGTGCTGCAGGGCGCCGACGGCGTGGTCTTCGTGGCGGACAGCCAGGCGAGACAGCTCGACGAGAACATCGAGAGCTTTCA
>DATEPP010000385.1:0-3553 GCA_035273165.1 Gemmatimonadaceae bacterium
TCGCCGGCGAGCCACGGCACTTCAGTCCTGGCGCGGTCACGGCGCCGTCGCTGATGGGCTTTCTCTACCTCGTGACATTTGGATCGCTCATCGGCTTCACGGCGTACATCTATCTGCTCGGCGCGACGACGCCGGCCAAGGCGTCGACCTACGCGTATGTGAATCCGGTAGTGGCGGTGGTGCTCGGCTGGTCGGTCGCTGGAGAGCCGTTGACAGGACGGATGCTTTTGGCCGCGGCGGTCATCCTCGGCGGCGTGGCGTTGATCACGCTGACTAATACGCGCGGACCGGCTCGACGTGCTGCCGTCACGTCATCGAACAGGCATCGCGACGTCGCTGGACCAGTCCAGGTGCGAGATGGCAGTGGCGAGACCACAGGCGTCAGATCGACTGCGGCGTCAGGCTTACCCTTGTCTGACGCCTGACGTCGCCCTTTATCTCAGGCCTGACGTCGCCCTGTATCTCAGGCCTGCCCTCTCGATCCTCTCCTCTCGCACCTGGACTCGCTCTCGCCGTCGCGATGGCTGTTAGCGCCGATGGTAGTCGCCCGAGGGGTTAACCGATTTTACCGGTGATCCATCCCTCGCGGATGCGGCGCTGCGCGGCGGTCGCGTTAGGCATCTCCTCGATCGACCACTGATCGCCGCCGCGAACGAGCCGCAGTCCCGCGGCCGACAACACCGTGTCATAGTCGGGGTCCTCGGTGCCGCCGACGTGGCTCGTGAACCAGTCGTGCAGATCGATTCCGGCCGCTTCGCTCACCGCGCGTTCGACATCCTCCTCGGTATAACCGCGACCCTGGAGATAGTACGATGCGTTCGGCTGCTCCCAGCTCCGCCGACGCAGGTTGCGGAACGCGTCGTCGAGAGATCGGGCGTTGTCGCTGCGAGAGCGGATCAAGAGATCGAGATAGAGCGCGAGGCCAGCGCCCTTCGTGTAGTAGCTGAAGAAGCTGTTCGGGTTCACCGCGTAGCCGGGACGGGCACCATCCCAGAACGGCGCCTCGAACGACGCCATGCGCGCGGATACCTCCGTCCGGCCTGGATCGGTGAGATTGGGCCGCACGATCGCGTTGGCGATCATGGGATAGAAGCCTTGGCGCGGCAGCACGCCGCCGCGAAAGAGCGCGACCTGACCGTAGTACTGCGTCCACCCCTCGGCGACCCAGAGGCTGGGCTGATACTGCTCGTGCGCATAGTCGAAGGGGCCGAGCGCCATGGGCCGCACACGCTTCACGTTCCAGACGTGAAAGTATTCGTGCGCCGCCGAGCTGATACCTGACAACGGCATGTCTTCGTCGCGCCACGGCTGCCGGTTGATGATCTGTGTCGAGTAGAGATGCTCCATCCCGTCGCCGCCCGCGTAGCCGATGTTGAAGACGAACGTGTACATCTCGAGCGGTGGCGCGCCGAAGACGGTGTTCTCGTAGCGGACGATCTTCTGTACGTCGCCCACGAAGCGGCGGCGCAGCGTACTGGTCGACGGGCCGTTGTAATGCACTATGCTGCGGTAGAGGCGCCCGTCGACGTTGAAGCTGTCGACCATGAGCGCGGGCGCGACCTCGGTCGGGGTGTCGATCAGACGATCATAATTCTCGAAACGATAGTCGCTCTGATCAGGCGTGCGAGTGTCGCCGTTGAGAATGTGCCATCCCGCGGGAAGATCGACATGCAATGAGACGGGATCCGGCTTGTGGTCGACCACGTACATGAAGACCGACGCACCGTTCCAGTTCGCATGCGCTGTATCGAGCACGCTGAAAGTGCCCGATAGCGTATTCGCAAAGACGCGGTAGCGCACGACGAGCTGGCGAATACCCGTCGTGCGTACGCGCCAGAGCGATCCGTTTTCGCGCTCCCACGACAGCGGCGCTCCGCCAGCGCTCGTGATCGCGAGATTCTGAACCGTTCGCGCGAAGTCGAATCGCGCGTAGCGACCTGGTGACCAGACAGGCATCTGTAGCCGGATCTCGTCGCCGCTGACGTTGCCGACGTCGATGCGCACATCGAAGAGATGCGACGTCGGATCCGGCATCGCGATGCGATATGCGATGTCGAAGCGAGTGGTAGCGCTCGACGGAGTGACAGCCGACGACGACGCGCCCGACATGGTCGCGGGCGTACGACAGGCGAGCACGAGGGCAATCGCAAACGGCAGAAGCGAACGGCGCTGCACGGAACCTCCGCTACTGGTATCGAATGACGGCGCGGTGAGCGCGGCGATGAAGATTAGCGCCTTGCCAGGCCGAACAGGGCATGCGCCTTGCTTGGATTCACGTGTGACGACACCGAGCGCGGAGGGGCGAATGGCGGCAGCGTGGAAGGGGACGATCTCGTTCGGTCTGGTGAGCATTCCGGTGGAGCTGCGCACGGCGGTGCAGAGCGATCACGTCTCCTTCAAGATGTTGCACGCGGAGGATCTCGCGCCGGTGAAGTACGAGCGCGTCTGCGCGAAGGATGGCGAGCCCGTCCCGTGGGGCGAGATCGTCAAAGGGTACGAGTACACGAAGGGAAAGTACGTCATTCTCAGCGACGAAGACTTTCGCGCCGCGGCACTCGCGTCGTCGAAAACGATCGACATTCTCGACTTCGTGCGCGCCGAGGAGATCGACCCGCGATTCTTCGACACGCCGTACTATGTGGTGCCTGCCAAGGGTGGCGAGAAGGGATACGCGCTCCTTCGCGAAGCCATTCGGACGACGGGCTCGGTTGGCGTCGGGAAGCTCACGATGCATCAGAAGCAGCATCTCGCGGCGATCAAGACGGTGGGCGAGGCGATGATGCTCGAGACGATGCGCTTCGCGAGCGAGCTCGTCGACAGCAGTGAGCTGAGTTTTCCGTCGAGCGACATGGTCCGGCCGCAGGAGCTGAAGATGGCCACACAACTCGTCGCCAATCTCGCCGAGCCGTTCGAGCCGGAGAAGTACACGGACGAGTATCGCGCGAATCTGATGAAGATCATTCAGGCGAAGATGAAGGGGCAGAAGATCGCGGTTGCGCCAGTGGAAGAGCCCGAGAGCACGACGGTCATCGATCTGATGTCACGACTTCAGGAAAGCCTCGAACAATCGAGCGGCAAGAAGGCAAAGAAGACTCGGACGCGACGCCGCCGCACGGCATGAAAGACGCCGGGTTAGTGATCGGACATCACTGACGAGGCGACGGAACCATGGCGGCGAAGAAGCGCACCGGCGGCCGGAAGCGAGCCCCGACGAAGCTCTCCGAGTATCGGCGCAAGCGGGACTTCACGAAGACGCGAGAACCGTCCGGTGGCGCGGCGGCGGCAAAGCGCCCAACGCGGAAGAAGCGTGCGCCGACGCTGCATTTCGTGGTGCAGAAGCACGAAGCCAGCCACCTGCACTTCGACTTCCGCCTCGAGCTGGATGGCGTGATGAAGAGCTGGGCGGTGCCGAAAGGACCGAGCTACGATCCGAGCGTCCGCCGGTTGGCAATGGAAGTCGAGGATCATCCGATCGAGTACAACAAGTTCGAGGGGACGATTCCGCAGGGCGAGTACGGTGGCGGCACGGTGATGCTCTGGGACCGCGGCACCT
>DATEPP010000386.1:0-2897 GCA_035273165.1 Gemmatimonadaceae bacterium
ATCGGCTGATTCGGTCGATCCCAGACCCGCAGCCCTGCCGAGCGACGTCCGTCCCGCTCGTCGTAGGTGAGGCCGACTGTCTGGTCCTGCCCGTATTGATCGAACATGAGCCCCGCATTCGCCGACGTATGGCCGTCGCGCGTGCGTCCGCTGAAACCCATGCCGCCATTCTCACTCCCTTCCTCGTTGTAGAAGATCATCCCCGCCTCATTGCTTCCCGAGCGGTGATACGTCTTGCCGTTGATGATCACGTCCGGCGCTCGCTCCGCCTTGGAGATGATCAGCCGGGGAGTGCCGTTAGGCGCGATGATATTGATGCGCTCGACGTCAATCTCGTCGAAGCGTGGCTTCTGGACGGCCCGTGCGAAGGCGGCGAGTCCGAGGACTCCGAAGAGCGTGGCGGCGATGACGTAAGCGCGGGACGCCGCGGTGCGCGGCGCACGGCAGGGCGTGACGTCTGTCATTTGATCGAGCCTGTCGAGGGTGAACCGAGCAGCAGCGCAACGCGGTGCTCGGCGGATTGCGAGAGCGACAGTACTCGTTTGGTGCCTGTTTCGCTACGCGAGTGCGCGCGGACGCAACTCGAGGCTCGGGGCGGAGACGCTGCCACGCGTCTGAAGCTCGTGGAGTCGCGCGTACATGCCGCCGGCCGCGAGAAGCGAGGCGTGCGTCCCCTGCTCGCAGACGCGCCCGTGATCGAGCACGAAGATCACGTCGGCATGCTGCACCGTCGCCAGGTTGTGCGCGATCGTGACCGTCGTCTTTCCGCGCATCAGCTGGCGCAAGGCGTCGAGGACGAGCGATTCCGATGCGGCGTCGAGACCCGTGAGCGGCTCGTCGAGAATCAGAATCGGCGCGTCGCGGATGATGGCGCGCGCGATCGCGATGCGCCGCTGCTGCCCACCGGACAGCGTGACGCCACGCTCGCCGACCATCGTCTTGTAGCCGTCCGGCAATTCGCGAATGAACTCGTCGGCGTTCGCCAGCTCGGCGGCGCGGATGATCTCACGCCGTGTCGCTTCCGGTTTGCCATAAGCGATGTTCTGCCAGACCGCGCCACGGAAGAGGAGCGTGTCCTGGAGCACGAAGCTGATGCGCTCGCGGAGCGACTCCTGGTAGAAGGAACGCACGTCCTGCCCGTCGATCAGCACGCGCCCGGACTGCGGATCGTAGAAGCGCGCGATCAGATTGATGAGCGTCGACTTCCCGGCGCCTGTCGGTCCGACGATGGCCGCGACAGCGCCGGCGGGAATCGTGAGGTCCACGTCGACGAGTGTCGGCCGGTCGGGCGCGTACGCGAAGCTGACCCGTTCGAGCGTGATCGCGCCTCGGAATCGCTGTGCGCGCCGCGCACCAGGCAGATCGGGCACCTCGAGCTCGATGCCGAAGAAGCGGTTGATGCGATCCATCGCCACGAGCGCGCGCGAGTAGGTGTCCGTGAGCTTCGACAGCTCGCGGATCGGCTTGTACATCTTGTTCAGGTAGAGCAGAAAGACGACGAGAGCACCGGCGCTCAGCGCGCCCTCGAGAACGTGGCGCGCACCCACGAACAGCACCAACGCCGCGCCTAACGCGACGAGCAGCTCCACCGCCGGCGCGAGCTTCGCCTTGACGTCGCGCGCCCGGAGTGTGGACGCAACGATCTTCTCACTCTCGGACTCGAAGCGGTGCCGCTCGTGATCCTCGCGGCCGAACGCCTTCACGAGCCGGATCGACGAGAGCACCTCGTTCATCGTCGACATCAAATCCGCCTCGCGGCGGCGCACGTCGCGCGACGCCCGCTTGATGCGTCGCGTCAGCGTGAAAACGACGACAACGAGCACCGGAAGAATCGAGAGCGCGATGAGGGTGAAGCGCCAGTCGAGGTAGAGCATCAGACTGCTCATCCCGACGAGCAGCATCGTGTAGTACAGCGTATCGAGGAGACTCGACGAGATCGCGCTCTGGATGGCGTCGACGTCGGCCGTGACCGTGCTGATGATGTCGCCAGTGCGCTTCCGGTCGTGATACGACATCGACAGCCGCTGTGCGTGCGTGTAGATCCGGCACCGCAAGTCGTGGGTCACCCGCTGGCCGAGGGTCGTCACGCACTGCTTCTCGGCGTAGCTGGCAGCGGCGGCGACGATGGCGATGAGTAACACTGCACCCGCCGCCAGCTCGAGAATGACCATCGCATCCGTGCCTGCCGTGGGCCCGAGCGCGGACACGAGCGGCCGAGGCAGCGGCTTGGCGTGGAGTACGGTGTCCAGCACGACCTTGATTGGCCACGGCTCGAGCAGTGCCGCCACGGTCTCGATGCCGACGGCGACGAGGCCGAGCAGCAGCGCGCCCCAGTGACCGGAGAGCAGCGCCGCGATCGTCGCGCGATACGTCTTTCGATTGGGCCGAACAGCCATCTTATCGACTTCCATTGCCACTCATCGCGATCGGTCGGCCCACGTCAGCGTTCACCATGTATACACGACGCTATACGCAATGCCGTCACCGCACGGGTCAGTCTACTTCACGTGCTGCGCCGGAGTTTCAAGCGGCTTCGAATGAGACGTCCACCGCACCATTCCATAGCACGGAGCGGCCGAGTGCGGCAAGCTCGAGAGGGTCGGCCTCGAGCGTAAGAAAGTGATTGCCCGCGAGCTGGCCGGCCTTGCTGGCAAACCGGGTTGGTCCGTACGGCACGAGCAACTCGGCCTCGCTGACGCCCGGCGGATGCCAGAGGACCTGCCCTGGCGTCGGATAGCTGGTTGGATCCTCATAGCCGTCGTACAGGCGCAATTCTCCGAGTGGCATCCAGAGCGCTTCGCCACTCCACCGGGCGTGCACGAGCCGTCCGCGCAGTGGAAGATGTGTGAGGAACGCCTCCACGGTGCGCGGTGCTCGATCGGGCTCGAGGCGCGCCG
>DATEPP010000387.1:0-6359 GCA_035273165.1 Gemmatimonadaceae bacterium
CGGCCGGGCTTCACGACATTCACGACGATCAGACCGACCGCGAGGGCCAGGGTCGTGACGAACTCGAAGTAGATGATCGATCGGAGTGCGAGCTTGCCGACGCGCTTCATGTCGTCCCCGTGGCCCGCGATCCCGACGACGAGCGTTCCGAACAAGAGCGGCACGATCAACGACTTGATCATGCGCAGGAAGACGTTGGACAGCACGTTCAGGTCGGTCGCCGCCCAGCCGTGATGCGCGTCGCGCGCCGTCTCGGGGAAGAGCCAGCCGAGCACGATGCCGACCACCATCGAGATGATGATCCACTGCGTCAGCGACACACGGCGAAGTCCCCGCCTGGGGGCGCCGTTGCCAGTGAGGGGGACGTCGGAGTGCGCCATGGAGAAATGGAGGAAACTGCTCAGTCGACGTCCGCTGACACCGGCGCGGTGCCGCGGCGGAGCGTCGAGTTCGAAAATCCGTACGCGAAATAAATCACGAGGCCGATGACGAGCCACCAGCCGAACCGCTCCCAGGCCGAACGCGGGAGGCCGTACATCGTGATCGCGCAAAGCGTCGCGCCGCCCACCCCGACCACCCAGACAAAGGGCACGCGGAAAGGACGTGGCCGATCCGGATCTGTATAGCGGAGAACGATGACGCCGATGCAGACGAGGACGAACGCGAACAGCGTCCCGATATTGGTCAGGTCATAGGTCTCGTTCGCGTCGCCGATGAGTGCCCAGAGCCCCACAAACACGCCGGTAATGATCGTGGTCACGTGCGGGACGCGGTGCTTCGCGCTGATCTTCGCCGCCCAGCGCGGAAGGAGCCCATCGCGCGCCATCGCGAAGAAGATGCGCGGTTGGCCGTACTGGAAGACAAGTAGTACCGCCGTCATGGAGAACACCGCGCCGAGCGCGACGATCTTCGAGATGGCCGTCAGGCCAGTCGCCGCGAGTGCGTACGACAGCGGATCGGCCGACTTTCCGAGATCGGAATACGGCACCATTCCGGTGAGCACCGCTCCGATCACGATGTAGATGAATGTGCAGATGGCCAGCCCGCCGAGAATGCCGATCGGCAGGTTCCGCTGCGGATTTTTCGTCTCCTCCGCCGCCGTCGAGATCGCGTCGAAGCCGATGTAGGCAAAGAAGACGATCGCCGCGCCCTGATGGATCCCGGTGAAGCCGTTAGGCGCGAATGGGGTGTAGTTCGCTTTGTTGATATGCGTCAACCCCATGACGATGAACAGGGCGAGGACAATAAGCTTCACGGCAACCATGACGTTGTTCGCGCGCGCGCTCTCCCTGACGCCCATGAGGAGGAGCCAGGTGATGAGCATGACGATCGCGAACGCCGGCACGTTGACCAGGATCGGAATCCCGGCGACGCGCGGCGCCGAGGCGAGGAGACCGTGCACTGCCGGATCCGAGCTGAGGAGTGCCGTCCGGTAGCCCGTGGTCAACCATACCGGCAGCTGCAACCAGCCGCCCGTGAGGGTCTTGAAGTAATCCCCCCAGGAGATCGCGACGGCGACATTTCCGACCGCGTACTCGAGGATCAGGTCCCAACCGATGATCCACGCGACGATCTCACCGAGCGTAGCGTACGAATAGGCGTACGCGCTTCCCGCTTGTGGAATCATGCTCGCCAGCTCGGCGTAACAGAGGCCCGCGAGCGCGCAGGCCGCGCCAAGGAGGAGGAAGGAGAGAACGAGCGCCGGTCCAGCACCAAGTCGAATCACGTGCCCGGCCGCATCGGTCTGCCCTGCGGCGGCGGAGCCGATCGCGCCGAAGATGCCGGCGCCGATGACCGCGCCGATCGCCAGCATCACGAGGTCGCCAGCGCCCAACGCGCGCTTCAGCGCGTTGGGATGCTCGCCTTCGGCCACCAACTCCGCGATCGGCTTCCGCGAAAAGAGAGAGGGCATGGAGGTAGGGTTACGGTTCGCTGTCATCCCGAGCGAAGCGAGGGATCTGCTTCTCGCCAGCGAAAAGCAGATCCCTCGTCGCTACGCTCCTCGGGATGACAGTTGCGTCCTAACGAGCGGGTACGCGCTCCGGTGTGGCCGCGGGAATGTCGGAAGGTGTTTCCGACTCGATGCGCATGCCGTAGAACGAGCGATAGACGAAGTACAGCGCCGCGAGCAGGAACAGCGCCGCCAGTACGAGCGTGAGCTGGACGCCGCGAGAGTTTGCAAGAGAAACCGCAAGTTCGACGGCGAGAAGGCCAAAGAGCGTCGTGAACTTGATGATCGGATTCATCGCGACCGACGACGTGTCCTTGAAGGGATCGCCAACGGTGTCGCCGACGACCGTGGCCGCGTGGAGATCGGTGCCCTTCGCCTTGAGCTCGACCTCGACGATCTTCTTGGCGTTGTCCCAGGCGCCGCCCGCATTCGCCATGAACACCGCCTGGAAGAGCCCGAAGAGCGCAATGGAGACCAGGTACCCGATAAAGAAGTACGGTTCAACAAAAGCGAATGCGAGTGTCGCGAAGAAAACGGTAAGAAAAATGTTGATCATCCCCTTCTGCGCGTACTGCGTGCAGATGGCGACGACCTTCTTGGAGTCGCTGACCGATGCCTTGGTCGTGCCCTCGAGGCGGATGTTGGCCTTGATGAACTCGACGGCGCGATACGCACCGGTGGTCACGGCCTGAATCGAGGCGCCGGTAAACCAGTAGATCACGGCCCCGCCGGTAATGAGACCGAGCAGGAACGGCGGATGAAGCAGCGACAGATTGGCGATCAGTTCAGGCCGCAGTCGATCAGTCAGCGCCACGATGATGGAGAAGATCATGGTAGTCGCGCCGACGACCGCGGTGCCAATGAGAACCGGCTTGGCCGTTGCTTTGAACGTGTTCCCCGCGCCGTCGTTCTCCTCGAGGAAATGCTTCGCCCGCTCGAATTCCACATCGAACCCGAAGTCGCGCTTGATCTCGGCGCGCACGTTAGGCACTTCCTCGATCAGAGACAGCTCGTAGACCGACTGGGCATTGTCCGTCACCGGTCCGTAGGAATCGACCGCGATCGTGACCGGGCCCATGCCGAGGAAGCCGAACGCGACGAGACCGAAGGCGAATACCGCCGGCGCGATCATCAGGCTGCCGAGCCCCTGCGTGCTGACGCCGTAGCCAGTGGCCATCAGCAGGACCATGACGAGCCCGAGCCAGAACGCGCTGAAATTTCCCGCGACGAGGCCGGAGAGAATGTTCAGCGACGGGCCACCCTCGCGCGACGACGTGACCACTTCCCGCGTGTGCCGCGAATCTACCGACGTGAAGACCTTCACGAACTCCGGAATGATGGCGCCGGCAAGGGTGCCGCACGTGATGACCGTCGAGAGCTTCCACCAGAGGCTGCCGTCGCCGAGATCCTTGATGAGGAGGTAGGACGCGATGTAGGTGAGAATGACCGAGATGATCGACGTCAACCAGACGAGGAAGGTCAGCGGCGCCTCGAAGTTCATGCGGTCCGCCATCGCGTAGCGCGCTTTGGCAATGGCTTCATTGAGCAGATACGAAACGCCGGACGCGATGATCATCACGATGCGCATGACGAAGATCCAGACCAGGAGCTGCACCTGGACCGTCGCGCTCGTCACCGCGAGCAGAATGAAGGTGATCAGCGCGACACCGGTGACACCGTAGGTCTCGAAGCCGTCGGCGCTCGGGCCGACGGAGTCACCGGCGTTGTCGCCCGTGCAATCGGCGATCACGCCAGGATTGCGTGCGTCGTCTTCCTTGATGCGGAAGACGATCTTCATGAGATCTGCTCCGATGTCCGCGATCTTCGTGAAGATGCCGCCGGCGACGCGCAACGCCGCCGCGCCAAGGGATTCGCCAATCGCAAAGCCAATGAAACATGGACCGGCATAATCCCGCGGTATAAAGAGCAGGATGAACAGCATCAGCACCAATTCAACAGAAATGAGGAGCATGCCGATGCTCATACCCGCCGACAGCGGGATCTGATAGCAAGGATACGGCTTGCCGCGAAGACTCGCGAACGCCGTCCGCGAGTTCGCGAACGTATTGACCCGGATGCCGAACCACGCCACGCCGTAGCTGCCGGCGATGCCGATGAGACTGAACAGGAGAATGACCGTGACCTTGACCGCCGAGTAGCCGTGGCCCTCGACGCCCGTCGTGGCATCGACGCCCGTCGGAGCGAGCATGCCGAAGTACACGGCCGCGATGAATCCGATGAAGACCCAGAGCAGCAGGATGAACTTCCCCTGCTGCTGGAGGTAGGTCTTGCACGTCTCGTAAATGAGCTCGGAGACGTCGAGCATCGACCGGTGCACGGCCATATTCTTGAGCCGCGTGTAGATCACGAGCCCGAACAGGAGGCCGAGCGCGCACACGACGAGTCCCGACATCAGCAGTGTATGCCCGTTCACGCCGAGGAAATTCACGCTCGAGAGATCGGGGATGATGAGACTCGCCTCTCCCCCGCCGGCGGAAGGCGGCGACGCCGCGGCCTGCGCGAGCAACGGCGTGGCGAACGGCGTCGCCAACGCTCCGAGCACGCCCAGGAGCAGGAGGAAGAGTCGTCTACGTAGAGAGGTCACCAACGAAGGCATCATTACGCGTTCTCCTGAAGAGCTGACGAGTCGTATTCGATTTTCAGTGGGACAGCCGAGAGCGCATCGCGCCCTCACCTCACACTCGTGAGGCAGCGCTGGGTGGCGAGACCTCCGCCCGGCGCCAGAGGAAATAGACGGGAATTCCAATCAGGACGAGCACGAGGCCAAGAAACGCATCCTGCCGCGTCGACGGCGACATCAGAATCAACAGCATGACGAGCGTCGTCAACGCGATGTAGACCGCGGGCAGCACCGGATACCCCAACGCGCGATACGGTCGCTCGGCATCCGGGCGCTTGGCGCGGAGGATGAACAGCCCGATCGTCGTGAGCGCGTAGAAGACCAGCGCCGCGAATATAACGTAATTCAGCAGTTGGCCGTAGCTCCCCGTTAGGCAGAGCAAGGCCGTCCAGACCGACTGCACGATCAGCCCCGCCGCGGGAACACGCCGCGCGTTGAGCGTGCCGACGCGCCGGAAAAACAGCCCGTCCCGAGCCATGGCGTAGTAGACACGGGCGCCGGCCAGAATCAGCCCATTGTTGCAGCCGAAAGTGGAGATCAGGATGGCAATCGCCATGATCGTCGCGCCCGCGGACCCGAACACCACCTCGAGGGCCGCGGTGGCGACACGGTCCTGCGTCGCGTTCGCGATCCCTCGGGTGATGGCAGTCGCGCCATTGGGATCGCCGAGCATCGGCAGCACATTCAGATAGCCGACGTTCGCAAGCACGTAGAGAACGGTCACGAGGCCCGTCCCGAGCACCAGCGCCAGTGGCAGGTTGCGCTTCGGGTTCTGCACCTCGGCGGCAGCGAAGGTCACGTTGTTCCAGGCGTCGCTCGAGAAGAGCGATCCGACGAGCGCGGCTCCGAAGGCGACGACAAACGCGCCGCTCACGTCCACCGCGCCAAAGAAGTGGCCTCCGGCGAAATTCGCGCGGAGCGCCGTCGCGTTCCGGCCAACCGTAATCCCTATGATGATGAGGAGCGCGAGCGCGCCGGTCTTCACGACCGTCAGGCTTGTCTGCACGAGCTTTCCTTCACGCACGCCGCGCAGGTTGATCCAGGTCAGGACGGCGAGGCTGAGTAGCGCGATGAGTCGCTGGGGCGTGAGGCCGAGCTGGATGGCGTTGGCGGGATCGGTGCAGCCGAGCCACGACGAGCAGAAGTCAGCGCTGGGAAACCATGCATAACGAGTCGCCGAGATCGATGGCCAGAGGACGCCGAGGAATCGGCCAAACGCGACGGCGACTGCGGCAATGGTGCCCGTCTGGATGACGACGAAAAGGGTCCACCCGTAGAGAAATCCCATGAGTGGACCCATCGACTCGCGCAGGAAGACGTACTGACCACCTGCTCGAGGAAACATCGCCGCGAGCTCGCCGTACGCGAGCGCGCCAAGCAGGGTGATGACGCCCGTCACGATCCACGCAAGGAGCAGCCAGAATGGTGAGCCGAGCGTGCGCGACATGCTGGCCGAGACGATGAAGATCCCTGAACCGATCATCGAACCCGCGACGAGCATCGTCGCGTCGGTGAGGGTCATCGCTTTGACGAATTCCGGATTGGACTGCTGGGTCGGATTCGTCGACCCCGAGGGGGACTTCGGGGCGGCCACGCTCGTCATTCAGCTCCTGGTGATTGCACGACATTGCGATCATCAGCCGCCGACGAAGGGGAGGTCTGCCGGAAGCTTGTGCAAAATCGTGCAATTCGGCGCGAGGCGCTAGGCGCCTCGCGCCGAATTGCACGCTCGCTCGCTGGCGCTCGCGAATGCCTATTTAGTGTCGC
>DATEPP010000388.1:0-6592 GCA_035273165.1 Gemmatimonadaceae bacterium
AACAACCTCACCCTCAACGGCACCGTGAATCCCGACTTCTCGCAGGTCGAGTCGGACGCGGGGCAGTTCACCTTCGATCCTCGTCAGGCGCTCTACTTCGCGGAGAAGCGTCCATTCTTTCTCGAGGGGATGGAAGGATTCAGCACGCCGAGCAATCTCGTTTATACGCGGCGCATCCAGCAGCCGGTGTTCGCGACGAAGCTCACGGGGAAAGTCTCGGGCACATCGGTGGCGGTGTTGTCGGCGGTCGACGATCGCATCTACTCGCTCTCGTTCGACCCGGCCCGCGGCCAGCCTGGATCGCACCCGCTCTACACCATCGCCCGCGTCGCTCGCGACCTCGGCGATCAGTCGCACCTCGGCGCGACGTATACCGATCGGTCCGATGGCCCGTGGTCCAATCGCGTCGCCGACATCGACGGATCGATCGTGTTTCGCAAACTCTACTCGCTCAATTTCCAGGCGGCCGGCAGTCGGACGGACGATCAGCTCTTCGCCCATCGCGTGACCGCGGCGCCCCTCTGGGGGGCCGCCTTCGATCGCAACGGGAAGCGGTTCGGGTGGGACTACAGCTTGACGGGAATCGACGAGCATTTCGTGGCCGCGAGTGGCTTCATCGGCCGCCCCGGTGTCGTGAATTCCGCGGTCGACCATCGCCTGACGTGGCTCGGCAATCGGGAGGGCTGGCTCCAGTCGTTCACTTTCGATCCGGTTTACTATCTCACCTGGAAGTACGCGTACTTCACCCAGAAGCGCGACGCGATCGAGAAGAAGTTCCATATCAACACGCATTTCCAGATGCGCGGCGGATGGAGCGCCGGCTTCTCACTCCTCCTCGAAACGTTCGGCTACGATCCGGATCTCTTCCCGCACACGTACGTCGAGCGGGTTACCGGAAGCGTGATCGACACCGTCCCGTTCACGGGAACGCCACGGATCCCGAATCAGGATTGGGTTTTCTCGGTGGGAACGCCGCAGTGGCAGCAGTTCTCGATGAACGCGATGTACCTGTGGGGTCACGACGAGAACTTCTACGAGTGGGCCTCGTCGGGAATCGTCTACTCATCCGTGAGCGCGCTGGTGCGGCCGACCAACAAGCTGCGCACCAGTCCATCGTGGCAGTATCAGAGCTACAATCGCCGCACCACCGGCGACATCGTCGAGAGCGCGCGCATCACACGTGTGAAGACGGAGTACCAGATTGCACGTCCGCTCTTCTTCCGTGTCGTCGGCGAGTACACGGCGGCGGATCAGCTCTCACTGCGAGACGAGTCGCGCACCAATGGCCGTCTGCTCTTCCGACAGCCGGACGGGACCTTCGTGGCGAGCGCCCCGGAGCGAGATCATACCTTCCGCGCGGACTGGTTGGTGTCGTATCAGCCCAACCCCGGCACCGTCTTCTTCGCCGGGTACGGCAGCACCTATTTCCGCGCTGACTCCGATCCCGCGCAGCTCGCGCAGCGATGGCGGAGTGAGGACTTGCTCGCGGGAGCGCGCCGCGTCGACGACGCGTTCTTCGTGAAAGCGAGCTATCTCTTTCGAATGTGATCCCGCGCACCTAAGCGCTGGGTGACCCTGACGAGTCGGAGCGCGTCAATTTCGCGACTCCTTCCGAGGGCCCCATGTCTGTATCCCGTTTCATATCCCGCACTGCGGCGGCCGCCCTCATCGCGGCCGTGATCCCCGCGGTCGCGCAGGCACAGTCAGCAAAGACCGCGTGCAACGACGGCACGACGACCGCTGCGACTGGCGCCAGTGCCTGCGATGGCCACGGCGGCATTCACCGCGTGAACTCGACCATCCTCCACCGGGCGCCGTCGCGCACCGTGCAAAAGCCCACCGAGCCCGCTCGCGTTTCCCAGGCCGGAACGCCTGCTCCGACGCGCGAGGAGAAGCCGCGCTACGAGGAGCGAAGGGGCTGGCGCTGGGGCCGGCATCACGATGAGAGGAAGCGCGAGGAGCGCCGCGAGGAGCGTCGTGAAGAGCGTCGCGAGGAAAAGCATCATCGCGTTCGCTGCCGTGATGGCAAGTATGAGAACGTGCCGCCGGGGAAGGCGAAGGGCCACGAGGTCTGCAAGCACCACGGCGGCATGCGGTAATCGGTTGACGGTTGACCGTTGACGGTGACCGACTACCGACAACCGATCACCGTTTCGTCAGAACGGCCCGCCCTCCGTTCAGCCGCAGCTCGAGATCGTCGCCCGGCACGATCACCACGTCGCCGGTCGACGGCCGTGCTGGCGCGCCGATCGGATCCACGACGAAGCTCAACGGCGTGGCGGCAAAGAGGAGATGTGCGGGGATCTCGAAATCCGTGGTCCGGTTCGAGCTCGCGACACCGAGCCGGACCCGCTGTCCCCGATCGACGACGTACACCACCGCGTCGAGAAACTCCCCGTTCGCGACGTGGAGGATCGTCTTCGGCGGAGGCTCAGGTGCGGGCGCGAGCGATTTGTGCCGACATGCCTGCACACCGAGCGGTGCGAAGAACAGAGTGGCAAGAAGGGCAAAGCGGCGGAACGCGGAGCGGCGGCGCGGCATGAGACGTCGTCGTTAGGACGCTCGCAAGATGCCTCACGGCGGGGCAACGCGGAAGACGCCGCTCACGCCGGCTCGGGTCCGTGGAGGAGATGCTTGGCCTTCGCGATGACGACCACGCGCGCCAGCCGCGCCAGCTCGAGCTCCAGTACACGGCTCCCCAGGGGCGTCAGCCGATAATATCGGCGCCGCTCGTCGTCCTCGGATGCTCCGGCGACGCCCCGCGCCGCCGTCTTTGCTCGTGCCACCTCCTGGATGAGACCCGACGTGAGCATTCGCTGAATAGACCCGTATAGCGTGCCCGGGCCCATCCGGATCTGGCCGTCCGTCATTTCCTCGACTTCCTGCGCCACGGCATAGCCGTGGCGACCCGTCTCCTCCTGATCCGCATTGCGGCGGCCATCGGCGAGCGCGAGCAGGATGTGCAGCACGGCCGGTGTGAGCGGCAGGAGCTCCCGTGGATCGGTGACGCGCCTCATCGCTGCGACGCCTCGTTCAGATGGAGATCCTTCGTCATTCAGCGCGGAGCGCGACGACTGGATCCACACGACTAGCCCGGAGTGCCGGGAGATAGCAGGCGACGAGCGCCACGACTCCGAGCAGGATGGGCACCGTCGTGAAGGTCAACGGATCGATCGTGCTGACGCCGAACAGTTGGCTGGCGAGGAGCCGCGTCGCCGCCGCCGCGATGACGATGCCTGCCGCAAGCGCCAACGCTATCGTTCGCATCCCGTCGCGAATCACCATCCCCAGCACCTGCGTGCGCCGGGCGCCGAGCGCCATGCGGATGCCTACTTCCTGAGTGCGGCGCGCCACGGCGTAGCTCATCACCCCGTACACACCGATACCGGCGAGCACCAGCGCCAGGATCGCGAACGCGGCCATCAGCCAGACGGTGAGCTTCGGTCCGCCGCGCGCCTCGTCGAGCACACTATCCATCGTCCGCACTCGCCACACTGGCTGGTCGCGATCCACGCGCCAGATAGCGCCACGAATCGCATTGGCAAGCGCCGTCGGATCGCCCGTGGCGCGCACGACGGCTTCGGTGAAGATCAGAGGCCGCTGCATGTAAGGGACGTACGCCTGATCGAGCGGATGCTCGGACAGCCGGAAGTGCTTCACCGTGCCGACGACGCCGACGATCGTCGCCCACGCCGCGTCATTGCCGCCGAGCCGGATGCGCTTGCCGATCGCCGACTCGTTAGGCCAAGCGCGCTTCGCGAGCTCGTCGTTCACGATCGCGACGGGCATGCCGCCGGCGCGATCCTCCATCGTGAAATCCCGGCCGGCGAGCCGTCGGATCCGCATCGTCGTGAAGTAGCCGGGGCTGATCACGTTGAGCTGCGCGGTCGGCGCCGACTGGATGTTCGCCACCGGTTTGTCCGCAAGAACATACGGATAGGATTCGCCATTGCCGTTGAGCGGCGTCGCGCGAACGAGTGCGGCGCTCTCGACGCCCGGCACGGCACGCATCTCCTCCAACGCGCGCGTGAACATCTCGGCGATCTGTGGCTCCGTCTTGTACTTGGCGACGGGAAGCCGGAACTGCAAGGTGAGGGTGTGCGACGGGTCGAAGCCAGGTTCGACGCGCGCCAACGCGAAGAGACTACGCGTGAGCAACCCCGCGCTCACCAGAAGTACCACGCTCAGCGCGATCTGCGCCGCCACCAAGGCGCCGCGCAGGCTGTAGCGGCGGCCGGCGAGTGCTCCCGTGTCCGATCGCACGTTCAATGCGTCGCGCACATCGGCGCGCGAGTACTGCCACGCGGGTGCGCTGCCAAAGAGCAAACCCGCGCCAAGGGTGATGAAGAGAGCGAAGGCGAGGACGGACCCGTCGAGCGCGATGCCGCCATTCACCGGCACCATCGTCACCAACTGGGTGGCGAGCACCGTGACGCCCCAGCGTGCGATGAGAATGCCGAGGGCTCCGCCGATGAGAGACAGCAACAGACTCTCGGTGAGCAGCTGCCGCACGAGTCGCCTGCGTCCCGCGCCTAACGCGGTACGCAGCGACAGCTCGCGCCGGCGCGCCGCGGCGCGCGCGAGTTGCAGATTCGCCACGTTCGCGCATGCGATCAGCAAGACGATGCCGACGCCGCCAAGTACGATGAGGATCGGAGTGCGGACCGGACCAACGATCTGATCGACGAGAGGCTGCACGTTCGCGCCGATGCCGGCATTCGTTACCGGATACAGCTGCGCGAGCCGGGTCGAGATGGCGTCGAGATCCGCTTGCGCGCGCTCGAGGCTCACACCCGCCTTGAGCCGGCCGAGGACGAGGACGCCAGGACGACCGCGGAGCTCGAGATCCCCTGCGTTTGGGTAGTAGCCGATCGGCATCCACACGTCGGGCATGCCAAGCGGTGCGTAGAGACCGGGGCGCGTGATGCCGACAACCGTGAACGGAAGGCCGTTGAGCACGAGCGTTCGCCCGATCATGTCTGGCCTGGCACCGTACCGGGTTCGCCAGAAATCGTCGCTGATCACGGCAACGGGCTGCTTCGTCGCGACGGCGGTCTCCTGCTCCGTGAAGAATCTTCCCTGCTCGGGCGTTGCGCCGAGAATGGGCAAGAAGTTGGCGCTGACAAAGCTGCCGATGACGCGCTCGGGATGGTCGCCGCCCGTCAGATTGACGCTCTGGCCGCGCATGACCGCCAGCGCGTCGAAGCTCCGCGCTTGCGTCTGCCAATCGAGATAATCGAGGAAGACCACGCCGTTCTGTCGCGCCTGGTCGCGTGTCCCCCAGACGAGGACGAGCCTGTCTGGGTTCGGCCAGGGCATCGGGCGGAGCAGGACGGCGTTGACGACGCTGAAGATCGCCGTCGTCGCGCCAATGCCCAGGGCAAGGGTAATGACGGCGATGAGCGTGAACGCGGGACGTGCGCGAAGCGTTCGCAGCGCGAAGCGAAGATCCTGCCGGAGTGCGTCCATCGATTCCTCGCGATCGAGATAGAAGGGCGACGACCAGGGCACTTCCATCTCCGCTGTCGTCGCGAGTGCTTCGCGCTGCCCGTTAAGCGACCGCAGCCGCTCGATCGGTGCGCTGAGAAGGATGTCGAGCACGAGATGCCGCCAGAGCCGCATCGTGCCCCGAACGCCATGCCGATGCCTCGCCTCGGCTCGCCGTGCGCGATAGAAGGCGAGCATCTCGTCGCCGAACCGCGCGCGAAAACTCCTCGGGTAGAGGAAGAGGAGGAGTGCGAAGCTGCGTTCGCCGAGATCGCGCATCTCTGGTGGTTGGTGACTGGTGGCTGGTGGCTCGTGACTCACCAGCCACGAGTCACCAGTCACAAGTCACCAGATACATCCGTTACGGATATAGTATGAAAATGGATTCAGCGGTCCACAAGAGCGGCGCGTATTGGGAGGCGACGGGAGGAAGTCGCAGGGAGGCTGTCCGGTGGGGGTGGGCCCTCCGGTTCTCTGCTGCTTGCTCCCGTTTCCCATTTCGGCACCCGGCCGTAGCTTCTGTCGCCCATCCCACCGCTCTCCATCATGGAGCCCGTCATGTCCGCCCGCCGTTTCTCTTCCTCCCTCACGCTCGCCGCGCTCGTTCTTTTCGCGTCGACCGGCTTCGCCCAGCAGCCGCAAGCGTCCGCGTCCGTCACGGCCGCGCGGCCGACGGGCGGAAAGCAGCTGAGCCCCGCCGATCTCAAGGCCTGGAAGACGATCCGCACTCCCGTCGTCTCGAATGACGGCCGCTGGTTCGCCTACATCCTCGCGCCTAACGAGGGAGACGCAACGGTGGTTCTCCGGCAGACGGCCGAAGGGGCGACCGAGCAGCGCTTCCCCATCGGCGAGCCTCCTGCCGGCGCCGGCGCGCCGTTCGGCCTCGGCCCATCGGCCGCGCCGCTCGCCATCTCTGGCGACTCCAGGTATCTCGTCTACACGGTGTATCCCACCGAACGCGAGACGCGCCGGCTCCGTCAGCAGCGCAAGCCCGTGCATAACAAGGTCGTCCTCGTGAATCTGGCGACCGGGCAGAAGAACGAGTTCGACAAGATTCGTCGATTCGCGTTCTCGGGCGACAAGCCGCAGGTCCTCGCACTCTACG
>DATEPP010000389.1:0-5829 GCA_035273165.1 Gemmatimonadaceae bacterium
CTCTGTGTGGTCGTTCTCGTTGGTTGCAGTGCAGGCTCGGACCTGACGACCCCGCGCCCGAATGCGTCGGCGCTGACGCTCTCCGCGCGGACCACGCCCCAGGAGCGGGTGACGGGGAGCGCGACGATCCTCCTGCCACTCTTCGGCAACGCGCTCGAGCGCTACAGCCTGAGCGCGATCCGCCAGAGCGACGGCTCGGTGAATGGCGAGTTCGAGGAGTTCAGCGAGCAGGAAGGCGGGCAGCGGATTCACGCCCGGGTGTACTGCTTCACCGTCACCGGCAACAGCGCTCGGCTCGCGGCGCGCATCGATCAGACGAACGTCTCGTTCGGTCCGGTGGGGAGCTACGTGGTCTGGTCGGTGAGGGACAACGGCGAGGGAGCAAAGGCGCCGCCGGACGAGACGACGGACATCTTCTTCGGCGGGACGCAGGCACAGGCCGACACGCACTGCCGCACGGGTTTCCCTCTCGCCCCGTACTATCCGAGCATCCGCGGCAATCTGCAGGTCGAGTGAGGTCGCCTCACGGCTGGAGCTTGAGGTCGAGCTTCCGCACGACCTCGTTCTTCTCCAGCGTCAGCGTCTCCGTCACCATGTAGCTCTCGGCCGACGCGCGGACGAGGATGAGCTTTCCGCGCGGCACGCCGCAGACCCGGTAGTACCCGTCGTTGCGGCTCTCGGCCTCGGCATCGCCGCCGGGCCACTCGAGCGTGACCCGCACCTTCGGCATCGGGCTGTCGTTCGCGCCTAACGTGACGTGCCCAGCGAGGACGCTCTCGTCCCGACCCGGCCGCGTGTCGGCGCAGACGGCGGCCGCGGCATCCGCGAGCGGCTGCAGCGTGACGCGCGCCTCGACGACGGTGTCGGCGCGGACGGAGACGAGCGTACGCTCCCCGGTCGCCTCGATCAAGTCGTGGAGCGGTGTCGTCGCCTCGAAGAGGTAGGCGCCGGGGAGCAGCCCGTCGAAGCGCACGCTGCCATCGATCGACGAATAGCCGACGTACGGCGATCCGGAGAGCCGCACCATCACCCCGGGCGCGGCAACGAGTCCGCTGTCGGTGCGCGTCACGGCACGGGCGAGCACCCTCCCCGTCGGACGCTTCCAGAGCACACTGTCGGCGCCGTCGCCGCGCCTAACGGCGCGCAGCTCCCCGCCGGCGACGCGGACGAGATCGGCGGTGAGACGCCAGCGTCCGCGGCTCGCGACGGTGCGCGCACCGAAGCGTCCGCGCGGTCTGTAGGGCGTGGGCATGCGGATACTCCAGCTCGGGATGATCCAGCCGCCGGTGGCGAGCCGGGTGAAATCGATGCGGCCGCCGAGGAGGGTGTCGGGCGCGGAGATGGGGAGATTCACGAATGTGAACTCGAGGCTCCGCAGCTCCATCGAGGTGGTATCGAGCCAGAGTGTGCCGCGGATCTCCACGTGCGGGGGCCGACCGGCAGACTCGAAGTCGAGTCCGATGGCACCTGGCCAGGATGGGGGTGCGTCGGCCCGCGTGAGGCGGAAGCAGTGCGCCTCGGTGAAGTAGGGCGAGAGGAGGACGTTGATGTCGGGGGCGAAGAAGGTCATCCCCGAATCGTCTTCCGTGGCGTAGCCCTTCTCGCGCAGCTGCTCGGCGGGGAGGCTGGTCCAGGGGGCGGTGCCGCGCGTCTCGATCTCGCGGAGGGCGATGTCGCGAAGGGCGCGCTCCTTCATGTCATAGACGCGAAGGTGCTGGAGCTTGGCGAATCGGTAGTCATGCTGCTCGAGGGTGATGGCGGTCGCAAGGAGAGCGGTGCGTGCCTCGTCCCAGAGCGCAAAGGTGAGGGCGGCGCTCTCGCTGGAGTTGGGGTGCAGCCGGCAGTCGTTGCGGTCGCGCGTCGTGACGCGAGGGAGTACGACGGGGATGTCGGTGAGCTCGAGGTGGACGGTGGTGTCACGGGTCAGCGCGAAGGTCTGGCTCTCCGTAGGTCGGAAGCCGATGCGCATGACTTTGAGGTGGAAGCGGCCGGGCGCGCCGACGCCGATGGTGAAGGTGCCGGAGTCGGAGGTGAGGGCGCGGGCGTACGTCGTTAGGCTGGAGTCCTGGAGGAGGACGACAGCGCCGGCGACGCGTCCCGCGGCGACGGCAGAGGTGACGGTGCCGCGAATGACCTGCGCCCCCGCGGCGGCAGGCAATGCTGCCGTAAGGCAAAAAGACGCGAGTCGGGCAAGCTTGACCATGTCGCGAAGCGGGTGGGGCAAGAGGAGGATGCACCGCGGGACGTCGCGCCGACAAGGGGTGGTAGTGCGCCGTGGCTCGTTTGGCATGAAGTGCTCTGGCGCGTCGTGCTGTCGCGCGGCAACGTGTGTGACGGGCGCGTGACGCCGCCGCCGCACCCTAACGCCAACTGGGAAGCAGAAGGTACGTGTGCGCGGACACATCACCGTTCGGACACTGGGCACCGCGGAGATCGAGGTAGGCAAGCGCCGATTGGGCCCCTCATCGGGAAGGCCCTTCGCGCTACTGCTCTACCTGGCCCTTCATCGCGGTCAGGCGACCTCCCGGCGCGTCGTCCAGGAACTGCTCTTCCCCGAGGCAAACGGACACGCGGCCCACAACCTCCGGCAACTACTCTATCGGTTGCGTCAGCTCGGCGTTCCCATGGACACCGATGCCGACCAGCTCCGATTGCGGATCGAGGATGTCTCAGTTGACTGGTGGCCGCTGGCGGAAGCCGGCCTTGTAAACGAGCCAGAGCTCGAGCAGCTCGCGCAGGGATTTTTTCCGGGCTACAGCCCGGATGTCTCCGACGCCTTTCGCGAATGGTTCGAGGCTGAGCGGGCGGAGATCTGTCTCCGGCTCAGCCGCCAGCTGACGAGACAGCTCGCACAGCTGCGCGCCAGCGGCCGGTGGGACCTTGTGGATGCCGCCGCGCGGGCGCTGCTCGCCCTCGATCCGCTCAGTGAAGAGGGGACGCTCGCGCGTGCGGAAGTGCTCGCCGCTGCCGGCTCCAAGAGCGCCGCGTTAGGCGTGATTGATCAGTACCTGATCGAGCTCGGCGAAGCGCAGCCACAGCTACGTCTCGCGCCGAGCACCCTCAAGCGACGCATCAGCGAGCGGCTGCCGGAGGCACAAAACCGCTCGCTCGAAGACCGGATGTTCGTCGGCCGCGAGCAGATGATGCGAATGCTGTACGCGCTTGGCAGGGCCGCGCGGTGCGGCGAGCAGCAGATCCTGCTGCTCTGGGGTGAGCCAGGTATCGGAAAGACCCGACTGCTCTCGGAGTACCGTGCCCTGGCCTCCTTGCAGGGCGCATTGACGCTGCTCTTCTCCTGTCAGACGCACGACGTCTACCGCCCGTTAGGCACCGCGTGCGACATGACTGCGCAGCTGCTGCAGGCACCCGGCGCGTTAGGCTGCGATCCCGATGCGCGCGCGCTTCTCGAGCGGCTGGTGAGCACGAAAACAGTGAGCACAGTCTCGCCCACAGGGCCAGCAGCGGCGGAGGCACCGCTGTCGGCGATCGTGCGCTCGCTGGCAGATCTGGTGGGCGCCGTCGCGAGCGAATGTCCCGTGGTGGTGGTCGTCGATGACGCCCAATGGCTCGACGAGGGCTCGCTCCGAACGCTGTTCGGCGTTTTCGGCGACCGGGCCCCGCGCCGGTCGTGTCTCATCCTCGCGTCGCGCGATCGAACGTTGCTGACCACGGCGGGATCGAGCAGCTACACCGACTCGCTCACGTCGGTGCGACTGAATCCACTGGAGCGAGATGCCGCGCTCGAGCTGATCCGCAGTCTTCTCAAGCCACTGGCGGGTGAGAAGGTGGACGCGGTCGAGCAACAGGTCGTCGATCAGGGGCGCGGCAATCCATTCTTCATTCGCCTTCTCTGCCAGCACTTCGTGTCGACGAACGACACCGAAGCGCTGAAGCAGACACTCACGGAGCTGTTGCAGCGACGGTTGGAGCAGCTTTCGCCAGAAGCGACACGCACCCTGGAGGCGTGTGTCGTCCTCGCGAAGAATTGCAGCTTCCGGCGCCTGGAGAAGGTGCTCGAGATCCCGCGCCATCAACTCCTGCGAGCGATCGAAGAGCTGGATGATCGTGGCCTGATCGAGGTGAGCGATGGGTTCATCGTGAGCAGCCATGCGCTGTTGTCGGATGCGGTGGATCGTCGCATGGCGCCGTCGGTGAAGTCGATGTTACACGCGTCGGTTGCCGCGATCCTGCAGCAGGAGATCGACTCGAGCAGCGCCGGTCACTTGCAGTGGGATTGTGCCGAGCACTGGCGTCTCGCGGGCGATGACGAGAGAGCAGCTTCTGTGTTGCGCCGATGCGCTAACGATTCGATCAGAATTGGCCGGGCGAGCGACGCAAACGCGACATACATGCGGATGCTGAGCTTGAAAAGTACGGACGCAGCGCGTCTCGAGATTGTCGAAGCAGCCCTGTTGTCGCTGGACGCCGGCGTCAGTTGGAAGGACGCCGAGATCTTGCTGGAGGAGCGCAAAGTCCTTCGTCGTCGACTACAAATCTCGGATTCGACCCATGACCATGGCGAAATCGTTGGATTCTCGAAGTCATTTCGAGAGGGTCGCGCGCCGGAGGGTTATCTTGGCCAGCTGACCAGGTGCGTGACGGCACGTGATGCATCGGAGCGTCACAAATTGTCTGCTTGCAGGCAGTTGATCATGCTCGCCGAGATGACTCTCGATCCGGCACCAGCAGAATTTGCATATCGAGTTGCAATGGAGTGCACAGCGGAACCACTGCGTTGTGCGATGACGGCGATGATGTTTCATACCTGCTTTGGATCGCCCGCGGAGGCTAAAGGACTGGCTTCTCTAGTGTTCGATCAGACGCAAGATGATCCCGCCTTTCTCCCTTACGTGCTGAATTCAGCATATGCAGAATCCCGAATTGGGAACTGGGAGGTCGCCGAGGCGAGGTTTCATCACGGGCTGGAGCTAGCGCGACGTGGGAACACCCGTGCCGGAGAGATGCATGCCCGCTTCTTTCTCGCACGGATGTACTACAGCATCGGCCGGTACGATGCGGCACGCACCTGGTACAACAACTTTACGGAACTGCTCTCGGAAATCGCCAGCGAAGAATCGGTGTGGGAGCACAATTTGTTGGGTGCACGATTGGCAGCAAAGGAAGGGAACCTCGATCTCGCTCGCCATCATCTCGCAGCCGCAAGAGCATCCAAGTTCAGCGAGCTCCCTTTGCCAACTCTTTTCACACGATCTTGCGACTTGGCACTGCGACTCAGCCAGGCCTTTGAGCCCTCCACCGTCGAATTGGAAGAATTGCTCGCGCTGTACCAGCGTAGTCGGACTCTGGGATTTCAAGATGACACCGTGCGCGCTCTATTTGGCGCGCTGCAATTCCACCAGCGCCCATCGGAGGCTACGACGCTTATCAGCGAATACTTGGCATCGTACCGTCGGGACGGATATCCGCCCGATCCCGGCTTTCTCGCATTAGCGCATCAAGACTACGTGGCGGCCAGTATTCAAGCGCGCTCCACCGGACACCACAGAACGAGTTAGCTCGTGAGCCCTTGCGACTGTGGCGTATCGGCGTCCATTCGTCCCAACATGGTGTGACGGAACCGTGACGCCGCGGCCGCACCCTAACGACACTCGTGACCCAAAGTGACTCGTGCGCGGACACATCAGCGTTCAGACGTTAGGCACAGTTGCGATTGATGTTGGAGAGCGCCGGTTGGGTCCCTCCTCTGGCAGGCCTTTCGCGTTGCTGCTCTACCTCGCTTCGCGCCGTGGGCAGCCCACATCCCGCCGCGTCGTCCAGGAACTGTTTTTCCCCGAGTCCAACGGTCACGCTGCCCATAATCTGCGCCAG
>DATEPP010000390.1:0-13942 GCA_035273165.1 Gemmatimonadaceae bacterium
GCTGTTGGGGAATCGCCTGTGCCCCCAGCGCCACACCCGTCTTGACTGCGCGGAGCTCGTCAGTGGTTTCAGCGCCGTGTCAGTGATCTCAGGGGCCACTCTCTCTCAAACACGCACTAAACCCCGACATTCCCGGAAGAGGCTGAAGTTTCCGGTGCGTCTCGCCGCTCTTCCGAAGTAGATAGACCGAGGCTCATCGCGGCGCGCGCACGCGAGTGAACTGGATGTTGAAGACGCGCACCCCGCTCACGCCGCCGTTCCCATCGGGAAGAAACGTCAACACCGTCGGGCGAGCGCCGCCGCTCGGCTTCGTGCGGAATGCCTCGAAGCTCACCGGCTCGAGCGGCGCGGCAGGTTCGGTGACTACCGCCGCCTGGAGAGCGCCATTCTCGAACGTGACGCGCACATTGCCATACGCGGAATCGACGTACGTACCGGCGTAGCGGTCGAGCGGGAGCGAGGGCGGCGCTGTTGCGCGCGCGGCCTGCGTCACGTTCGCGCGCTGGCGTGTGAAGATCGGCTTGAGGTCGACACTCCAGTCGCGGCGCGGACCGTTCTCGAACAGATCGAACACGCTGTACATCAGACCGTGGCGGAGCTCAGCGTGGTCGAGATTCTCGAGCACATAGACGCCGAGTCGCTTGTTCGGCTCGATGCCGATGATCGCGCACAAGCCGTTGATGCTTCCGGTGTGCATCCAGACCTGCTGCCCGCGATAGTCCTGGATGAACCATCCCAGGCCGTAGCTGAAGAAGTCGGGCTTCGCGAGCTGTAGCGCCGGATACTCCTCCATCGGCGCCTCGATCTGCGGCGTGACCAGCTCGGCAAATGTGCGCTGTTGAATCAGGCGCCGGTTGCCAACGCGGCCACTGTCGATGACGAACCGCATCCACTTCGCCATATCGGAGACGCTCGACCAGACGCTTCCCGCCGACGCGACGCCATCGGTGGAACGCACGGGAACGACCATCACCGAGTCGTTCACGAGCGCATGCGGCACGGCCACGTTAGGCTTGCCCATGATCATCGACACGAGCGGTTCCGTCTCGTTCATGCCGAGCGGGACGAAGATGCGCTCCTTGATGAACTGCTCCCACGGCATGCCGGTGACACGCTCGATGATGACGCCGTTGAGCGCGTACATGACGTTGTGGTACTGCCACTCCGAGCGGAACGACGCCGTGGGCTGGATGTAGCGGAGCCGCCGGATGACTTCCGGCTGGCTGTAGTTCCACCCCGATGCCCAGAACAAATCGGTACCGGGCAGACCGCTGCGATGCGTGAGCAGATCTCGGATCGTGAGCTCGCGCGTCACCCACGGATCGGACAGCTGGAGCTCGGGGATGTACTTCGTGACAGGGTCGTCGAGCTTGAGCTTCCCCTCGTCCACGAGCATCGCGAGCAACGCCGACGTCATCGCCTTCGTCGTCGACCCGATGGCAAAGCGGGTGTGCTCGTTGGCTGGTTGCGACTTCCCCTTCTCGAGAACGCCGTAGCCCTTGGCAAAGAGGACCGAATCGTCTTTGACGACGGCGATTGCGAGCGCCGGAATGCGCCAGTCAGCGGATGCCTTGGCGACGTACCTGTCGAACGCCGCCCAGTCGGGTTTCGTCTGAGCGGCGAGGGAGTTCTGCGCCGCGGTGAGCAGAGCCGCGATCAACAACCATCGATATGCACGCACTTGATTGCTTGTAGGGGGGAACCGGAGTGTGCCTCACAATCTTCCACCAATGATGAGCGGTGGCCTCAGGAAGGGAAAGGCTCGCCCTAAGCCGTGTGCTTGAATCGCACGAGAAGCCGCGCTCTTCTAGGACTGGAGCGGACCGCGGCGTATTATCCCACCCTCCCCCTCCCCATCTTCATGACCTTCCGCACCTTGCTTCCCCGAACCGTCTCCTCCCTCCTCGTCGTCCTCGCCGTTTCTACCGCGTCGGCGCAGCAACCCTCGTTCACCATCGACGCCGCGCTCAGCGCGCCCTTTCCGAGCGGCCTCACCGCGGCACCAGCCGCATCGAGGCTCGCCTGGATCTTCGACGCTGAGGGGACCCGTAACATCTGGGTCGCCGAACCCTCCGCGAACGGCACGTACACGTCGAGACAGCTGACGCGTTTCACCGGCGATCTCGGCGTGGAAATTCAGCCTCCGGTGTGGAGCGGCGATGGTCAGACGCTCGTCTTCGTCCGCGGCGGCGAGCCAAATCCCCGCGATCTTCCGCTCGGCGGTACGCCGGCGCAGATCTGGGCGATCGCGCTGAGTGACACTACCCCGCGCTTGATCGGCGACGGCAGCTCGCCAACGCCGTCGCCTAACGGGAACATCCTCGCGTACACGGCGCGCAACTCGATCGTCCTCACCCCGCTCGACGGCAGCGGCAAGGCGCAGACGATCGTGCGCGACCTCGGCCGAGACGGATCATTGGCGTGGTCGCCCGATGGCGGCCGCATCGCCTTCGTGAGCTCGCGCGGCGATCACAGCCTCATCGGCGTCTATGACGTCGCGCGCAAATCCCTCACCTGGCTCGCGCCGAGCGTGGACCGGGACGTCGGACCCATCTGGTCGCCTAACGGCGATCGCATCGCGTTCATCCGCATCCCGCCGGGAGCGCCCGGTCCGTTCACGTCAGCGCGCACCGCCGAGCCGTGGTCGATCTGGGTCGCCGATGCCGCGACAGGCAAGGGCCACGAGATCTGGCGCGCCAGTGCGGGCGCCGGAAGCCGCTTCTACTCGCTCGAGGGCAACTCGGCGTTCGCGTGGGGAGCGGATGACCGAATCGTCTTTCCCTGGGAAGGAACCGGCTTCGTGCATCTGTACAGTGTCCCGGCTGCCGGCGGCGCCCCGACGCTGCTGACGCCCGGCGACTTCGAGGTGTTCAGCGCCGATCTCAGTCCCGATCGACGCCACGTCGTGTACTCCTCGAATCAGGGCGATTCCGACCACCGGCACATCTGGACAGTTCCGGTAGCAGGCGGGACACCGGCGAGCCTAACGACAGGAGCGACGATTGCCGATCTCCCGGTTTATACGAGCGACGGTCGCTCGATCGCGTTCCTGCACGCGGACGCTCGCACCCCGATGCGACCGGCGGTGATGTCGCAATCAGGATCTGCACAGGACATCGCGTCGCAGACGATCCCGGAGGAGTATCCGGGCGCGCAGTTCGTGGTGCCACAGCCGGTGATCTTCCGATCCCCCGACGGGATGATGATCCACGGCCAGCTCTTCCTGCCGCCTAACGAGTCGCGGGAGCCGACGCGGCGGCACCCTGCCCTTCTCTTCTTCCACGGTGGCCCCTATCGCCAGATGCTGCTCGGCGCCAATCCCATGGACGCGTACGCGTACATGTACGCGGAGAATCAGTACTTCGCGAGTCGCGGATATGTGGTGCTGTCCGTCAACTATCGCGGCGGCACGGGCTATGGTCTGAACTTCCGCGCACCGCCGAAATTCGGCCCGTCGGGGGCGAGTGAGTTCAACGACATCCTCGGCGCCGCGAATTTCCTCAAGGCGAGAACGGACGTCGACCCGAAGCGGCTCGGCGTCTGGGGAGGCAGCTATGGTGGCTACATGACGGCGCTCGCGCTCGCGCGCGCGTCCGATGTCTTTGCCGCGGGCGTCGACTACGCGGGCGTGCACGATTGGAATGGCCTGTTGAAGATCTACGCCGCGGCCGGCGCCAAGGCTCCCTCCGACAGCATTGCGTTTGCGTCGTCGCCACTGTCGTCGATCAAGCGTTGGCGTTCGCCCGTCCTCGTGATTCAGGCGGACGACGATCACAACGTGCCGTTCGATCAGACCGTGCAGCTCGTCAAGGCGTTGCGTGAGCAGCGGGTACCGCACGAGTTGATCGTGATTCCGAACGAGATTCACGATCTCCTCCTCCACCGCTCGTGGCTCACCTACTTCCACGCGCAGTCGGACTTCCTGGACAAACACCTCCTTCGCTGAGCAGGCGACGGATGAAGCAGCGTCGGGCGACGTGAGTGGACCCGGCGCTGGTGCTATTGAGGGCTCGCACAAAGATTGCCCTTGAGCCGGGCATGATCAGCATACTGAAGGCGAGTGCCCTGATAGGGGCGCTCGCCGTAGTGCATGCGGGCCGCCTGCAGTCGCAGGCCGCAACTCCGGTCCCAGCACCCCTCTTTTCGATCGGACAACCACCGATCTGGCGACAGCAGATCACCGCACAGGGGACGGCCTACAGCGAGGGAGATCGCGCGGGCGCGACGCTCAGCTACGGTGTTTTCCATTCGCTCAACAAGCCGCCGATCCAGGCGCTGGATCCCGTTCTCGGCCTGATCGGCGGCACCTTCGAAGGCTACGGCACTATCGGCGGCATCGGAGACGTGGGCATGCGTGCGATGGCGACGTCACGGTTGCTCGCTACCAGTGTCGGCGCGGACTGGGACCTCCGACATCATAGGGTCAACACCATCGTCAGCTGGCAGAGCGCGATCCGCCGCGGCGGTATACTGGGCCACGGCTCCATGGTGCGCGTCGACTGGATTCCAGAGCGCGGACAAACGGTGCGCATCGGTCTCACGGCACCGCTCTTCCAGCCGCTCGCCGGGCGCACGCGGCCGCGCGACACCGACGTCTCGATTCCAGATCCTCCCCAGCCCCGCGTTCAGGCATTGGCGGCGAATGATGCCACGTCGCGGCAGTTGGCGCGCGACCTCGCGTCGGCATCCGACGTGATCGCCGCGTATTCGGACCTCTACACCAACGACGCCATCCGCCGATCGCATGTGTCGAGCTACCGCGCCGCGATGGAACGTTCGCGCATGGCGCTCGAAGAGCTCCTTGGAAGTGTGTCCGCCGCGCGCCGTGCCCGGATCGCGGTGCTCGACCGCATAATCATCCCGGTCGACTCGGTCTTCGGACGCGTCAAGAATGTGGACCTTCCCCGTCTCGCCGGAGGGGCAACCGCGGATTTCGAGCGTTGGGTCAGCGACTCGTCAGGAATCCCGTTAGGCGATCGGCCGAAGACGATGTACGCATTCGCCGCGTGGCTCGATGCGGTGACGACGCCGATGAGCACTCTCATACGCGGTACGCGCGACTCGCGCCTCCTCTGGCTGCCGATGGATCTCGCGCTCACCGTCGACCAGTACGACGACCAGATCGAGGTGGACTCGCTCATCGGTCGAGTAGTCGGTCACCCGTTCACCGACAGGAACGCGCTGACCTACATGCGCAACACGGATCTGCCGCTCGAGATCGCGCGCTCGATCCTCGCCGCCCGGCAGTATCACGTGCTCTGGACGCACGAGTTCCAGGGTCGCGAATGGTTCACGCGTGCCATCGACAACGTCGGGTACACGATCGTGGCGGACGCGTACTTTCCCGCGCTCACCGCGGCCGTCAGACGCTACGACAGCACCGGCGTCATGCCGATGTACATGATCCTCCACGATCAGTACTTCTACGAGATCTCCGACGGACGACTCTGGCTCACGATTCTCGAGAATCCGCTCCACGCGTCGATGCGCATCAAGGGCGACGACGGCACGCGCGAGCGACATCTGCGCGAGCGGCAGAGTGAGCTGCTCGCCGCCATCGCGAGCTCACGGCGGCTGCAGCAGGACGCCAGGGCGAGCGGCAACGCCGAGCGCTGGCTGCGGGAGACGATCAAGGTGCACGTGAACGTCGGCAATCAATCCGACTTCTCGTTCCGGAGCAGCCACATCATCCCGGGCATTCCGTTCACCCCCGACAATCTGATGCGGGATCACCGGAAGCTCGTGCTCTACGATGTGAATGAGGCGGATCCGTATCGCGGCGCCGTCTTCGTGATGGGCATCGGCATCGGCGAGATGTACGCGAGCGCGACGTGGGAGGATCGCGGTTTCCGGCTGAGCGGTCCCGCAACGTTGGAGGCACGGGCTGCCCTTCGCCAGGCGCTGCGGAGCAACGGCTACTCGGAGAGCGACATCCCGGCGCCACTTCGCGCCGTCGCGAGCAAGAAGGCGCAGGAGCAGGACGCGAACCTCGGCGCCTACGTCGGACGCGCGTTGCAGGTGCACAACCAGGTTGGTTTCGGCGACAAGAAGTCCTCGGTCGCACGCGCGATCTTGTACAATCTTACACAACCAGGCGCGGTCGTCATCGTGCCGGATCAACTCTGGATGAGCGAGACGTGGGCGGGCGTGCTCGCCGGAGCCGCTGCTCGCGGCGTGCGGGTGCACATCATCGCACCGGCGCAGGCGAATGCGCCGATTCCCGACGCGCCGGCGATGGCGCGGGCGCACGACGTGCTCCTGCGTCTTCTCGCATTGCGCGACAGCCTGCGACCGGCAATGCGGGAAAGTGGCGGCGATCTGCACATCGGTCTCTTCGCCGCGCACGCGAGCGCCGACGACGCAGCCGGTCGGCTGCGCGAGGTGCGCGCCGGGCTCGCGCGCTATCCCTGGATTCGCGACGTGATTCCGTTCGACGACAAGACGCTCGCCGTGCTCAATCAGGTCGAGCACCAGATTGCGAACGACGGTCCAGACGCGACGCAGTTGGCGAAGGATGAGAAGGCCCACCCCCCTCAACCCCATCGCAAGACGCAGGTCGTCGCCCGGCCGAATGCCATCGCTGCGCTGCTGCGTCAGCCCGGTTGGGACGTCATGCTCGCCGATGCAATGCGCGTGCAGTCACGACAGACAGCAACCTTTGCGGAACAGTTAGGAGATGTTCATCCGGCCGTGGACACCGCCGCCACCCGGCGGGCCGACGAGATGATGCGCGGCTACGAAGCGAGCATTCCTGAAGCCGAGCGCAAGCACGTGAGCTTCTACTTCGCCGAAGGATCACACAACATGGACGATCGCGGGCTGATGTCCGACGGTGAGGCGATGCTCATCGTATCGGGCCCGCAGGCGTCCGCAGGACTCGTCGATCTCTTCTATATGATGGCCCGCACGACCTGGATCGATCGGCCGGCGGAGCTGGAGCAGCTCTTGCCGCGCCGGATGTCGATCATCCATCTCTTCGCGCGGTGGGTCCGGGCGACGTTGTGACGCTTTCCGGTGTTCCCCTTCATCGCCGTTGAGGTAGATGCTCTCGAGCCCGGATCAGACGCATGACGGCGGCCTCGCGCGCGACTGCGCGCGAGTCATGCGCGACGTATTCGAGGACTATCACACCCGATTTCGCGTCGCCGCACGACGGGCAGCGCGACATTTCCGCGCCCGCGACTGGGCTGCCGTGCGCGACAGCGCGAGCGACCGCCTCCGTTTCTACTCCCGGAGCGTCGACCACGCCATCGCCTCGGTCGTTAGGCGTGCCCGCGACGCCGCCGCCGATCGCCGGCTCTGGATGGCGATGCGCGACGAGTATGCATCGCTCGTCGAAGGACGGCTCGATCGGGAGATCGCGGCCACCTTCTTCAGCTCCGTCACGCGGCGCCGTTTCGGAACGACGGGCGTCGATCACGGCATCGAGTTCGCTCAGCCCTGGCCACCGGAGCTTCTCGCGCGCGCGGACGAGGGAACGACGCGATGGTGCGACGGCGCCGCCGGCTCCCGCGCGCTCGCGACCAATCTCCTCGGCATCTTCGCACATGACCTCGCCGATCGGGATGGCGATGCAGTTCGAGTCGGCGACGCCATTTCCCGGGCCGCGCGACACGCCTTCGGCGACGATCGCGTCGATGGTGCGGAGATGCTCACGAGCCTCTTCTATCGCAACAAGGGTGCGTATCTCGTCGGACGCCTCCACCGCGCCGGTCGTCGGATACCAATCGTTCTCGCCCTTCTCGCCGAAGGAGACGGGATCGTCGTCGACGCCGTGTTGACGTCCGCCGATGAGATCTCGATCGTGTTCGGCTTCGCCTGGACATACTTTCACGTGGACGTGCAGTGTCCCGCCGCGATCGTGGCGTTTCTGAGTGAGCTGATGCCGCTCAAGCGCATCGACGAGCTGTACACCTCGATCGGGTACAACAAGCACGGCAAGACGGAGCTCTACCGGACCATCCTGCGTCACCTCGAAGCGAGGAGCGCGAGCTTCGAGGAAGCAGCAGGCGTGAAGGGTCTCGTCATGTCCGTCTTCACACTGCCATCGCTCAACATCGTCCTCAAGATCATCAAGGATCGTATCGGAGCGCCGAAGCGCACAACGAGACAACACGTCGTCGATCAATATCGCCGCGTGTTCCTGAGCGATCGCGTCGGCCGGCTCGCGGACGCACAGCTCTTTCAAGGGCTCGCGCTTCCCCGCCGCTGTTTCCCCGAGCGACTACTGCGCGAGCTCCGCTCAGCGGCGCCCAGTGTCGTGCACGATGATGGCGAGCGAATCGTTCTCGATCACGTATACACCGAGCGGCGTGTGCGACCGCTCAATCTGTATCTTCAGGAAGTCGATGAATCATTGGCGGAGGATGCCGTCATCGACTACGGCCAGTCGATCAAGGATCTCGCCGCCGCGAACATCTTTCCGGGCGATCTGCTCCTCAAGAATTTCGGCGTCTCGCGACACGGCCGAGTCATCTTCTACGATTACGACGAGCTGTTACCGCTCACGGAGTGTCGCTTTCGCCCGTTCCCGGCCGCGAGGTCGGTCGAGGACGAGCTCGCGGCTGAACCGTGGTACTCTGTCGGCGAGCAGGACGTCTTCCCGGAGGAATTCGCGCCCTTCATGGTGCCCGCTGGCCCATTGCGCGACACCTTCCTCGACGTCCACGCCGAGCTCCTCGATCCGGAGTGGTGGTGCGCCGTACAGGACCGGGTTCGCGCAGGCGAGCTCGTAGATACGTTCCCGTATCCTGCCGAGCGTCGCCTGCGCTGATCGGTCAGAACTGCGCAGCCTCTGTCGACTCCTTGAGCGCGAGCGTCGAGCTCACACCACCCGACACGATCTGCGACACGAGATCGAAGTAGCCAGTCCCGACTTCGCGCTGGTGGCGCGTCGCGGTGTATCCCTCGGCCTCTGCTGCCGATTCCGCCGTCTGCAGCTCGGAGTACGCAGCCATGCCGCGCGCACGGTAGCCGCGGGCGAGGTCGAACATGCTGTAGTTCGCCGCGTGGAAACCCGCGAGCGTGACGAACTGGAACTTGTAGCCCATCGCGCCCAGCTCTCGCTGGAATCTGGCGATCGCGGATGAATCGAGATGCTTTCGCCAATTGAATGACGGCGAGCAATTGTACGCCAGCATCTTGTTCGGGTACACGGCGTGGACAGACTCGGCGAACCGCTTCGCCTCGTCGAGATTCGGCGTCGACGTCTCGCACCAGAGGAGATCAGCGTAGGGCGCGTAGGCGATGGCGCGAGCGATCGCGCAATCGAGGCCGCCGCGCAGACGGAAGAAACCTTCCACCGTGCGCTCGCCGGTGCAGAACTTCTGGTCTCGTGGATCGATGTCGCTCGTGAGCAGCTTCGCGCTGTCGGCATCGGTGCGGGCGATGAGAACCGTCGGGACGTCCAGCACGTCGGCGGCAAGGCGTGCCGCGACGAGCGTGCGGATGAACTGGCCCGTGGGCACGAGGACCTTACCACCGAGGTGGCCGCACTTCTTCTCCGACGCGAGTTGATCCTCGAAATGGACGCCGGCGGCGCCCGCCTCGATCATCCCTTTCATGAGCTCGAAGGCGTTCAACGGGCCGCCGAAGCCTGCCTCGGCGTCAGCGATGAGCGGCGCCAGCCACCGCCGGCTGGCCGTGCTCCGCTCGCTCCGTTCGATCTGGTCAGCGCGCAGCAGCGCGGCATTGAGACGCCTAACGAGCGCCGGGACCGAGTTGGCAGGGTAGAGGCTCTGATCGGGATAGGTCTGGCCGGCGAGGTTCGCGTCGGCCGCGACCTGCCAACCGCTGACGTAGATGGCCTCGAGCCCGGCCCGGACCATCTGCACGGCCTGACTGCCACTGAGCGCGCCTAACGTCGGCACGAATTCCCGCGTCGTGAGCAGCTCCCATAGACGCTCGGCGCCGGCACGCGCCAGTGAGTGCTCGATCCGGATCGACGGCCGCAGCCGCTCGACGTCGCTGGTCGTATAGGGTCTGATGGTCCCCGCCCAGCGTTCACGTTCCGGCGGCGTACTGGTGTCCGAGCTGACGTCTTCGGTGAGGGCGATGGCGGTGGCCATGAGCATTCTCCAATCAAGCCAAGGTGCGTGGGGTGACGTGGTCGAGCGAGGTGTACGCGGCGGTCGTGAGGAAATCGGCGATCCGTTCTTCCGTGGCGAGTTGCACGAAGAGTGCGCGGGCTTCCGCGAAGCGCCCCGCACGCACGCGCGCCTCTCCTACCTCGCTCTCGATGCGGATCATCTCTTCCGCGACGATGCGATCGAGCAACTCGGGCGTTACCAGGTCACCGGAATCGTCGAGGCGTGCACGGTGATGCAACCATTGCCACACCTGCGCGCGTGAGATCTCCGCGGTCGCCGCATCTTCCATGAGATGGTAGAGCGGAACGCAACCCGAGCCGCGAAGCCACGATTCGATGTACTGCACGCCGACGCGGACGTTGTGACGAAGTCCCTCCTCCGTCCGCGTGCCGTCCGGAACTCTCAGCAAATCCTCGCTGGTGACGTGCACGTCGTCACGCAGGCGCGGTAGCTGATTCAGGCCCGTCATCTGCGCCTCGAATACCTCGCGCGCTACCGTGACCAGACCCGGATGGGCGACCCAGGTGCCGTCGTGACCGTCGCTCACCTCGCGCAACTTGTCGGCCCGCACTCTGGCGAGTGCGCGTTCGTTCGCGACGGGATCATTCTTGATCGGGATCTGGGCCGCCATCCCGCCGATCGCGAGTGCGCCGCGGCGGTGACAGGTCTTCACCGCGAGCTGCGTGTACGCTCGCATGCACGGCTGTTCCATCGTGACCTGGACGCGATCTGGCAGCACCGCGCGCGGATCGTGGCCCCGATACTTGATGAAGCTGAAGATGTAGTCCCATCGGCCGCAGTTGAGACCAACGATGCGGTCACGCAGCTCCCAGAGGATTTCGTCCATCTCGAAGGCGGCCGGCAGCGTCTCGATGAGCACCGTGACGCGCACCGTGCCGTGCGGCAGATCGAGCGCACGCTCGACCGCGGACAGGGCCGCGTTCCAGAGGCGTGCCTCGAGATGACTCTCGATCTTGGGCAGATAGAGGTACGGCCCGGTGCCACGTTCGATGAGCGCCGACGCGTTGTGATAGAGAAACATTGCCGCGTCAAAGAGCGAAGCAGCAATTGGCTGACCGTCTACCAGGAGATGCCGTTCGACGAGGTGCAGCCCGCGCGGCCTGACAATGAGCACGGCCGTCTGCTCGTTCAGGGTGTAGTGCTTGCCGGTGCTCGGGTCGCGCAATTCGATCGTCCGCCGCACCGCATCGCGCAGGTTCTGCTGGCTCTCGAGTACGTTCCCCCAGGTCGGGGAGGACGAATCTTCCAGGTCCGCCATGAAGACGTCAGCGCCCGAGTTGAGCGCATTGATAATCATCTTTCGGTCGGCCGGTCCGGTGATCTCGACGGCGCGATGAAGCAGATCGTGTGGCAACGGTGCCACGGCCCACTCGCGCTCCCGCACGGCCGCGGTCTCAGTCAGGAACTCGAGCCGCTCCTCCCCGCGTGCGATGCGCGCCCGGCGCGCGACACGGCGCGCCAGTGCCTCCGCGATAGCGGGCCGGAACTGCCGTTCGAGATCGACGAGGAAGGCCTTCGCGCCCTCGGTGAGGAGAGCGCGCTCCAGGCCTGTGAATTCCGTCGGTGCCATTTCCGGGGAGGCGGACAAAACGTCCGTCGCCGTAGAGCTGAGCGGCGCCATAGGTGACTGATGCACAGGGATTCGCACCTCCTCTACTGAGGAGGCGGAGTTATGTGTTTGATTGCCGACCAAGCGTAGTCAGCAGTAATGCGATACCTGTGCCACTTCGGAATCCGGTTCATCCGAGATTTCCGGGAATTGGCCCTCTTTGAGAAAGAGCATGGCCCCTGACACCACTGACACGGCGCTGAAACCACTGACGAGCTCCGCGCACCAATAATCCGCTGGACGATGGAATGATGATGAAGACGAGCGGCGCGAGTATCCCATTCCATCGCCATGGAATAGCTCCGGCACGTCCCACTGTTGCGCCGTTTCGTCAGTGGTGTCAGGGCCCTGTCAGTGATGTCAGGGGCCCAAGACTCTCTCCGTGCCCGATCCCGAAATTCCCGGAAGAGCCGCGAATCCGCTCACGTCGCATCTCATGCACGCGGCGACGCCGCTCGCGTTAGGCGGAAAAGAAGCTAACGCTCTCCTCCCACGACCTTCGGTACTCGCGCTCCCATCTTGATATCCACCACTCGCCGTAGCGTGAGGTCTTCATACCCGGACGCTTTTACCTGGCGCACGAACCCCGGCGTGATTTGATAGACCGCAAGGTCGACCACGTCGTGAAGAGTCAGCGGCGCCAATCCCTCGCCCATGATCTCCTTCACGCTGTCCGCTGACATGAAACCGAAGGCAAGATTCTTCAACTGGTGAATGCCGATGCGATCGGCATCGCGGACGCCGAGCGAGCGGAGTGTCGCCAGAAATCCCTTGTTCGGCGCGAAGCTGAAATCGCCGCCGCGCTCGAAAGTGAAGACACCGGCGTCCTGCGCCAGCCGGAAGCGGCCTTGATCTAATTCCGTGATGTCGGAGGCCCGGAGCAGCCGGCGCCACTGGTTCACGTTTGCCCACTCGATGTCCAGTTGCAGCGTCCCCCCCGGGAGTGTGTGCAGCATCCAGCGTCCCGTCGTCACCGTGTCGTCCGCGATGGGTTCTGCGGCCGGCGGCTCGCTCTCGCTGCGATTCATACGCAGGAGAATGAGCTCGCCCACACTCAGCCTTCGTCCCGCGCGGGCGTTCGCGTCGGCGATGAAGGTCGAATCGACGTCCTCGTTTCGCAGCTGCAGGAGGTCGGCGACCGGAAGGCTTCTGTAGCCGATCGCGGACAGCCGCCTCACGAACGCGGGATCCACTCCCTGGTTGGATAGAGCGACGAGACCACTCAGCGAGCTCGCTCGGTAGCCCAGCGCGCTCATCTCGCGCAGATACTTCAGGTCCGCACCGCTCGTCGCGACGACGACGAGCTCACGCCGAGTCGGGGTCGGGTAGCCCAGCCGCGCCAGTTCGTCCAGAAAAGCGAGACTGAGATTGTGCCGTGCAAAGGAGAACTGGTCTTCGGGAGTGATCGCGGCAATTCCCCGATCGGCCAGCGCCCGGTTGAAGCTCGTGTCGGCCTCGAATGAAAATTGACCCTGGGCTGTTGCGTGTCGCGCGACGCCCGAAAACTCGAGCGCCCCGGCATCGCGGTGGAGCGAGAACTTCAGCGTCGCGCCATCCGTGAGCAGCTGCTCGCGGGTCAGGCCGGCGAGCTCCCGCATCTCGCTGTAGAACGTGTTGATGCCGGGAGTCCAGAGCATCACGTGCACCCGCCCCTGATTCTCCGGTCCATCGGCGGGAGTCGTTAGGCGGATCGCGAACTGGCCGCCAAAACGCGAGGGAGAAGCCGTCGGCGCCGGCCGGCTCGCGACTGCCAGGGCTTGTACCGGTGCTGCCGCCGCCGCGACGGGTGCGGGACGCACGATCGCGGCGAGGAGCCCGGCGACACAGGCGCCGACGATCGCCACGGATGTCATCGCCCGAGATGGCGCCCGGCGCGAACGCGCACCGTCGATCAGCGACCGAAGGCGTCCTTCCAGCTCGCGGACGCCAGCCATGCTCACCGCGAGCCTCGGCACGGGCATGCTGAGCGCACGCGCCAGCTCGAGAAGGTCGCGCGCGTAGTCGCGGGCAAAGATACCACGGGTGAGCACGGCGTCGTCACACGCCAGCTCGCGATCGACGCGCAGCCGAGCGGCCGCGAGCCACGCCAGTGGATGCGGCCAATACAAGGCACAGGCGACGGCCGCCAGCGTCTGCGTGAGGCAGTCGTGTCGCGCCACGTGTGCCAGCTCGTGAAGGAGCACCGCTTCGCGCCGGAGCGACGACCATTCCTCGGCAGACGACG
>DATEPP010000391.1:0-8497 GCA_035273165.1 Gemmatimonadaceae bacterium
GTCGCGCGCCACTTCTTCACCGTCGACGAGGTGAAGCAGTACCTCGACGTTCTCGCGCTGTACAAGCTCAACACGCTGCATCTTCATCTCGCCGACGATCAGGGCTGGCGCATTCAGATCGACTCGTGGCCAAGGCTGGCGCAGTACGGCGGCAGCACGGAGGTCGGCGGAGGGCCGGGCGGCTATTTCACGAAGGCCGATTACGCCGACATCGTGCGGTACGCGCAGGACCGGTACATCAACATCGTGCCGGAGATCGATATGCCGGCGCACTCGAACGCCGCGATCGCGTCGTATCCGGAGTTGGGGTGCAGCCGCGCCGCGCCCGACGTGTCGCCGAATTCTCCCGGGGCGGGACTGTACACGGGGATTCACGTCGGTTGGAGCGCGCTCTGCTACGACAAGGAGACGACGTACAAGTTCGTCAATGACGTCATCGGCGAGCTGGCGGCAATGACTCCTGGGCCGTTCATCCACATCGGGGGCGACGAGGTGCAGGTGCTGACGATCGAGCAGTACGCGACTTTCATCGATCGCGTGCAGGACATCGTTGCTCAGCACGGGAAGCGCATGATTGGTTGGGACGAGGTTGGCCGCGCACACCTCAAGCCCACGTCGGTCGCGCAGATGTGGCGAAGCGATACGTCGATGGCGGCGGTGCGCCAGGGTGCGAAGCTCGTGATGTCGCCGGCGACGCAGGCGTATCTGGACATGAAGTACACGCCCGCGACGGAGCTCGGCCTCGACTGGGCTGCCTACATCGAGCTGCGCAACGCGTACGACTGGGACCCGGTGACGCAGTACAAGGGCGTCACGGCGGGCGACGTGCTCGGTGTCGAGGCGCCGCTCTGGAGCGAGACGGTTCAGAACCTCACGGCGGCCGAGTATCTGATCATGCCGCGGCTGCCGGCCATTGCGGAGGTGGCGTGGAGCCCGACGCAGACGCACGACTGGGAGAGCTTCCGCAGCCGCATCGCCGCGCACGCCCCACGCTGGCGGCTGCTCGGCGTGAACTACTATCCGTCGCCACAGGTGGCTTGGTAGTCCTGGCACCCCCGCCGCACATTCTCGAAGGCCGCTGACAGGGATGCATTCCCGCGACGGGAGCAAAAGCAGATCCCTCGCTTCGCTCGGGATGACATGGAGCAGACGTAAGGACAACGTGCAAGCTCTGTTCGGATTGATGCGATGGTATAGCCGCGCGGGGTGACAACGCTGATCGTGGGACGAGTCTGAACATCCCTCGATCCGGAGTTGCTCATGAAGCGCGTCGTGCGTTCGCTACTCGTCCTCGCGGCCCTCACGTCCGCACGAGCCGCCGCGGCGCAGATCCAGTCGGAGCTCACGCTTCCGCCTAACGGGAACAATCAGCGCGCCGAGGTCTCGCAGTGGATCGGGCTCGTGAAGGTCACGATCGCCTACCACAGCCCGCGCGTCCACTTTCCGGCGACGAACGATCGCACCGGGCACATCTGGGGAGAGCTGGTGCAGTACGGGCTCTTCGACGACGGCTTCGGGCCCTCGCACGCGACGCCATGGCGCGCCGGCGCGAACGAGACGACGACGATCTCCTTCTCGCACGACGTGAAGATCGACGGACGCGACGTGAAGGCCGGCACCTACGGACTCTTCCTGCGCCTCGAGAAGGACGCGCCATGGACATGGATCCTCTCGTCCGCCACTCCCGGGTGGGGCAGCTTTCAATACGACTCAGCGAGCGACGTCCTGCACGTGAGCGCGAACCCCGTGACGGCGCCCTTCACAGAGTTTCTCACTTACGGCTTCGACGACCGACTTCCCAACTCCGCCGCTGCCTACCTCCAGTGGGAGAACAAGCGCGTCTCCTTCAAGATCGACGTGCCTAACGTCAACGAGCTGTATCTGGCGCAGATCCGGAAGGATCTGCTCTCCTGGCCTGGCTTCAACTACCAGAACTGGCAGACGGCGGCGCAATTCGCCGTCGCCAGCAATCTCGCACTCGATGACGCGCTCACCTGGGCCAACAAGGCCATCTACGAGCCGTTCCGCGGAGCGGCAGTGGGTCGCGAGGATTTCTCGACGCTGCAGACGAAAGCCGCCGTGCTCCACGCGATGAATCGGGACACCGATGCCGATACGGTGATGGATCACGCGCTCCGCCTGCCCGCGACGACGCCGCGCGACCTCTATGCGTATGGGATGAGTCTCCTCTCATCGGGTCGGACGCCGCGCGCACTTCAGATCTTCAAGATGAATCGATCGCGATATCCGGGCGAGAAGTTCTGGACGTCGCTCGGCCTGGCGAGAGGATACACGGCGACGGGTGAAACGAGGGCCGCGATCGCCGAATGGGAAGTCGTGTTGCGCAACGTGCCGCCGGCATTCCGCGCCAACGTCCCCGCGTTCGAGCACGCGCTACAGGCGCTCAAGGCCAAAGGCTAGCGGCGCACCCCTTGGAACTTCGCCAGCGCGTTTCGTGGGTGTGTGGTACGGACGCGACACTCGACTCCGCGGCACCGCATCGCCGTCGCGAAATGCGCGGAGGGCGGCGTCGGAGCTCGTCGCAAGCGCTGGCGACAGCATGACTTAGCGAGGCGCGCGCGAACGGTTGCCGCGGCACGCGGGGTGCGACCCGCGGCGCCGAATCTCTTGCCGGATGAAGCCGACCGTGTCTGTCGAAAACCCCGCACTTCCGCGCATCAGCCCGGACGTCGTCTGGACGTCTGTCGCCGATGGCGCTGTCCTCTTCTGTGTCAGCCGCGAGCTGTATTACGGCGCCAATCAGGTGGCGGCGTTCGTGTGGCAGCAGCTCGAGTCGTCGCCGCTCAGCTTCGAGGCGCTCTGCGAATCGGTGCGCGAACGCTTCCCCGACGCCGATGCCGCGGAGGTGCGGCAGGACGTGCGCGAGCTGCTCGATGATTTCGAGCGGAACGGGCTGGTCGTCCCCTCGGCCGCCTAACGGTACGTGTTCGGCGCTGGCATGCGGATCCCGTCGCGCCCCGAGCTCCTCGACTTTGCCTGGGCCCAGGTCGAGCTGCTACGCGCGCAGGTCACCGTCTGGCGGCGGCCAATCGGTCGACTCATTGCCGGATCGAGGGGTCATGAGGAGCGCACGATCGACGCTGCGACGAAGGCGGCGGAGCAGCGGGCTGCAGCGATCGCAATGGCCGTCGACCGCGCGGCGCGACGCGGCGTTTTCAGACCCAAGTGCCTGGTGCGCTCGATGGCGCTGCATCGGATGCTCGAGCGAAGCGGCATCGACGGCAGCGTGATCCGGATCGGCGTCAGGCGTGAAGGCGACAAGCTCCTCGCTCATGCGTGGGTGGAGTGCATGGGCGTCACGCTCATCGACTCGCCGTCCGCGGTCGCTCCGTTCTCGCGGCTGACCGAGGCGAGATTGGCCGATCTCTCGCCGAGCTCCCGATGACCGCCATCCTCGGCGCCTTTGGGGCGCCACTGGCCCCGGACAGCGAGTCGCGCTTCATCGACCGACTCCGCGTGCGCGGCAGCGACTGCTCTCGTGTGGGCCGATTACAGGGCGCGACGCTGATTGCGACGCGCTATGCGTGGGAGGCGACGCTGGACTCGCGGGAGGGCGACGGCTTTGCCGGCAGCGAGACGATGTCGTTGGCGGCGGATGCCTCGATCTACTATCGCGACGACCTGCGCCACGCGTTGCGAGGCCGCGGTGCTTCGCTGGCAGTGAATGCCACGGCCGCCGAGTCGATCCTCGCCGCCTATCGCGTGTGGGGCGATGCGGCGCCACGCTGGCTCGAGGGAGACTTCGCGTTCGTGCTCTGGGACAGCGCACGGCGTCGCGCCGTCTGCGCGCGTGATTTCGGTGGGAAGCGGCCACTCTACTTCGCGATGGCGGCCGACCGTCTCGTCGTCGGATCGACGCTGGCCGCGGTCATCGCGACGCCGGGGTTGAGCGTCCGACTCAACGTCGCGGTGCTCGCGGAGACGTGCGCGCAGTTCTGGAGCGGCTCGGACGAGACGTGCTATGAGGGCGTACGGGAGCTCCCCGCCGGGTCGACACTCGTCTGGACGCCTGGGAGCGCGCCGAAAATCACGCGTCACTGGGACGTGCCTGACGTCGGCACCATTCAGGGCGCCAGCCTCGAGGACGGCGCACGCGAGCTGCGTGATCTGCTCGTTCGATCCACCGCAGAGCGGCTTGCGCCGGAGGGAGAGACCGCGGTCTGGATGAGTGGGGGCTGGGATTCGAGCTCCGTCTTCGCCAGCGCCCACTCGGCGCTGAGTGAGCGCCAGGATGGGCGACGCGTCACGCCGGTCTCGATCAGCTATCCCGAAGGCGATCCGGGTCGTGAGGACGAGCTGATCTCCGCGATTGCATCCCACTGGAGCTCGCCGGTCCATTGGATCGACGTGGAAGAGATCCCGCTGCTGGTGAGCGCCGCGAGCAGTGCGGGACGGCGCGATGGTCCGTACGCGCACACCTACGAACACTGGAATCGCGCGCTGGCGGCCGGGGCGCGCTCGTTAGGTGCGCGCGTCGCATTCGATGGCAACGGCGGCGATCAGCTCTTCCAGATCTCGGACGTCTTTCTGTCTGATCTTCTGCGCGGCGGACGAGTTTCGGCGACGGCGAATCAGTGGCGGGCCAAGGGAGGGCGGGGCGCTGGGACCTTCTTTGATTGGGTGATCGCACCGGCATTACCGGAGCCGCTCAAGCAGCCCCTCGTGCAGCGGCTCGGTCGCCGATCCGCGGACGACTTCACGAGGCCCACTCCACCATGGATTCGACGCGACTTCGTGACACGCCACGCTCTTCGCGAGCGCGAGCGGTCGCGAATGCCCAGCCGACCCGGGTATCGGGGCTGGCGACGTGAAGCGCATTTTTTTCTCGCGGCGCCGGTATTCCCGCGCGCGTTCCAGTGCCTCGCCGGTTTTGCGCTCGATGCCGGCGTCGAGCTTCGCTCGCCGCTCTACGACAAACGCGTCGTCGAATTTGCCAGCGCGCGACCGAGGGAAGAACGCAACGACGCGCGTGAGACCAAGCGCCTCCTGAGAGGAGCGATGCGCGGCCTGCTGCCTGACGAGGTGCTGGCGCCGCGTCCGGCGCGAACCGGCATAACGACGGCGTACAGCGACCGGCGCATGCGGTCAGAATTTCCGCTGTTGCTCGCGCGCCACGGCAAAATGCAAATGCTCGCGGAGCTGGGGATCGTCGATCCTGACGCGATGCGCCGCGGCTGGGAAGAATACTGTCGCACGGGTAGTACGGCGCTCAAGATCCCACTCTTTCTCACGATGCACGTCGAGCTCTGGCTCCAGGCGCAGGCGCGAGAGGAGTTGCCGGCGATGGATGCTGGAAGCACGCTGCGCCCGCACGCATTTCATGATTGACAATCGGTGACTTTCGCCGATTTTGAGGGTGCCATTCCGCCAATGACCTCCGTATCGGGATCCCCATGTACGAAAAGCCGAAACTCGTTTGCTTTGGACGCCTCCGCGATCTCACGCAGCTCGGATTGAATCACGATTGCGATGGCGGCATTCAGGGGATCACCGCGGGCGTCGCGAGCGCCACAGACGGCTCCTGGCTCGGTTGCCGGACGTCGTAACAGTCAGCAGGTGCGGCGCTGACGACGAGGTCGTCGTTAGGCCGTGGTTGGCAGTCACATGACGTGTTACGAAGTCTTCGGCGGCGTCCTCAAGTCCGACATCGAGTTCCCCGAGCTCCCCGCGAGCGAGTGCGATCGTCCTGATTGGACGCTTCGCCGCCGCGAGGCGCTCGTTCCGCTTTCCGATGCCGTCGTCCTCGGCGTGGAGGAGCTCGTCGGCGGCGTCGCGGCGCGTCTCGAGCGAGGTCGTGACCGGTTCCGGCTTCGCTTCGATGACACCGGCAGCTTCGACATCGCGCGCGACGGCGAGCGGATCGACTGGTCGCCGCTTCCGGGTGCGTCGCCTGCGGTAGTTCGCGCGGATGTGTTGGGGCGCGTCCTCTCGGTGGCACTTCACGCTGCCGGCGACCTATGTCTCCACGCCAGCGCCGCGGCGATTGCGGGACGCGCGATTGCCCTCGTGGGTCCACGCGGCCACGGTAAGTCGACGCTGACGATGGCACTCGTCGCTAACGGCGCCCATCTGGTTGCAGACGACACGGTACGACTCTCGGGCGCTCCGCCGCGGACCGCCGTCGCCGTACCGTCGGTGCGACTCCGAGAGGATGCCGCGGCGCGATTCGGAGTCCACAGCGATGCGGAGATCGGTGACAAGGTCATCGTCCGGGACGCGCCCGTAGCGCCCGAGCAATGGCTGCCGCTCGACGCGATCTATGTTCTCGCTCCGCGCACGTCCGACATTGCGCAGGCGCTCATATGCCGGAAGCGCCTCGGTTCTCTCGAGGCGACGATGGCACTCGTCAGCCATGGCAAGATCGCAACGCTCCTCGGCGGTGTGGAAGCCGCGAGCGTGCTCCCTCGCGCCAGTGCGGTCGCGAACGCGGTGCCGGTCTTCGCACTCGAGGTGGCGCGCGATCTCGAGCGCATCGATGAAGCAGCAAGGATTCTCGCCGGCTGGCACAGCGGGGGCGCAGCCGACGGCTCCCCCTGATCGTCACATCTTGACAATCAAGAGTAGGCACACCATCCTCCAGTCGTCACCGCGACGGGAGCGCTTGCGTGGCCGAAGAGAACACGGACGTCATTCAGGGCACGTTGGACATGTTGATCCTGAAGACCCTCAGCTTGCAGCCGATGCACGGCTTTGGCATTGCGCGGCGCGTCGAGCAGATCTCGCGCGGTGTCTTCAAGGTCAATCCAGGCTCTTTGCTCGTGGCGCTGCAGCGCCTGGAGCGCGCCGGCTGGCTCGACAGTGAATGGCGCCAGACTGAGAACGCGCGGCGAGCCAAGTTCTATCGTCTGACGCGCGCCGGAAAGAAGCAGCTCGAGGTCGAGACTGCGGACTGGACTCGGCGCGCAGCCGCCATCGCGCGGCTCCTCGAGGCCGAGGCATAGCGAATGTCCATCTGGCGTCAGCTCACGCGCGGCCTGCGCGTCCTCATGAATCGTGACGCGAGTGACGCTGACGTCGCCGACGAGCTGCGGCACTATCACGATCTCAGCGCCGCGGCGCACGAACGACTCGGCCTGGCGCCGGACGCCGCTCGCCGCGCCGCCCAACTGGAGATGGGAAACATGACCGTCGCTCGCGAGCAGGTGCGGTCGTACGGATGGGAGAACGCAATCGAGACGCTCGTCGCCGATGTCCGCTATGCGTTCCGGCGACTCCGTTCCAACCCGGCCTTCACGCTGGTGAGCATCCTGACGCTCGCGTTAGGCATCGGTGCCGCCACGACGATCTTCAGCGTCGTGAACCCGATTTTGTTCGAGTCGTTGCCGTATCCCCATGCCGACCGCCTCGTGACACTCGCCGACCGCGGCAGCGACGGCGCCGCCGTTCCGCCAACGTTCGGCACCTACACTGAGCTGTTGGCCCGATCGCGATCGTTCGAGTACCTCGCGGCAGCGGATCGCTGGCAGCCATCGTTGACCGGAACGGGCGAGCCCGAACGCCTCGTCGGGCAGCGCGTGAGCGCGACATACTTTCGAACGCTTGGTGTCGGACCCATCGTTGGCCGCGACTTCACCGGTAGCGAGGACCGGCCCTCGGGACCGCGGGTCGCCATCCTGAGCGACCGTCTGGTGCAGCGTCGCTTTGCTGGTGACCGCGGCATCGTCGGCCGGATGGTGCGGCTCAACGATGATGAGTATATGGTCATCGGCGTGATGCCGCCGCGCTTCAGCGATGTGCTGGCGCCAGCGGCGGACATCTGGGCCCCGCTCCAGGCCCCCGCTCAGAGCACCTTCAACTCCCGCGAGTGGGGCCATCACTATCGCATCGTCGGCCGGCTGAGGCCGCGGGTGCGTCCCGCGGTTGCCAGCGACGAGCTGAAGGCGTTGGCGGCAACGCCCATCCGCGAATTCTCGCGCCCACCGTGGGCCGATCTGCAGAATGGCGTGCTCGTTCAGTCGCTGCAGGACGAGGTCGCCCGTGATGCGCGGCCAGCCCTTCTCGCCATCATCGGGGCGGTACTGCTGCTGCTCGTCATTGCGTGCGTCAACGTCACCAACCTGCTGCTCGCGCGCGCCGCGCAGCGCCGCGCCGAGCTGGCGATGCGCGTTGCGTTAGGCGCAGGCCGAGGGCGATTGATGCGTCAGCTGCTGACCGAGACGCTGGTCCTCGCGATCCTGGGCGGCGTGGGCGGGCTTGCCATCGCCGGTGCGGGAGTGCACGCCCTGATCGCACTCAGCCCACCGAGCTTGCCGCGCGCGGACGCGATCGCGATCGACGGACCAGTCTTCATCTTTGCGCTCGTCGCATCCGCCGCGATCGGCTTGCTCGTCGGTGTCATACCCGCACTCGGCTCGGCGCGCGGAATTGGCCAGTGGCTGCAAGGCGGCTCGCGCCGCGCTACCGGGGGACGAAGCCGCGTCCGTCGCGCGCTCGTCGTCGCCGAGGTGGCACTCGCGCTGGTGTTGCTCGTCAGCGC